>CAZMRX010000084.1:0-16553 GCA_964568755.1 uncultured Acidobacteriota bacterium | reverse complement strand
GCCCCGGGAGCCCTCCGGTTCCGCCGCTACCCGTGGTCCTCGGTCGTTGTCGGGCCGTGGGTCATCGTCTCCGCGGCGGACCGGGATCCCGTGCCGGGTCCGTGCGCCTGACCGGGGACCCGCCCCGGGAGCCCTCCGGTTCCGCCGCTACCCGTGGTCCTCGGTCGTTGTCGGGCAGCGCGCCCATCGTCTCGGCGGGCGCTAAGGCTACTGGCGCAGCAGGCGGTCCGGGGCCTGGCGGTCGAGGAAGCGCAGGTGCAGGCGCTCGATCGTGGGCTGCGCCTTCGAGATGCCGCGGACCTCGGCGCGCGTCGCGAAACCGCCGTTCGCCTCCTGCAGCAGGATGGTGTCGCCCACCTGGAAGGTCAGCGTCGTCATCACGCGCGCGCCGCTGCGGCTCACGTTGTCGGCCACCGTGAGCTCCTCCTGCAGCACGACGCCCCACTCGTCGACGAGCTGGATCGTGAAGTTGACGAACAGGTCGGTGCGCGGGCCGCCGCGCCGGTCGGTCGGCACCTCGCTGGTCGCGTGGAACTCCGGTGTGGCTGCCCCCGGGAGCGGCGCGGGCGGCACGCCGGCGCGTCCTTTCGGGATCGTGGAGGGCGCCGTCATCGGCGGGGGCGTGTAGCGGGACGCCGAGTCGTCCGGCAGGGGCGGCGGCGGCGTGCCGCCGGCTCCGACCAGCGTGTCGAGCGGCGGGTCCTCGGGGGAGCCGGCCTCGGGTACCGACGCCGTGCCGTCGTAGGGGGTCTCGCCCGCGCGCAGTCCCTGGGGCGCGGGTGCGTTGACGATGGAGTCCGAGGGCAGCAGGTAGCGCGCCGCCGGCCGCTCCTGGAATCCGCGCGGCGGGTACTTGCCGAAGAACATCACGCCCACGCGCCGCTGGTCCGCGCGGCGCCTGACACCCCGCACCAGCGTGTAGACGCGGTAGCTGGAGTCCGTCAGGTCGTGCTGGCGCAGCCGCTTGGGCAGCGCCAGCGTCAGCAGCAGGACCTGGCCGAGCTCGGCCTCGTGAGTCAGGTTGAAGCAGGCCCCGCCCGACGAGACGTCCACGGTCGTCGTCATCTCGTCCCAGACGGTTCCGTCGGCGAGGAAGCCCTGGACGCGCGTCGGGATGGCGAGTCCCATGCGGGGGTTCTTTCGCCGCTCGGTGGGCATGTCAGCCCGGCGATTCTACCGCAAGCGCCCGTAAGCTGTCGTAAGATAGGTCTTTGTGCGCCTCGCCGGATCCCCGGCTCGTGCGCGCCATACCCATGCAACGGCTGCTCCTGAAGACGCTGATCGGCTTGCTCGCGCGCATCGGCCGCACCGCGGAGAGCGTCACGCGCCATGCCGGCGAGATGACGCTGCTCGTGTGGCGTGTGTTCGCCGTCACCTTCACCGGGCGGGTGGCGCTCCGCGACGTGCTGGCGCAGCTGATGTCGGTCGGCGTGGGCAGCATCCCGCTGGTGGCGGTCACCGCGGTGCTGTCCGGTGTGGTGACCTCGCAGCAGGGCGGCTACCAGTTCACGAGTTCGATCCCGCTCTACGTGCTCGGGAGCGTCGTCACCTCGAGCATCGTGCTGGAGCTGGGGCCGGTGATGACCTCGTTCGTGCTGATCGGCCGCGTCGGCGCCCGCATCACGGCCGAGATCGGCACGATGAAGGTCTCGGAGCAGATCGACGCGCTCTACTCGCTCGGCCGGGACCCCGTCCCGGTGCTCGCCGCGCCGCGCATCATCGCGGGGACGATCGCGATGCCGCTGCTGGTGGGCCTCGCGAACTTCATCGGGGTCTTCGCGGGCCTGGTGGCGGCGCGCTTCGCGGTGGGCCTCGGCCCCGAGTCGTTTCTCTACGGGGCGCGCATGTTCTGGCACAGCTGGGACCTGCTCTACTCGATCGGCAAGGGCCTGGTGTTCGGCTTCGTGATCCCGCTGATCTCGGTGCACATGGGCTTCGGCACGCGTGGCGGCGCCGAGGGCGTAGGGCGCGCCACCACGAACGCCGTCGTGTTCATGATCATCACCGTGCTGGTGCTGGACGCGACCTTCCCCCCGCTGTTCCTGAACTGACGTGATCGAATACATCGACGTCCACAAGGCCTTCGACCAGCCGGTGCTGAGCGGGGTGAGCCTCAGCGTCGAGACCGGCGAGACGCTCTCGATCGTGGGGCCCTCGGGCACCGGCAAGAGCGTGCTGCTCAAGACCACGAACGGCCTGCTGGTGCCCGACCGCGGCGACGTGCGCATCGATGGCGTCTCCGTGTACCAGTCGGAACGCGACGCGCTCACGGAGATTCGCCGCAAGGTGGGCTACGTGTTCCAGTACGCCGCGCTGTTCGACTCGATGACCGTGTTCGAGAACGTCTGCACGGGCCTGCCCGACGGGGAGGCGAAGCGCGCCCGCAGGCCCGAGATCCTGCGCAAGGTGTGCGAGTCGCTCGAGGACGTGAACCTCGACCCCGCGCTGGTGCTGCACAAGCTGCCGTCCGAGCTCTCGGGAGGCATGCGCAAGCGCGTCGGCCTCGCCCGGGCCATCGTCGGGCGGCCGGAGATCCTGCTCTACGACGAGCCGGTCACGGGGCTCGATCCCGTCAACACCGCCGCGGTCTCGCGCCTGATCCTGGAGATCCGCGAGCGCACGCACGTCACGTCGATCGTCGTGACGCACGACATCGAGCAGGCCCTGGAGATCTCCGACAGGGTGGCCCTGCTCACCCACGGCAAGCTGCGCTTCGTCGGCACGCCCGCCGGCTTCCGCGCCAGCGTCGACCCCGTGGTCCGTGCCTTCGCCGACCGCCAGGCGGCGGCCGAGGCGGCGCTTCAGCTCGTCGAGCGGGGGCAGCCCGAAGAGGATATCGAGGAGGAGACGTGAGCACCGACAAGCCGCTGCCGCCCCCGCCGCCGTCACGCGGCAAGCACCGCGAGGCCTGGGTGGGCCTGTTCGTCCTGGCCGGCCTCGCCGCGACGCTAGTGACGCTCGCTGTGATGACCGACGCGGCGCTGTTCCGCGGCCGCTACATCATCACCACCAACGTGCCGAATGCGTCCGGCATCCGCAAGGGCGACCCCGTGCTGATGCACGGCGTCAACATCGGTCGCATCATGGGCTTCACGATCGGCGCCCAGGGCGTGGACGTCCGGCTCGAGATCGAGGGCGAGTACCCGGTCAGCAAGGACTCGCGTGTCGAGATCAAGGCGAGCGGCCTGTTCGGGGGCATGGTGGCCGACGTCATTCCCGGCAGCTCGGCGCAGAAGGTGAGCTGGGGCGACCGCATCCCGGGCGGCACCGGCGTGGGGCTGTTCGACAAGATGGACGAGCTCGCGGGCGAGGCCGACAAGGTGGCGAAGCGCGTGCAGGGCCTGCTCTCGGACCAGATGGTGAAGGACCTGCAGGGCGGGGCGTCGGGCGCGCACGAGTCGCTCGCGAGCCTGCAGGCGATCCTGAAGGAGCAGCGCGGCGAGCTGCGCGGCCTGTCCGCCAGCCTGAAGCGCTCGGCCGAGGGCCTCGAGCGGGTCACGACCGGCCCGGATCTCGAGCGCACGGTCAAGCGGCTGGACGAGCTGGTGGCCCGTCTCGACGGCACGCTCACGACGCTCGACCGCTCCTCGAAGTCGGTCGAGTCGATCCTCGCCCGCATGGACCGCGGCGAAGGAACCCTCGGGAAGCTGAGCACCGACGACAGCCTCTACAAGAACGCCTCCGAGGCCACCGCCAACCTGAACAAGGCCACGGTCGAGCTGAACAAGCTGCTGGCCGACTTCCAGGCCCACCCCAAGAAGTACATCAACCTGGAGATCTTCTAAGGGTCAGGTCTTCAATCGATGCCTTTCCGTCAGCATCGGCCATTTCAAGACCTGACCCTTCTCTGGCCGGTCCGTTCGCCCGTTGTCCAGCGTTGCCCGTCCGTTGCTGGCTCCCCCCGGCTTGTCGTGGCGCCCCTCATGCCAAGATTCAAGACCTGACCCCCATCGTCGGCGTGCGGCAGCGCACCTCTGTGCGCCCCGGCTGCCTGTAGGCTTGGCGGCGGCATGGACCGGCCGGCACTGGCGATCCCACTCACGCTGCTCGCGCTCGCGGGCTGCCGGGACGGCGGGCCGGCGGCACGCGCCGAAGCCCGGGCGCTCAGCCGCCAGGCCGACACGCTGCGCGGCCTGATCGCCGCGGTCGAGACGGACCAGGCCTTCTCGTCGAAGCACGTCACGCTCGGGATCGGGCAGGAGCTGGTGCGCGACCTGCTGCAGCTGACGTTGCCGGTGGAAACAGCCGCCGCTCCCGACCTGCGGGTGCGCCTGGAGACCGCCGCGGTGGCCTTCGACGGTGGTGAGAGTCGCGTCACGCTGCGCGGCCGTGTCAGCCGTGCGAGCGCGCCCGGCACGTTCGCCGACGTCGTGGTCCACGGGGGGCTGCACCGCTTCGAGGTGGGCGAGCGCGGGGGACAGGTGAGCGCCCGCGTGGCGCTCGACCGCGCCTTCGTGCGCCAGGCCGGGGCCGAGGGACTGTCCCGGGAGCTCCTCGAGCTGTTGCTCGACCGTCTCGGCGCACCGACGCTCGAGGCGCTCGCGCTGCAGATCCCGCCGCTCGCGATCCCGGTGCGCTTCGAGCGCGCCCTCGAGCTCGAGGGGATCCGCGCGGGCCCGTTCGAGGTCCCGAGCGGGAGCCTGCGCTTCCGCGTGGCGCTGGCGCAGGTCGTGCCGCTCGGCGGCCGGCTCTGGGTGCTGCTCGACGTGAGCGCCTCGGCCGAGCGCACTCCTGCAGGGGCGCAGGCGGGCTCGTGAGGCGCTGGACGCGGGCCGCTCTGGTCGCCGCCGCGCTCTTCGCCGCGGGCTTCGGCTATGCGCGCTTCTGGTGGGGGCCGGGGCCCGAGGCGCTCGAGCGCCAGCGCCGCGAGGTCCGGCGGCTGTCGGAGCGGCTCGAGCGTCGGCTGCGCGAGCAGGCGCGGCTGCGCGACAGCGCGGGGGAGAGCGTGCTGGTCGGCGTGCCGGCCGGGGTCGCCGAGCGCCTCGCCGGCGAGGCGCTCGCGGGGCTCGGCTCCGGGATCAAGGTCACGCTGCGCGACCTGCGCTTCCGCAAGGCGGACGAGGTGCAGGCGCGCCTGCTGCTCGGCAAGAGGACGGTCGGCCGTTTCGCGTTGAGCGTCCACGTCCACGAGGTGGGCGCCGTGCTGCGCCCGGGCCGGCCCCGCCTGCGTTTCGGCGACGGCCGGGTGCGCGTGGCGCTGCCGGTGGCGATCGAGGACGGCGCCGGACGGGCGCGCCTGCGCTTCCGGTGGGACGGGCGTGGGATGGCGGGCGCCGTGTGCGGCGACGTCGACATCACGCGCGAGGTGACGGCCGGCGTGCCGCGCCGCACCCACACGCTGGAGGGCACCGTGCGAATCCGCGTCGACGACTCCTCGCTGGTGGCGGAGCCCGAGTTCGGCGACGTCGTGCTCGAGCTGCCGATCGAGCCGTCCGCCGAGGCGTGGGGGCACGTCGAGCGGCTGATCGCGAGCCGGGGCGCGCTGTGCCGCGCGGCCCTGGGCCGGGCCGACGTGCCGCAGAAGATCCGCGGCGTGCTCGCGCGCGGCGTGAAGGTCACCCTGCCGCGCCGCCTGCTCGAGCGGTCGCTGCGGCTGCCGCTCGAGGTCGACCGGGAGCTGCCCCTGCCGGGCCGCGCCCTGCGCGTCGAGGCCCGGCCCGCCGACCTGGTCCTGACCCCGGCGCGGATCTGGTACGGTGTGCGGGTCGAGCTCGGGACGACAGCCGTGCCTCGCCCGGGACCGGGCGGGCTCTGAGCTTGGGGAGGCGGAACATGGCGAAGTGGTTGGGGTTGCTCCTCGTCATCCTGCTGGCGGCCGGGGCCGCCTTCTACATGCTCGTGCTGGGGCCGCAGAAGGACGCTCTCGCCCTGGCGGAGCAGGCGGCGTCGGTCTGCGCCCAGCAGCTCGCGAGCCTGCGCACCCAGGTGGCCGACCTGACCATCATCCGCGACCAGCTCCAGCGCTCCGGGGCCGAGCTCGCCGAGAAGGTGGCCGAGAAGGAGAAGGAGCTCGTCGCCCTGCGCTCGACGCAGGACGAGCTCGTGTCCGAGCTGAAGAGCGAGATCGCCGACAAGACGGTCCAGGTGGAGAGGATCAAGGACCAGCTCCGCGTCGACCTGGTGGACGAGGTGCTATTCGACTCCGGCGAAGCCACGCTCAAGCCCGCGGGTATCGCGGTCTTCGGGAAGATCGGCGCCGTCCTGGCCAAGGCCCCGAACCGGCGCGTCGACGTCCAGGGACACACCGACAACGTCCCGATCCGGGGAGCCCTGGCCAGGCGCTTCCCGACGAACTGGGAGCTGTCGGCCGCGCGCGCCACGAACGTCGTGCGCTTCCTGCAGGACCAGGCGAAGCTCGACCCGACCCTGCTCTCCGCGTCGGCGCACGCCGAGTTCCGGCCCCGGGGGAGTAACGACACCGAGGCGGGCCGACGCCTGAACCGGAGGATCGAGATCCTGCTGATCCCGATCCCGGCCTCGGTCGCGCCCGAGGCCCGGCCCGCCGTCGCCCCCGAGCAGCCCTGAGACTGAGCCAAGCGATCTATAGGCCGGGGAGCCTCGCCGGGAGCAGATTCGGGAAGACAGGCGCTTCGCGTCTCCCTCGTGACGCGACAGGTGTCACCCCCGGTAGGCGCGCCGCGCCTGGAGCGAGGTGGCGCCATGCCGATGAACGCTCGCGTGCAGAGCTTTCTCGAGGGGAGCCAGATCCCCTACGAGTTGCTGGCGCACTCCCTGGCCTTCACCGCCCAGGGGGTCGCCCACGCCAGCCACGTTTCAGGCTGGCAGATGGCCAAGGTCGTGGTCGTGCGGCCGTCCTCCGGTCCTCCGATGATGGCGGTCCTGCCGGCCTCCTGCCGGCTCGACCTGAAGCATTTCGAGGAGATCTCGGGTTTCGAGGGGCTGACCCTGGTGCCGGAGATCGAGATGCACGACGTCTTCCCGGACTGCGAGACGGGGGCGATGCCGCCCTTCGGCAACCTGTACGGGCTTCCCGTGTTCGTGGACACGCACCTGGCCCGGGAGCGGGAGATGGTGTTCCAGGCAGGCAACCACCGCGAGGCCGTGCGCCTGCGTTGGGCCGACTTCGAGCGAGCGGTCCACCCGACCGTGGCGGACTTCTGCACGCACTGACGCCGGCCCGAGGAGGCATGTCATGAGAGGGCTCACTGTCTGCTGCCTGGGCGCCGCGCTCGCCGCCCTGCCCGCCCTGGCGCAGCCGAGAGCGCCCGAGTACGACGTGGCCGCCGAGGTGACGGTGAGGGGCGAGGTCACCGAGATCCACGAGTCGAAGGTGGCGAGCGACCATCCCGGACTTCACCTGGTCCTGAAGACGGAAGAGGAGGCCATCGAGGTCCACGCGTGCCCGGTGAGCTTCCTGCACGAGCTGGAGTTCGAGATCGCCGTCGGGGACAAGCTGACGGTCACCGGCTCCCGGCCGGGCAAGGGCGGCCTGGTCGTGGCACGCGAGATCAGCAAGGGGTCGCTGAGCCTGATCCTGCGCGACAAGAAGGGCGTGCCGAACTGGCTCCCGCGAGGGGGTGGGGTGCGGTGACAGTGGCGTGACCGAGGTGTGCGAAAAATACGCAGCAAAAGCTACTTGCACGCGCTGTCCTGAAGCGTTACCCTAGACGCGATTTGAGCGTCTCAGCCGCCTCGTCGCGACACGCTCCCCCCCGCCGCATCCGAACCCCGGTCACTGCTCCATCGACTCCCGGTCTCCCCGGGGAACCCCGCCGCCCGTCCACCGCGTCTAGGCCAGCGAGGAAAGATGAAGAAGCTCTTCGTGATCGACACCAACGTCGTTCTCTTCGATCACACCTGCATCTACAACTTCCAGGAGCACGACGTGGCGCTGTCGATCGTCGTGCTGGAGGAGCTCGACCGCTTCAAGCGCGGTAACGACCTCATCAACCTCGAGGCGCGGCAGTTCATCCGCGAGCTCGACGGCCTGTTCGGCGAGGCGCCGCTCAGCGACGGGCTGCCGCTGGGAGAAGGGCGCGGCCGGCTGTTTCTCGAAGTCGGCGAGCCTTCCGCGTCGCGCGTCAGCCATGCCTTCGCGCTCGGCAAGCCCGACCACCGCATCCTGGCGCTCGCCGAGGAGCTGCGCGGGCGCCGCAAGGACCGCGACGTGATCCTGGTGAGCAAGGACGTCAACCTGCGGATCAAGGCGAAGTCGCTCGGGCTGGTGGCCGAGGACTACACCACCGGTAAGGTGCCGAACATCGAGCGGCTCTACCCCGGCACCGCGTGCTGGGAGGGCCTCTCGGGCGAGGTGATCACGCGGCTGCACAACGAGCCGCACGGGGTGCCGCTCGCCGAGTTCAAGGACCGCGAGCGGCTGCTGCCGAACCAGTACCTGGTGATGCGCAACGGCAGCCTCTCCGCGCTGGCGCACCACAACCGCGCGGCCGGCACGCTCGAGCGTGTCACCAAGCGCGCGGCCTACGGCGTCGAGCCGCGCAACGCCGAGCAGATCTTCGCGCTCGACGCGCTGATGCGTCCCGAGGTGCAGCTGCTCACGCTCACCGGCCGCGCCGGCACCGGCAAGACGCTGCTGGCGCTCGCCGCCGCGCTCGAGCAGCGCCGGCTCTACCACCAGATCTACCTGGCGCGGCCGATGGTCCCGCTCGGCAACCGCGACATCGGCTTCCTGCCGGGCGACGTCAAGAGCAAGCTCGACCCCTACATGCAGCCGCTGTGGGACAACATCTCGGTGATCCGGCACAGGCTCTCGCCCGAGAGCCGCGAGCACAAGGCGCTCGCCGAAATGATCGAGCACGAGAAGATCTCGATCGCACCGCTCGCCTACATCCGCGGCCGCTCGCTCGACCACGTGTTCTTCATCGTGGACGAGGCGCAGAACCTGACGCCGCACGAGGTGAAGACGATCATCACTCGCGCCGGCGAGGGCTCGAAGGTGGTCTTCACCGGCGACATCCACCAGATCGACACGCCCTACCTCGACAGCCAGTCGAACGGGCTCACCTTCCTGGTGGACCGCATGAAGGAGCAGGATCTCTTCGCCCACGTCAACCTGATGAAGGGCGAGCGCAGCCACCTGGCGGAGCTCGCGAGCACGCTGCTCTAGGGCGGTCTCAGGCGGCGCCGGGCCAGTCCTGGTTGGACACGAGCTGCAGCAGCAGCTCGATCACCTCGATGCCCGTGTCGAGCGTCTCCGGGGTGATGTCGCGCCCGTCGATCACGCGGGGCGGATGCTCGGAGGCGAGGAAGCTGAAGTCGCCCTGCCGGCTGCGCGCGAAGCGGTCGACCGAGGCGGCGATCCGCCGCCGGATCACCTCGTCCCGGGCGTACCCGCGCAGCAGGCGAAGCTCGGCCTCGAGCGGGGCCCGGCCGTCGTCCACGGACGCGAGCACGCGTCCCTTCCGGAACACGATCGCCCCACCGGTGGCCTCGGTTTCGAGCGAGAGGCACCCCGTCTTTCGCCCGAAAGCGATGATCTGCAGGATGTCCTGGATCGAGAAGTCGTCGAGGCTACCCGTCAGGCAGACAGACACAATCTCCCTCGGGCCTCCTTCGTAGCAAACGAGGTGCCAAGCGATCGCGTTTCGTGTAACGCATGAACAGAACTGGATTTGTTGCTCCGGCGCGAGTGAGAAGTCCGCTGCATGACTTTCCGAGTCTCGGACAAAGTGTCGCGCTTTCATACAGGAGCGACCGATCAGGTACGATTCCGCCCCGCCACCACGGGAGGAGCAGCGCTGAAGCAGCATTCCGAGACGCTTCGAATCGACACGCGCCGCGGTCTGACGAGCATCACCGAGGGGGTGCGACAGGTTCTCGGGCGCGCGGGCGTGCGGGAAGGCCTGTGCACGCTGTTCGTGCGCCACACCTCGGCCAGCCTGGTGATCCAGGAGAATGCCGACCCGGACGTCAGGCGAGACCTGGAGAGCTTCCTGAGCCGCCTCGTGCCCGACGGCGACCCCATGTTCACCCACACGGCCGAGGGACCGGACGACATGCCGAGCCACGTGAAGGCCGCGCTCACGCGCACCAGCGAGCAGGTCCCGGTCCACGGCGGCGAGCTCGTGCTCGGCACCTGGCAGGGGCTCTACCTCTGGGAGCACCGCGACGCCCGGCAGAGGCGCGAGGTGTTCGTGCACGTGATCGGGGAGTAGACGCGCCCCTCAGGGCTCCTTCGAGCGGGTGACGCTGAACGGCTCGGCGACCTCGACCGAGAGCGACGCACGCGCGGCGAGCGCCACCTCTCTGCCCCCGTCGGTCGTGACCACCGCGACGCCCGCGGCGCCGCCCACGACCGCGCCGCCCACGGCGCCGCCCTTGCCCCCGATCAAGCCGCCAACCACGGCTCCCGCCGCTGCCAGGCCGCCCACGATGCCCGCGTCCTTCTTCTTCGTGCTCGGGGCGCGCAGCACGAGCGGCCGCGTGCTCACGGACACGCGGCTGCCGTCGGGTAGCTGGACGGACTCGAGCACGAGCGTCATGCGGCCGCGGCCCTCCGAGTCCCTGGCCGGGGCGGCTTCGCTGACGCTGCCGCTGAAGCGCACTCCCGAGGGGACGGCTTCGACCCCTTCGACTCGCACGGGGCTCGTGGACTCGGCCGAGAAGCCGTCGCCGGCGCGCGCCGTCTCGGAGCTGAGCGGCGCCTCGACCGCCAGGCGCAGCCGCGTGCCCGCCGGCACCGTCACGCGCAGTCGCGGCTGCCGGCCCATCACCCGGCCGACGAGGCCGGGCGTCTCCTCGAGCACGAGCCCGCCTCCTTCGCCCGCGACGCGGGTCTCCCCGCCGAGTCCGGCGAGAGAACCGGTGGCCAGGAGCGCCGCCACCAGCAGCACGGCGGCCAGCAGGCCGAGGCCCAGCCGGCCTCCCGACCGCGGCGCTCGCGCGGCGCTCGGATCGACGACGGCCGCGGCCGCCGGCGACGCGGGCGGCGGCAGCGGCGGCGGAGCGACGATGCGGCCCGCCGTGGGCGCCGCGACCAGCGTCGTCTGGCCGGCAGTGCGCAGCGCCTCGATCAGCAGCGCGCCGGTGGGGTAGCGCGCCGCCGGGTCCTTCGCCAGGGCTCGCTTCAGCACGGCCCCGATCTCGAGCGGCAGGCCGGTCGCCGCGAAGTCCACGGCGGGCGGCTCCTCGGTGAGGATCTTGACCAGGATCACCGAGACGCTCGCGCCCTGGAAGGGCTTCACCCCGGTCAGGCACTCGTAGAGCACGCAGCCGAGCGAGAACAGGTCGGAGCGCCCGTCCACCTTCAGCCCCTTCGCCTGCTCCGGGGACATGTAGTTCGGCGTGCCCATGATCGAGCCGGTGGTGGTGAGGTTCGCGCCCGTCTCGAGCTTGGCGATGCCGAAGTCCATCACCTTCACGTGGCCGCCGGGCTCGATCATGATGTTGGCGGGCTTGACGTCGCGGTGCACCACCTGGTTGGCGTGCGCGTGGTCGAGGGCCGCGGCCGCCTGCGCCATCAGCTGCGTCGTCTCGTCGAGCGGCAGGCGGCCGCGCTGCTGCAGCAGCGCCTGCAGCGTCTGGCCCTCGACCAGCTCCATAACGATGAAGGTGACGGGCGCCTTGATGATGTCGTGCGTGGTGACGATGTTGGGGTGTCGCAGCCGCGCCGCCACCTGCGCCTCGCGCTGGAAGCGCTGCTGCACGTCCTGGAGCTGCGAGGCTTCCACGAAGGCCTCGAGCCGGATCCGCTTGACCGCCACGTCGCGCCCGAGGTCGCTGTCGTGCGCGCGGTACACCTCGCCGAAGGCGCCCGCCCCGAGCCGTGCCAGGACCCGGTAGCGCTCCCCCAGCAGCCCGCCGACGGTCTCGTTCCCCGCCGGCCTCGGCGCCTCGGGGATCGTGATCTCGGTGAGCTCGTCGGGCTGTGGCTGTTTCTGGTCGCCGGCGCCGGCCACGACACCTCCCAGGACGGGGATTACCGAGGGATCCGAGGATGCTATGCGCGCACCTCCCCGCTCGTCAACGCGACCGGCGGCCGGGGCTCCGATGCTAGGATCGCGCATCTCCAGAGCAACACCGGAGGACGGGCATGGCCGAGCAGTGGTTCTACGCGGTGGGCGACGATCGCCGCGGCCCCGTGGGCCGGGAGGCGCTGGCCCAGCTCTTGCGCGAGGCGAAGCTCACGCCGCAGACCCTCGTCTGGTCCGAGTCGCTGAGCGGCTGGCTGCCCGCGGCGAGCGTGCCGGGTCTCGTGGCGCCCGCGCCTCAGGCGCCACCGCCCTTGCCCGCCGGCGACGCTGCGGCGGTGGCCGGGCGCGGCGTCCTGGGCGGCATCGGCGCCCGCATCAGCGCCGCGTCGGACCTGCCGACGATCTCGTCGATGCCGGTCGGACAGATCCTGGTCGGCGGCCTGCAGCGGGCCACGCGATCCGAGGACATCGAGGAGGAGCTCGTCGTCGGGACGCGCTTGACGACGCCCACGCTCGCGCAGCTTCCCGCGGGCTGGCCCACGCCGCGGATCTTCTGGCGCATCCTGGGCGGGGCGCTCGCGACCTACTTCCTGCTGTACCTGGGGATCGAGCAGTTCCAGAACGTGAACTTCCTGCCGGGGCTGATCGTGATCGGCTCGTTCGTCGTGCCTTTCTCGGTGGTGGTGCTGTTCTTCGAGCTCAACACGCCCCGCAACGTCTCCGTCTACCAGGTCGGCAAGATGCTGTTCCTCGGCGGCGCCCTGAGCTTGATCGCCACCGTGTTCCTGTTTCGCGTGATCCCGGGCTCGGGCGTGGGCTCGCTGCTGCCGGCGCTGCTCACCGGCGTGACCGAGGAGACGGGCAAGGCGCTCGCGCTGCTGATCGTGGTGCGCCAGCAGCGCTACAAGTGGCAGCTGAACGGCCTGCTGTTCGGCGCCGCGGTCGGGGCCGGCTTCGCGGGCTTCGAGTCCGCCGGCTACGCGCTGCGGGCGCTCTTCGCGGGGGGCTGGAGCGGCGTGCTCGACAGCATCACGATCCGCGCGCTGCTCTCGCCCGGCGGGCACGTGATCTGGACCGCGATGGTCGGCTCGGCGCTCTGGCGCGTGAAGGGGGATCGGCCCTTCGCGACCTCGATGCTCACGCACCCGGACGTGGTTCGGCGCTGGGGGATCGCGGTCGTTCTCCACGGGCTCTGGGACGCGGACCTGCTGGTCCACCCCTACCTGAAGCTGCTGGTGCTGGTGGTCGTCGGGTGGTACGTCGTGCTCGCGATCCTGAAGCAGGCCCTCGCGGAAGTAGACGAGGCGCGGCTTCAGGCCGGCGCGGCTTGAGGCAAGGGCTCGCCGCGGCGCTCGCGCTCGGGGTCTCGGCCGCCGCCTGTCGGGAGCCGGCGCAACGGCTGGGCTCGGGGCCGGGCGGGGCGCCCGCCGCCCGCGCTCTCGTCGAGGCGCTCGCGCTGCGCTTCGGGGAGTCCTCGCGCGAGCCGGCGTTCGAGGCCCTGCGTCCCAAGCTCGCGCGCGCCGCGCTCGTGCCGTCGTGGATCTGGGGCGACGTGGAGGCGTGGCCGCAGCAGGGCGAGCGCTTCCGGGCCGTCGAGTTCGAGGGCTACCGCTCGGAGGGTGCTTACCGCTTCGGCGTGCGGCGGGTGGCGCCCGAGCCACAGGCGCTCGGCCAGTACCGCGGGCAGCTGAGGCTCAACAAGCTCGCCTCGGGCCGCTTCGAGTGGAGCGTGCGCGAGGAGCTGGCGGTGGGCGCGCTGCGGCCGGCGGAGCTGGCCGACGCGCTCGACGCCCTGCTGCGAGGAGCCGAGGCGAACGACGAGCGGGCCGCGCGCGCCGCGATCGCCGCCGCCTTTCCGCGCGCGTCGGCGAAGCTCGGGCTGCTCCTCCAGCTCGACGAGCTGAGCCTCGCGCACGAGGCGCCCGGGGCGACCAGCGTGAAGCTGGCGGTGCGACTCGTGCCCGCCGGCCTGCGCCCGCAGGCGCCGCGCTATGCCGCGTTCCTCGACAAGTACCTGACCCCGATGCGCACGCGCGTGGTGGCGGCGGATGCGGACGGCGCCACGTGGTGGACGCTCGTGGGCGAGAGCAACCTCTGGACGCTGCGGCTGCGCGCGCGGGGCGGCAGCCTGGTGCCGCTCGAAGGCGACGCACTGCGGCGAGCTCCCGAGCGCCTGCGCGTCACGATCGACTACGCCACCCGCATGGGGCGTTTCAGCATTGCCGCTCGCGGCCTGGTGGCCGACGTCGCGCTCACGCGGACGCCCGTCGAGAAGGGCTTCGTGGCGCGCTTCCAGAAGAAGCCCGACTGGGACCTGCCGTTCCTGGTGGAGTCGCTGCTCGGCAGCCCGCTCAGCTACCCGTTCGACGGGCCCGGGTCGGAGGCCGGCTGGGCGGCCGTCGAAGCGCCCGCGGGAACGCGGCTGGTGCGCCACTACCGCGCCCGCGTGGCGGAGAACTTCGTCCTGCGCTGGCTGGGCGGCATGACCAACCGCGCGGTCGGCGAGTTTCGCGCGGGCGCCGAGCGCGAGGCCGACCGCTACCACGGCGAGTGCCTGCTCGCCGTGCGGGACGACCTCGCGGACCTCGCGGCGCCCTGAGCCCCGTCCGGCCAGGGCCGCGCCGTGCTAGCCTGCGGGCCGCTTCCAGGGAGCGCTCGTGGACCCCCAGCCCGGATCGTCCTTCGGACCGTACCGGATCGTCGCCCCGCTCGGCCGAGGCGGCATGGCGTCGGTCTACCGGGCGCTCGACCCCGCGCTCGACCGGCAGGTGGCGCTCAAGGTGCTGCCTCCCGAGTTCCTCCACGACCCGGCCTTCGCGGAGCGTTTCCGCCAGGAGGCGCGCGTGGCCGCGCGCCTCGAGCACCCCCACGTCGTCCCGATCCACGCCTTCGGCATCGACGACGGGCGCCCGTGGATGGCGATGCGGCTCGTGACCGGGGGATCGCTCGCGCAGCGGCTGCAGCGCGGGCCGCTCGCGCCGCGCGAGCTCGCCGCGCTGCTGCGGGACGTGGCGGGAGCCCTCGACTACGCCCACGCGCGCGGGGTGGTGCACCGCGACGTGAAGCCGGCGAACGTGCTGCTCGACGAGTCGGGTCGCGCGTACCTCGCCGACTTCGGGATCGCGAAGATCCTCGAGGCCTCCTCGGTCGCCACCGCGACCGGCATGGTCCAGGGCACGCCGAGCTACATGGCGCCCGAGCAGGCGATGGGCTCGAGGGTCGACGGCGCGGCCGACGTCTACGCGC
This sequence comes from uncultured Acidobacteriota bacterium, assembly GCA_964568755.1. Lineage (GTDB taxonomy): Bacteria > Acidobacteriota > Vicinamibacteria > Fen-336 > Fen-336 > DATBSL01. Next base: position 1,413 of record CAZMRX010000084.1, on the reverse strand, counting down.
TCGGGGTGGTGGCCTTCGAGTGCCTCACCGGGCGCGTGCCCTACGGCGGGACGACGCCAGTGGCGATCCTGATGAAGCACGTGCAGGAGCCCGTGCCCGAGCCGACGGCGGCGGAGGCGACGCCGCCCGTGGCGGCCGTGCTGCGGCGTTGCCTGGCGAAGGCCCCGGACGAGCGCTGGCCGTCGGCGGGCGCCTTCGCCGACGCGCTCGACGCGGCCGCTGCCGGGGTGACGCCGCAGGCGCCGCTGCCGACGCTCGAGCTGGAGGCGACTCCCGCCGCGACGCCCCGCGTCCCGCCCGGACCTTCCGTGCCGCCGCTGCCGCGGAGGCGCGGGGGGCTGCGGTGGGCTCTCGCGGGGGGCATCGGCGCGCTCGTCGCGCTGGTGCTGGCCGGTCGGGTCCTGCTTTCCTCCCTGACGGGGGGAGCGGTCGAGGTGCCGACTCCGGCTCCGCCGACGTCCGTATCGCCGACCGCCACACCTCCGCCCACGCCCACTCCTACCCCCAGGTCTCGGGTCGGTGCTGCGACAGCCGCGGGGTTACCGACCGCCGCACCCCCGCCTGCGACTGCTCGACCGGCCGACGCCCCGCCGGCTGCTGCCGCGGCAGCCGATGCCTCCGCCAGCGTCGCGCCAACGCCGGCGCCCGCCGCGCCCGCCGCACCCGCCGCGCCCCGGTCGGGCCTCCTGCGCGTCTACTGCGAGGCGAAGCTCGAGCCGGTCCTGTTCAAGAAGGCCAAGGAGAAGGACGTCCGTGACTCGCTCGAGGACCTGCTGGAGGCGCTCGGGAAGCGCAAGGCCGTCGAGATCGTCTCGAGCCGCGCTGGGGCCGACGCGGTCGTGCAGGTGCTCGAGCGCGGCCGCGAGCCGGCCGTGATCGGAATGCGCAAGCTCCGGGTGCGCGTCGTGCTCGGCCGGGAGTCGGTCGAGCTCACAGGCCAGGACGGGATGACGGGCTTCAACACCTGGTCGGGCGCCGCCAACGGCGCTGCGAAGCAGATCGAGACCTGGCTCCGGAGCCGACCCTAGTCCCCGTCGATCACGTTGCCGATGCCGATCGCGTCGAGCACCGAGCCTTCGCCCTTGCGTCCGCGGCCGATGCCGGGGATGGCGCGCGAGATCCGGTCCGCCAGGCGGCTGAGCGGCAGCGACTGCAGCCAGACGTGGCCCGGGCCGGTGAGAGTCGCGAAGAACAGGCCCTCGCCGCCGAAGAAGGCGGTCTTGACGCCGCCCACGAACTGCACGTCGTAGCTGACCGAGGGCTGGAGCGCGACCAGGCAGCCGGTGTCGACCCGCAGCGTCTCGCCCGGGGCGAGCTGCATCTCGGTCAGCATCCCGCCGGCGTGGACGAAGGCGAGCCCGTCGCCCTGCAGGCGCTGCATGATGAAGCCCTCGCCGCCGAACAGGCCGACGC
>CAZMRX010000083.1:0-16555 GCA_964568755.1 uncultured Acidobacteriota bacterium | reverse complement strand
AAGACCGGGCGCAGCGCCGCCGCCCACTTGGCGTAACCGGTCTCGTTCGGGTGGAGCAGGTCGGGGAACAGGGCGGCGGTCGCGTCGCCGTCGGGTCCGGCGAAGAGCGGCCAGGTCTCCAGGTAGGTGACCTGCGCGTGCTTCTTCGCGGCCGCCAGGTAAAGCGCGTTCAAGGCCTTGATCTTCTCCGCCGGCCGCTTCTGGGTGCTCGAGCTCGGGAACACCTGGCACAGCACGATCGGCAGGCGCGCGTCGTGCTGCCCGATCGCGCTCAGGATCAGCTCGAGGTTGCCCGCGATCACCTCGGGAGTGGCGCCCTCGTCCAGGTCGTTGGTGCCGGCCAGGAGCACGACTGCCGCCGGGTCGAGGGCGAGGACGTCTTCCTGCAAGCGCAGCAGCATGCCGCGAGTGGTGTCCCCGCTGATGCCGCGGTTGGCGACCTTCACGCCCGGAAACGCAGCGCCGAGTCCGCCGCCCCAGCCCTGCGTGATCGAGTCGCCGAGGAACACGACGGCGTTTCGGTCCCGCTCGACCTGTCCCGCCCATTCGGAGCGGCGCTTTCGCCACAGGTCCTGGAACCAGTCGTAGCGCCGGATCGGTCCGGCTCCACGCAAGCCGTCGTCGGTTGCGGGAATCGAGAAGCGGTCCCGGGCCGGGCTGGCGCCGGCGCTGGGGGCTGTGAAGCCCACGAGCTGCGGGCGCTGCGTCGGGCCGAACGACACGTTGTGCTCCTGGTCGACGACGACCGCGTCGCCCGCGAATCGGAGACGGAGCGTGTCGCAATAGGGAGTCTCGTAGAAGCAGACTTGCGCGGTGTAGGTCGCGTCGCCGGACCACGCGCCGCTCGCGGCCACCTTCCGCTCGACCCCGCGCCAGGCGAGGCTGCCTCCCGGGCGCCACAGGGCGAGGCTGGCGCCACGCCGCCACTCGCCGTAGCCGAGCGGCACGCGGCGCTCCTCCCCGCCGCTGCGCACGACCAGCGTCGTGGCGGCGCCGACCTCGAGCCCCACGGCCTCCAGGCCGTCGTCGTTCTTCGGGAGCGCGTAGATCCTGCCCGACACGGAGCCGGCGATTGCGGAGCTCGGACGGCCGGCTGGAGGCGGAAGCGACAGCCCCGCGAGCTTCTGCCTCAGGCGCTGGTGCGTCCTCTCGTCGGCAGCCAGCGTGGACTTTCCGAGCGCCGGGAGCAGGGTGTCCCAGACCAGGTTCAGCACCGCCTGCATGTCCCGCGTCCCGCTCGTGATGGCCAGCACCGCGTCCTGCTCGGGCATGACGATCGCGTACTGGCCGAAAGCGCCGTCGCCCCGGTAGAGGCCGTGGCGGCAGCGCCAGAACTGGTAGCCGTAGCCCTGGTCCCAGTCGCTCTGCGGGTTGCTGCCGTTCGACGTCTGGCGCGCCGTCGCCGCCGCCACCCACTCGGCGGGAAGCAGCTGCCGGCCCTCCCACGCGCCGCGCTGCAGGTAGAGCTGGGCGAAGCGCGCGATGTCCTCGGTGGTCGCGCTCAGGCCGAAGCCGCCGAGCGACACGCCCTCGGCGCTCGCGTCCCACGTGGGCGTGCGGATTCCGAGCGGCTCGAACAGCCGCGGCCCCAGGTAGTCGACGAGCGTCTGGCCCGTCTTCTTCTGGACGATGGCCGAGAGCATGTAGCTCGCGGGCGTGTTGTAGAGGAAGTGCGTGCCGGGCTTGTGCGCGACGGGCAGCGCGAGGAACGCCCGTGTCAGGGGCCCAGCCGGCTTCTCGAAGGAGAACTTCGCGAGATCGTCGGCGTGATGGCCCGTGGACATGGCCAGCAGGTCTCGCACCCGCATCGCCTTCAGGTTGCCGCTCGGCTCGGGCGGGGCGTCCTCGGGGAAGATGGAGAGGACGGGGTCGTCGAGGCTCACGCGTCCCTCGGCGATCGCGAGGCCGATGCCGGTCGAGGCGAAGCTCTTGCTGAGCGAGAACAGCATGTGCGGGTCGTCGCGCTCGTAGGGCCGCCACCAGCCCTCGGCCACGACGTGGCCGTGGCGCACCAACATCAGGCTGTGCAGCCCAAGGGCTTTCTGCTCCACGGCGTCGACGAACGCCAGGATGGCGGATGAGGCGATCCCCTGCGCCTCGGGGGTGCTGCGGGGCAGGCCCTGGACGGCCTCGGCGCCGACGGCGCCGCCGACAGCGACGCTGAGCAGGAGGGCGGCGATGACCTCTTTCATGGGGCGGGATTCTCTCACGCGTTGGCGCAGAATATTCGCGAGCACTCCGAGGCCACCCAACCAATGACGACCCGGGGCGTCTGATCTTTCGGATGGATGACGCGGCGGCGGTGGCGCAGGCCAGAGCCGGCGACAGCGAAGGGTTTCGCCTGCTCGTCGAGCGCCACAGCCGCGCGCTCTTCAAGCTGGCCTATCGAATGACAGGAAACGAGCAGGATGCCGAAGACGTGGTGCAGGAGGCCTTCTTGAGGGCCTACCGGAGCCTCGACCGGTTCGAGGATCGGTCGCAGGTGGGGAGCTGGCTCTACCGCATCGCGGCCAACTGCGCCTTCGACGTGCTGCGCCGGAGGCAGCGGCGCGACAGCCGAACGGGGAGCCTCGACGGCGAGGACGCGGCCGAGCCCGAGGCCGAGTCGCCCGGGCCCGATCGCCTGGCGCTCGGCGGGGACGTGCGCCGCCATCTCGACGTCGCGCTCGAGCGGATGAGCGCGCGCGAGCGGGCCGCCTTCGTGCTGCGTCACTTCGAGGGGCGCTCGGTGAAGGAGATCGAGCAGGCGCTCGGGATGGACACGACCGCGGTGAAGCAGAGCGTGTGCCGGGCGGTGCGCAAGGCGCGCGAGGCGCTCTTGCCCCTGACGGGAGCGGCTTCATGAATCACCTGAGCGAGGACGACCTGGCCCTGCGGCACTACGGCGAGGACATCGGCGCGGCGGGGGAGGCCCACCTGGCGGGCTGTGCTGTCTGCACGGAGCGACTCGCGTCGCTGGGGCGAACGCTGTCGCTCGCGCCCGCGCCCGAGGCCCCGGAGCGGGGCGAGGACTACGGCGCCCGCGTCTGGGAGCGGCTGCGTCCGCAGCTCGAGCTTCCCGAGCGGCCGAGAGTGGTGCCGATGCGCCGCCGCGTCCTGCCGCGGGTGGCTTCGGTGGCCGCACTGGCCGCGGCGCTGGTGCTGGCGTTCCTGCTGGGGCGGAGATTCCCGGACCAGCCGCTCCCGCTCTCGGCCGAGGTTCGCGAGCGGGTGCTGCTCGTGGCGGTGGGCGAGCACCTCGAGCGCTCGCAGATGGTGCTGGTGGAGCTGGCGAACGCGCCGTCCGGCGAGGCGATGGACGTGACGGCGCAGCGCGCGTTCGCCGACGAGCTCGTCTCCTCCGGGCGTCTCTACCGGCAAGCCGCGGTCCGCTCCGGCGAGCCGGCGCTCGCGGCCGTGCTGGAGGAGCTCGAGCGGGTGCTGGTCGAGGTCGCGGCGGGGCCGGATGCGCTCTCGCCCGGCGACCTGGCGGAGCTGCAACGACGCATCGAGTCCCGGGGGCTGCTGTTCAGGGTTCGAGTCATCGGGTCGCAGGTTCGCGAGCGCGAGAAAGAGCTTCTCCCGCGGACCGCGTCCTCTTCGTAGGAAAGGGAAGAACATGTCACTCGAGATCGTGCTCGTGCTCGCCTCGCTCGCGGCCGGCCCCGCGCCCGCGCCCGCGGGGGCCTTTGCCTCCGCCTGGTCCCTCGGAGACGCCCAGCCCCTCGTCGACGCCGACTCCGACGGGGACGAAGCGCGGGACGAGGAGCCCAGAGACCGCGAGAGCGAGTTGTACGACGAGGGCACCGAGGCGCTCGACGAGGGAGCCTGGGACGAGGCCGCCGCGAAGTTCCGAGCGGTGACGGAGCTGAAGGGCCGCCGCGCCGACGCCGCCGTCTATTGGCGGGCCTACGCCGAGAGCAAGCAGGGGCGCAGCGAGCAGGCGCTCGCGGCGATCGAGGAGCTGCGGCGGTCCTACCCGCAGAGCCGGTGGCTCAAGGAGGCCAGGGCGCTCGAGCTCGAGGTGCGCCAGCGCGCGGGCCAGCCGACGCGGCCCGAGAACGTCGCCGACGAGGACTTGAAGCTGATGGCGCTCAACGGCCTGATGAACTCGGACCCCGAGCAGGCGATCCCGCTGCTCGAGAAGTTCCTGCAGGGGAACCAGTCGCGCAAGCTCCAGGATCGTGCCCTGTTCGTGCTGTGCCAGAGCTCCTCGCCGAAGGCGCGCGAGATCGTCCTGCGCATCGCTCGGGGCGAGTCGCAGCCGGAGCTGCAGCGCAAGGCGATCCAGAGCCTCGGCCTCTTCGGCGGCAAGGAGAGCCGGCAGGCGCTCGGGGAGATCTACGCCTCGAGCTCCGACTCGAGCGTCAAGAAGGCCGTGCTGCAGGCCTTCATGGTGTCCGGTGAGAAGGCCCGCGTGCTGGAGGCGGCGCGCACGGAGAAGGACCCGGCGCTGCGGCGCCAGGCGATCCAGCTGCTCGGCGTAATGGGCGCGCGCGAGGAGCTGTGGGCGATGTACCAGGCCGAGAGCGCGATCGAGACGAAGAAGGCCGTGCTGCAGGCGCTCGCGGTGGGCGGCGACACCGACCGCATCGTCGCGATGGCGAAGAGCGACAAGGACGTCGAGATGAGGCTCGCGGCGATGCGTGCGCTCGGGCCGTTCGGTGGGCCGTCCAAGGCCGGCGCGATCGTCGAGATCTACAAGGCCGACAGCGACCGGCGCATCCGCGAGGCGGCGCTCGGCGCGCTCTTCGTCTCCGGCAGCGCAAAGGCGCTGATCGAGATCGCGCGCGCGGAGAAGGACCCCGCGCTCAAGCAGAAGGCTGTCTCGCACCTCGCCAACATGCACTCGAAGGAGGCTACGGCCTTCATGCTCGAGATCCTGAATCAGTAGGAGAGTACGCTATGCGCCTCGCCACTCTCGCCGCCGCCGCCGTCCTGACGCTCGTAACGCCGGCCGTCGCACTCCCCCAAGGCGTGAAGAACGCCCGGGTGGAGACCCGCTCGGCGGCGTCCGGCCTGGCGGCCGCCGTGAAGGCCGAGGCGTCGAAGCCGGGACCGCTCTGGATCGGCTGGTCGGTCCCGACGAGCGTCGAGCACTCCGCCTGCTGCTGGTCCTCGGGCGACCGCGACGATCCGAGCTGCCGCGGCTGCCGGCTGGAGGGAAGAGACGGCTCCTTCCAGGTGGACGACGCGGAAGGCGTCCGCCTCGAGGGCAGCGGCCGGGTCCGCGTGCTGCTGCGCGCCGAGGCCGGAAGGGTGGGGCGCATCCGGGCGGTCTCGGAAGACTGCCCGCTCGACGCCGGTGGCCTCCCGTTCGTCTGGCTCGAGCAGGTCCGTCCGGCCGAGAGCGTCGCGCTGCTCGAGACCTTCGTCGGTCTCGAGCAAGGCAGCGACGGCGGCAAGCGCCTGGACAGCGCCGTCACGATGGCGATCGCCTTCCACGCCGACCCCGCTGCCGACGCGGCGCTCGAGCGATTCCTGGCTCCGGCGCAGCCGCTCGAGCTTCGCAAGCAGTCGGCGTTCTGGATGGGGCAGGCGCGCGGCGCGCGCGGCTTCGAGGTGCTGAAGCGGTTGGCGCGCGAGGACCCCGACCGCCGCTTGCGCGAGCACGCGATCTTCGCCCTCAGCCAGAGCCACGCGCCCGGCGCGGTGGACGCGATCATCGAGGCCGCCCGGCGCGATCCGGATTCGCACGTGCGCGGCCAGGCGCTGTTCTGGCTCGCGCAAACGGCCTCACGCCGCGCGCCGGACGCGATCCGCACCGCCCTCGACGACGACCCCGAGCTCGAGGTGAAGAAGAAGGCCGTCTTCGCGCTCAGCCAGCTGCCGAAGCACGAGGGCGTGCCGATGCTGATGAGCGTGGCCCGGACCCACCAGAGCTACGAAGTCCGGAAGCAGGCGATGTTCTGGCTGGGGCAGAGCGGCGACCCGCGCGCGATCGCCTTCTTCGAGGCCGTGCTCAAGCCGTAGGCCTCACGCGGCGGACGGTCCGCGCAGCACCCGCGCCGGCAGGAAGATGATCGCCTTGACCAGGGCCAGCGCACCGCCGACGGCGATGCCGACCAGCCGGAAGGGCAGCAACACCAGCCAGACGAGCGGGTAGAGCACCAGCGCGAGGAGCGCGAGCGGCCAGCACACCACGAGCAGGATCAGCCACAGCAGGAACTTCGCCACGATCGTCTCCTTCAACAGAAGTGTACGACGCAGGCGCCGGGTCGTTCCGTCCGGGCCACGGCCGCGGCGCAGGGTAGCATCAGCGGGCATGCCGGAGAGCCTCCCGATCGACGCGCACGTGGCCCGTGTCCGGGCCGCTCTTGCCAGCTCGCGGGCGGCCGTGCTCGTGGCGCCGCCCGGCTCGGGCAAGACGACGCGCGTGCCGCCGGCGCTCACGCCGGACGGGTCCGTGTTCCTGCTGCAGCCGCGGCGCGTGGCCGCGCGCTCGATCGCCCGGCGCATCGCCTCCGAGCAGGGGTGGACGCTCGGCGAGCAGGTGGGTTTCCAGGTTCGCTTCGAGAAGCGCTTCTCGCGGGACACGCGGCTGCTGGTGGCGACGGAAGGCGTCCTGACGCGCCGGCTGCAGTCGGACCCGCTGCTCGAGACCTTTCGCACGATCGTGCTCGACGAGTTCCACGAACGCAGCCTGCACGCCGACCTGGCGCTCGCCTTCGCGCGGCAGGCCTGGCGCGCGCGCCCGGAGCTGCGGCTTCTGGTGATGTCGGCGACACTCGACGCGGGGCCGGTCGCGCGCTTTCTGGACGACTGTCCGGTGATCGAGGTCACGGGGCGGCCGCACCCGATCGAGGTGCGCCACGAGGCGCGCACCTCGCTGGCCGACGCCGTCCGGGAGGCACTGGCGCGACCGGGCGGGCACGTGCTCTGCTTCCTGCCGGGCGCGCCCGAGATCCGCCGGGCGCAGGGCGAGCTGGGCGGCGTGGCCGGTGCGCGGGTGCTTCCGCTGCACGGGAGCCTGACGGGCGAAGAGCAGGACGAGGCGCTCGGGCCCTCGGCCGAGCGCAAGGTGATCCTGGCGACGAACGTGGCGGAGACGTCGCTGACGGTCGAGGGCGTGACCGACGTGATCGACACGGGGCAGCACAAGGTGCTGCGCTACGACGCGTCGCGCGGCCTCGACCGGCTCGAGCTGGAGCGCATCCCCCGGGACTCCGCGGAGCAGCGCGCGGGGCGCGCGGGGCGGACCGGGCCGGGCCGCGTGCTGCGGCTCTGGGACGAGCGCGACGTCCTGCGCCCGCGGCGCGAGCCGGAGATCGAGCGGGTGGACCTCGCCTCTCCGGTGCTCGACGTGCTGGCCTGGGGCGGGGACCCACGCTCGTTCGAGTGGTTCGAGGCGCCCCCGGCCGAGGCCCTCGAAGCCGCGATCGCGCTGCTCGAGCGGCTCGGCGCGTGCCAGCAGGGCCGCCTGACTCCCGACGGTGCGGCGATGCACCGGCAGCCCGTCCACCCACGGCTCGCGCGCGTGCTGCTGGCGGCGGGCGGCGGGCCGCGCGCCGCCGCGGCGTGCGCGGTCCTCGCCGAGGGCTGGCGGCCGGCCGTGAGAGGCGACACGCCGACGACGGATTCCGACGTGCTGTCGGCGGTGGACCGGATCCGCGAGGCGCCGCAGGGCGTGCGCTCCGCCGCGCGCGAGCTCGAGTCGCTCGTGCCCGCGGAGGCGGCCTCGCGCGGCGGCGACGAGCGCTTGTTGCGCGCGCTGGTCGCGGGCTTTCCGGACCGTGTGGCGCGCCGGCGCGAGCCCGGCTCGCAGCGCCTGGTGCTGAGCTCCGGCACGGGCGCGCTGCTGGGGCGCGAGAGCGGCGTGCGCGAGGGCGAGCTCGTGCTCGCGCTCGAGGTGACAGGAGGGGTCGCGGGGGCGGCCGCCGAGCCGCTCGTCCGGGTTGCGAGCCGCGCCGAGCGCGCGTGGCTCGCGGACGTGCGGACCGATCTCGTCCACCGCTTCGACGAGGCCTCGGGCTCGGTGCGGGCCGTGGCGCGCGACAGCTACGACCGCCTGGTCCTCGGCGAGCGGCCGGTGCCCGCCGACCCGGAGGTCGCCGCCGGCCTTCTCGCCGAAGCCGTGGAGCGGCGTGGCCTCGGGGAAGCGGGGGAGCGGCTTCGGCGCCGCCTGCGGCTCGCGGGCCTCGAGGCGGATCTTCACGCGGCGGTGATCGCCGCCTGCCGCGGGCGGACGAGCCTGCCCGCGCTCGAGGCGCCTGCGAGCTGGCTGGATCCGGCGATCCGCCGCCGCCTCGAGACGCTCGCGCCGGAGCGCCTCGCGCTGCCGAGCGGCCGGACCACGGCACTCGACTATCGCGAGGACGGCTCCGTGTCCGCCGCGGCGAAGCTGCAGGAGCTGTTCGGTCTGGCCGAGACTCCGCGCGTCGGCCCGCGTCGCGAGCCCGTCGTGTTCGAGCTGCTGGCCCCGAACGGCCGGCCCGTGCAGACGACCCGCGACCTACGCGGCTTCTGGGAGCGGACCTATCCTGAGGTCCGGAAGGAGCTTCGGGGGCGGTATCCGAGGCATCCGTGGCCGGAGGACCCCTGGAGCGCAGAACCCACACACCGCGCAAAAAAGCGTCGCTGACCCCTGGGCGGCGAAGACCGTGCGCTCGAGCGACGCGGCAGCTCAGCCGTCAATCGTTGCGAATGGCCCAAGTGCGCACAAATGAGCGAGATCGCCGGGGATCGTCGCCCTGAGGCCGACCCGGCGGCACGACGTCGATTCATGGCACCGGGGTTGCTGTGTAAGACTCAGCCAACCGTCGTTACGGGGAGATGAAGCGCATGAGCAGTGACCTGGTGATGGGCATGGCGGGCTCCGGCGGAGACGGGATCGTCTCCGCGGGGGAGGCGATCATCACCGCGGCGGCGATCGAGGGCTACAGCGCCCTTCTCACCAAGAGCTTTGGCCCCCAGATCCGGGGCGGCGAGTCCTCGTGCCGCGTGCGCCTGTCGACCGAGCCGGCGCTCAGCTCGGGCGGGACGCTCGACCTCGCGGTGGCGCTCAACTGGGAGGACTTCCTGAAGTTCGGCGCGGAGCTCCAGGTCGACGGCCACACCACGGTGATCTACGACGCCGCGACCGGCGTGTCTCCCGACAAGCTGCCGCTGCCCGGCGTCGTCCCGAAGGAGGCGATCGCCGTCCCGATCGCGCAGATGGCCAAGGCCACCGCCGGCACCGAAAAGGCGAAGAACTCGGTGGTGCTGGGGCTGCTGGCCGGCTGGCTGGGAATGAACCAGGAGGCGTTCCTCAAGGGGATCCGCAAGCGCTTCGGCAAGAAGAGCGCCGAGGTGGTGAAGGGAAACGAGGACGCCTTCAGCTCGGGCGTGAAGTACGCGGCCGAGCACCCGCTGCGCGAGCCGCGCACGCTCGCGACCGCCGCGGCGATGACCGAGGGCAAGCTGGTCGTCGACGGCAACGAGATGTGCGCGGCCGCCGCGATCTTCGCGGGCTGCGAGTTCTTCGGCGGCTACCCGATCACACCCTCCTCCGAGATCATGCAGTTCTTCGGGCGCGAGGTCTGGAAGTACGGCGGGACGATGCTGCAGGCCGAGGACGAGATCGCCGGGATCGGGGCGGTGGTGGGCGCGTCGTTCGCCGGCAAGAAGGCGCTCACGGCGACCTCGGGCCCGGGCATGTCGCTCAAGACCGAGATGCTCGGGCTCGCCACGATCGCCGAGCTGCCGCTCGTCTGCGTCAACGTCCAGCGCGGCGGCCCCTCGACCGGGATCCCCACCAAGAGCGAGCAGTCGGACCTGCTGCAGGCCTGCTTCTCGGCCCACGGCGACGCCGTGCGGCCGGTGCTCGCGCCGATCTCCGTGGCCGACACATTCGGCATCACGGTCGAGGCCTTCAACATCGCCGAGGGCTACCAGACGCCGGTGATCCTGCTCTCCGACCAGGAGATCGCGCAGCGCAAGGAGACCGTGGACCGGATCGACACGAGCGCGTTCCAGGTCGTGGAGCGGCGGCAGCCGAGCGCGGCCGAGCTCGACGGCTACCAGCGCTTCAAGACCACCGAGTCGGGCATCAGCCCGATCAGCCACCCCGGCATGCCGGGCGGTAACTACCTGGCCTCCGGGATCGAGCACAACGAGAAGGGCGCCCCGACCGCGAGCGGCGAGGTCCACTCGCGCATGAACGAGAAGCGGCTGCGCAAGCTCGATCCGCTGAAGCAGCGGCGCGACCTGTTCCTGGTCGAGGGCAACCCGCAGGCCCCGCTCGCGCTCGTCGCCTGGGGCAGCGTGGCGGGCGCGGCGCGGGAGGCCGCGCGGATCGCGCGCGCGGAGGGCATCGACGTGAAGCTGCTGGTGCCCAAGCTGCTCTACCCGGTGGCCGAGGAGATCTACGCCGACTTCTTCCGGGGCGTGGTGAGCGGCCTGGTGGTGGAGCAGTCGCACCAGGGGCAGCTCTACCGCGTGCTGCGGATGTTCGTGGACGTGCCGCGGGGCATGGAGCCGCTGGCGCGGAGCGGCTCGGTGCCGATCCTGCCCGCGGCGATCGTCGAGCGGCTGCGCAAGCAGGTGCTCGCGCTGCAGGGCCGGCGCGTGGCAGAGACGGAACCGGCGGGATAGGGAGCGACAGATGACGAGCACGAGCGTGGCGTCCATCGAGCCGTACCAGGCCCGGGACTACAAGAGCGACCTGAAGCCGATCTGGTGCCCGGCCTGCGGCGACTTCGGCGTGGTCCAGGCGATCTACCGCGCGCTCGCGGCCGTCGGGCGGCCCCCGCACGAGATCGCATTCGTCTCCGGGATCGGCTGCTCGAGCCGCATCCCGGGCTACACCACCGCCTACGGCTTCAACAGCGTGCACGGCCGCGCGCTGCCGATCGCGCAGGGCATCAAGCTCGCACGGCCCGAGCTGCTGGTGCTGGTGGCGGGCGGCGACGGCGACGGCTTCTCGATCGGCGGCGGCCACGTGGCGCACGCGGTACGCCGCAACATGGACCTCACCTACATCGTGATGGACAACCAGATCTACGGGCTCACCAAGGGCCAGCTCTCGCCCACCTCGCCGCGCGGCCTGCGCACCGCGTCCTCGACGTGGGGCAGCCTCGAGGACCCCGTGAACCCGCTGCTGTACGTGCTCGGCTACGGCGCGAGCTTCGTCGCGCAGGGCACCCCCGCGGACATGTCGGGTCTCGCCGCGGTGATCGAGGAGGCGATCCGCTACCCCGGCTTCGCCTTCGTGAACGTGCAGTCGCCGTGCGTGACCTACGGGCAGGAGAGCCAGCAGCTGAAGGCCCACAAGGGCGTGATGCAGCCGCTCGCCGCCCTCGGCCACGACCCGGCGGACCGCATGGGTGCGATGGCGCTGGCCGCGGAGTACGGGACGAAGCTCTACACGGGCGTCCTCTACCGCAACCCCGAACCGCCCCCGACCTACGAGGCCGAGGCGCGTGCGCGCCAGGAGGAAGGGCGCGCCCAGGCCCGCCCGAAGCACGAGATCCTGGAGATGTTCCGGCCGCAGTAGACTCCCGGGATGAGCGACCCGCACCCGATCGTGCTCGTGGCCATGGGCGGCCACGCGTTCATGCAGCCGGGCGAGGCGGGCACGATCGACGACCACGAGCGCAACGCCGCCCGCATCGCGGCCCTGCTGATGACGCTCGTCGAGCGCGACTACTACGTGTGCATCACCCACGGCAACGGCCCGCAGGTGGGGAGCCTGCTGCTGCAGCAGGAGGCGGCTGGCAGCGGCGTGCCGGCGCTGCCGCTCGACGTGCTGGTGGCGATGACGGAGGGCAGCCTCGGCTACATCCTGCAGCAGGCGCTGCTCAACGAGCTGCGGAAGCGCCAGAGCAAGCGCTACGTCGTCACGGTGGTGACGCAGGTGGTGGTGGACGAGGCCGACCCGGCCTTCCAGGAGCCGTCGAAGCCGATCGGGCCGTTCCTCTCGCGCGAGGAGGCCGAGAAGCGCCGCGACTCGCTCGGCTGGAAGGTCAAGGAGGACGCCGGGCGCGGCTGGCGGCGGCTCGTGCCCTCGCCCTCGCCGCAGCGCGTGGTGCAGCGCCACATGATCCGCGACGCGGTGCGCCAGGGCCACATCGTGATCGCGTGCGGCGGCGGCGGGATCCCGGTCAAGCGCCAGGCCGACGGGCAGTTCGCGGGCCTCGAGGCCGTGATCGACAAGGACCTGACCTCGAGCGTGCTCGCGACCGACGTGGGCGCCGCGCTGCTCGTGATCCTGACCGCGGTGCCCCAGGTGTGCGCGAGCTTCGGGAGCCCGGACGAGCGGCCGCTCGGCGCGGTGACGCTCGAGGAGATCGAGACGCTGCAGGCGGAAGGCCACTTCCCGCCGGGCAGCATGGGGCCCAAGATCGAAGCCGTGGTGCGCTTCCTGCGCGCGGGCGGAAGGCGCGCCCTGATCACGAACCCGGAGAGCTTGCCGCAGGCGATCGAGGGGCGCGCGGGCACGCACTTCGTGGGGGGGATATGACGCCGCTGCGCTGGGGGATCCTGGGAACCGCCCGCATCAACCGCATGCTGATCCCGCCGCTGCGGGTCTCGCCGGGCAACCGGCTGCTGGCCGTGGCGAGCCGGGAGCTCGCGCGCGGCGAGGCCTACGCCCGCGAGTGGGAAATCGGGCGCGTGCACGGCTCCTACGAGGCGCTGCTGGCGGACCCCGAGATCGACGTCGTCTACATTCCGCTGCCCAACCACCTGCACGCCGAGTGGACGATCAAGGCCGCCCGCGCGGGCAAGCACGTGCTGTGCGAGAAGCCGCTGGCGCTCACGGTCGAGGAGGTCGACGCGATGGCGGCCGCGTGCCGCGAGGCGGGTGTCGTGCTGGCCGAGGCCTTCATGTACCGGCACCACCCGCAGACGCTCAAGGTCAAGGAGCTGCTGGACTCGGGCGCCATCGGCACGCTGCGCTACCTGCGCGGCAGCTTCAGCTTCCCGCTCACGCGCCCGAACGACGTCAGGCTGCGGCCCGAGTGGGGCGGCGGCTGCCTGTGGGACATCGGCTGCTATCCCGTGAGCTTCGCGCGCTTCCTGGTGGGACGCGAGCCGCTCGAGGTCTTCGGGTCGCAGGTGCTCGGTCCCACCGGGATCGACGAGACCTTCGCCGGCCAGGCCGTGTTCCCCGGCGACGTGCTGTTCCAGTTCGACGCGGGCTTCCGCTCGCCGGTCCGGGCGGAGATGGAGCTCGCGGGGACCGGCGGCGCCATCCGCGTGCGGCACCCCTGGCGCCCGGAGCAGGATTACCCGCTGCTCGTGACGCGCGACGATCGCGCGGAGGCGATCTCGGTTCCCGGCGAGGACCGCTTCCTGCTCGAGATCGAAGACCTCGCGGAGGCCGTCCGCACGGGGCGACCGCCGCGCGTCGGCCTGGCCGACAGCCGCGCCAACGTCGCGGCGCTCGCGGCACTGCAGCGCTCGGCTCGCGAGAACCGACCGGTCAGGCCGTAGGGCCTAGGAGCCGACCCCCGAAAGGATCTCCGCGTCGATCGCAGGGCGCGCTTCTGCCCGCACGGGCGCCGCGCCGATGAAGGCGGCCGTCACCAGGCCTTCGCTGCTCTGGACGCGCCAGGCCGTGAGGTGCATGCCCATGAGCGGCGCCGAGATCGAGCGCGTGGGGGCGTCCTTCAGGGTCTTCGCCATCATCGAGACGAGCTTGGTCGCGATCGCGTCGGGACCCGGCGCCGGCCAGTCTCCGCGCGCTGCGAACACCTGCCCGGCCGGATCGACCAGCATCGCGCCCTTGGCCTGGGCCAGGTCCCGGCAGACCTCGACGATGTCGTCCCACGAGGGTGCCGCGGGCTCTTCGGCCGCCGCCGGGGCGTCGAGCAGCGCGTCGTCGAAGGGCGAGGGCTCGGAGTCGGTGAGCTCGTCCAGGGGAGAGGAGTCGGCCTCGGCCGCGCCGCCGATCATCTCCTCGGGCGACAGTGCCGGCTCGTCGACATCGATGTCGACGTCGCCGTCCGCCTGCTCGGGCTCGAACGGCGGCTCCGGCAGGTCGTCGAGCGGAGCGGGCTCGGGCTCCGGTGACGGCTCGGATGCCGCCTCCGGCTCCGGCTCGCGCCAGGCCGGACGCTCGAAGGGCGGCGCCTCCGGCAGATCGAACGACGGATCGGCGGAGTCGCTCTCGACGGCGACGTCGGGAAGCTCGGACTCCGCCTCGATTTCCGGTGGCGGTGGCGCGGTGGGGTGTGGAACGGGGGCCGGCGGTGGTTCGCGCAACGGCTCGGGCGCAGGCGCGGGCCTTGCGACCGCGGGCTCGACCCGGGCGGGCGGGGCCGACCACTCGGCGGGGGGAGCGGGCCGCGGCGGTAGCGGCGGGGGCGTCAGGCGCGGCCGCGCCGGCTCCTCATCCGGGGACCAGGCCGCGCCGCGATCCTCCCGGCGGCGGCTCTGGTGGAGCCGCCGGGCGATCTGACGCGCCGTCTCCAGGTCAGAGGAGCTGGCGGGCGGGTTGAGCTTCATGCACCTTCTCCGTGCCCTCGAGGCGGCTCATCCGCCCCTCGATCTCGTCGGCCAGCAGGCCGAAGCGACGCGCCTCGGGCCCCCCCGCGTCGCCGCCCAGGAAGCCGACCGGGATGCCGAGCGCGCTCGCGCGGGCGAAGGCCTCGCTGCGCGGCACCACGGTCTCCAGCGCGTCGGGGAATCCGTTCCAGATCTCGCTCAGCACGCCCTGGCTGCCGGCCCGCTCCCGCTCGACGAGCGTGGGCAGGATGCCGATCAGCCGCAGTCGCGGGTTGCTGGTGGCCTGGACGTGCTCGACGACCGCGAGCGCCTGGCCCACCGATCGCAGCGCGAGGTTCTCGGTCTGGAATGCGAGCAGCGCGAAGCCCGAGGAGGCGAGCGCGGCGGTCGTGACCCGGCCGAGTCCCGAGGGCGTGTCCACGATCACGACGTCGAAGCCGCGCTCGCAGGCGGTGAGAGCGTCCTCGAGCGCGCCCGGCCGCGCCACAGCCGTCTCGAACGACTCGACGTCCGTGGCGTCGAGCCTTCCCCGCGGCAGCAGGCTCAGGCCGGGAAGCCGCGTCGCCACCACGGCGTCCGCGGCGGAGCCGACTCCGGACAAAAGCTCCGCGAGGCCGGCGAGCTCGGTGTCGCCCTTGGCCAGCGACAGGCCGATGGCGCCCTGGGGGTCGAGGTCGGCCAGCAGCGTCTTGCGGCCGCGCTCGGCGAGGGCCACGGCCAGGTTCAGCGCGACTGTCGTCTTGCCGACCCCGCCTTTCTGGCTCGCGATCACCAGCCGTCGTGCCATCCGCACCTCCACGCTGCGGGCCAAGTGTAGCACTGCCCGCGCTTTGGACGGAGGCGGGCGTCAGGCGGGCCCGGCCCCGCGGCGGCGCTCGTCGAGCCGGGCCACGAGCGTGTCGCGCAGCATCCGCATGAAGGCCGGCCGCGCGGCGGGGTCGTGCGGCGGCTCGAACGGTCCCAGCACCTCCGAGTAGGCGTCGATCAGGTGCACACGGAACAGCAGGTCGCTGAAGCGAGCCACGCGCCACACGCCGTCGTTCAGCACGAGGTAGACGGGAGTGCGGCGCTCCTCGAGCACGCTCAGCATCCCCGCCGAGCGGAACTTCAGGATCTCGCCGTCGCGGCTCCGGTGTCCCTCCGGGAAGATGATGATGCCGTGGGGCAGCTCGCGCGCACCGCGCCGGATCGCCTCGACCGATCCCTCGGGGTCGCTCTTCGGGTCCACGATCGGGCAGCCCAGCATGCGGATGCAGGCCGACACCAGCGGGATGTAGCGCTCGTAGCGTCGTCGCGTGACGAAGGCTGGGACTCTCGGCGTCGACATCAGGGTCATCTGGCAGATGTCGGTCAGCGACTGGTGGTTGGCGACGATCAGCACGGGCTGGGCCGTGGGGATGCGTCCCACTCGCCGCGCGTGGGCGCCGCCGACGCGGAGGCAGGCGAAGATGCCGGCGCTCATCGCCTTCATGAACAGGCTGACCATGCGGAAGCGCTGGCCCGGGAACAGGAACACGCACGGAATCACCAGCAGCCGCAGCACCGGGCTCATCACCAGGAAGTAGAGGCCGACGAGCAGGACCGAGACCAGGCTCCGGCCGCCGCGCAGCACGCTCAGCATCGCGGCGGCGATCTTAGCAGGCGAGCTCGGTCGGGGCGCGGCGAAGGGCGAGCGCCTGGTCGAGGGCGCGACCGGCCTGCTCGGTGAAGTCGACGAGCGGGGCGAGCTCGGGCAGCGCTCCGCCGCCGGGCGCGTCGCCGTAGACCACCGCGATCGTCTCGTGCTGCGCGCGCACCGGCAGCACGGCCGCGCTGACGGCCCCGAGGCTGCCCATGCGGTCGACCATCGCGCGCATCGGGCCATCGGCCGGCAGCGGCCCCGACCACGCGCGTCCGAAGGCGACCGCCTCGGCGAACGGCGACGCGGGCCCGAGCGGCACCTGCAGCTCGCGCGCGAGCAGGTCCAGGCTGGCGCCGTTCGAGACCGGACCCAGGCCCGCCAGGCCCCGCAGCCGCTCGTCGCGCACGAGGAACAGCACCACGCGCGGGAAGAAGCTGCGGGCCGTCCGCAGCAGCAGGAACGCGACCATGTCGGGATCAGCGTGGCCCTGAAGCTCGGCGAGCGCGGCGGCGAGAGCGGCCTCGCGCG
>CAZMRX010000082.1:15166-16704 GCA_964568755.1 uncultured Acidobacteriota bacterium | reverse complement strand
CTGACAACTCGCACGGTCCGTCTTCTCGGCCTCATCGCCCTCGTGTCCGTTCTCGTGCCCGCAGCGTCGCAGGCGGCTTTCGCGCGAAGAAAGCTCATCACGATCGATCGCACGAGGGTGCCCGGAACGGCCAATCACGTTGATTTTCCCGTCCTGATCAGCTTCACGGCGGACCCAAACCTCCGCAGCACGGCCAACGGTGGCTCGATCACGAGCAGCGTGGGCCACGACATCCTCTTTCGCGGAGAGGACGCGACAACCTGCGCCCCTGCGGCTTCGCCCTGCCGCCTCGACCACGAGATCGAGAGCTACGACCCCGTCGCTGGGACGCTCGTCGCCTGGGTTCGGGTGCCGACGCTGCGCTACAGCGGGTCGGGCGGCAACTCGACGATCGGCTTCTACTACGGCGATGCGACGGTCACCTGCTCGCAGCAGAACAAGGCCGGCGTCTGGAACTCCGGCTACCGCGAGGTGCTCCACCTCAACGAGACGGGTGATCACGCCGACTCGACCGTGAACGCGTTCTCGGCTGTGAGCAACGGCACCTTCACCAAGGCCGTCGCCGGCCGGGTCGGCCAGGCGATCGACCTCGGGGGCGGCGCCACGGGGCTCACGCCCGCTTATCTCAACGTGTCCGATGGAACCTTCCCGACCGGGACCAGCTTCACCTTCGAAGCCTGGGTGAACTTCCGGACGATCGTCCCCGGGCAGTACGTCGGGCTCGTGGTCAAGGGCCGCGAGTGCCTGAACTTCGACGGCGACCCGGACCCGAACGTCGGCTTCTGCACCGTGGCGCCCTGTGGAGACTGGCTCGGCCTCTACAAGCTGCAGAACGGCGCCAACGAGGTGTTCTCGCTCGAGAGCGACTTCGGAGCCGCGTGCAATCCCGGCGGGCTCTCGGACCCGAGAGGAGCCCCGGCCAACATCCTGACCGGCACCTGGTACCACGTCGCGGGCGTCACCAACAACCTCGGTGCGCGGCGCCTGTTGGTCAACGGGGTCCAGGTCGCGACCGACACGCCGGCCGCCAACTGCATCGACGCCGCGATTCCCCACTACACGCGGCTCGGCACCGACTCGAACCAGGACTTCCTCGACGGGCAGCTCGACGAGGTCCGGATCTCGTTCATGGCCCGTTCCAACGACTGGATCACGACCGGGTACAACAACCAGAGCTCGCCTGGCACCTTCTATCTTTCGGCCGTCGACACCGCGGGCCCCTTCGCGGTCGCCGCCACGGCCTGCCCCGCGCTCAACCCGTGCGCCGGCGGGCCCGGCACCTGCTACCTGCGCTCGATCGGGAACACCGCGCCCTACAGCGTGGGAAGCGGCACCTGCACGGCCACCAACGGCCAGACGGTCGTCAGCTGCCCCGGCGCCGGCTGGCAGAGCGCCAACCGCGGCCGCGGCGACCGCATCACGATCGACGGCACCGACTACATGGTGCGCGGCGTCGACAGCGAGACGCAGCTGCGGCTCGCGACGCCGTTCATCGGCGCCACCGGTGCGACCAAGGCCTACGTGATGTCGCGCCAGTT
>CAZMRX010000082.1:7470-15066 GCA_964568755.1 uncultured Acidobacteriota bacterium | reverse complement strand
ACCGGCAGCCGGGTGAACATCTTCAACAACACCTTCTACCGCAACAACGGCGCCACGGCGCAGCCCAACACCGAGATCAGCACCGCCGAGACCCCGAACCCCTACGTCGTCCTGCGCAACAACATCCTGGTAGACGACGCCCAGGCGCCGGATGTGACCTGGAACGGGACGGCGCTGTGCACCAATGCGACGACCTGCGACTGGTGGAACGTCGCGAGCGGGAACAACATCACCGGCGACACGTTGCCGGCCTGGCCGCCCGTCGTCAACTGGCGGCCGGACATCGGACCCAACCCGCGGCAGAGCGGCATCTCGGCCGCCAGCGAGGCGAGCCTCAGCTTCGTCAGCACCACGGCCAGCGCCGAGAACCTGCACCTTCTCGCCGGCAGCGTGGCCTGGAACCGTGGCGCGACCCTGTCGGGCGTGGTCTTCGGCGACGTCGACGCACAGACGCGCTCGGGCCTGTGGGACATCGGCGCGGACGAGCTGCCGTCGTCGTCGGCGCCGCCACTGATCGTGCTGAGCGACACCGCCGCCGGCCCGCCGCGCGTGCTGCGCTACACGACGCTGCAGGGCGGCACCTGGACGGGGCCGGCCTTGACCGCCTCGCCCGGTCCGTTCGCCTCGGGCGCGGCGCTGTTCTCCAAGGTCGCCCGCACGCACCCGAACGGCACGCGCCGAGCCGCCGTTTTCTCGGAGAACGACGGCGCCGCGGGCGGGGCAAAGCTGCAGGTCTCGCTGTTCGACGGAACCAACTGGGACAACGGCCTCGGGGTTCCCTACAGCGACGCGCAGCAGTTCAGCTCCACGCTCCCGACGCCCAATCCGGGGCGTCACTTCGACGCGGCCTACGAGCAGCTGAGCGGCGAGCTGCTCGTGATGTCGGGCGCCAACACCGACGAGACGGTGTTCGTCTGGTCCTACAACGGCAGCGCCTGGAGCGGCAACCTGGCTTTCTCGCCCGCCTTCAACGGCGCCATGCCGAATCAAGGCCAGGACAGCAGCAACACGTTCCGCTGGGTGCGCCTCGAGCCGCGTCCGGGCACGGACCAGATCGCCTTCATCGGCTCCGGCACCGACGGCGCCACGGGGGACAGCGCGGTGATCCACGCCGCGATCTGGAACGGCGCCACCAACACCTTCGGCTCGAAGCAGACCCTGAGCTTCCCGGTCACCGGCCCCGACGGCGTCACGCCGCAGAACCCGCACACGACCGACGGCATCGACATCGACTTCGTGCTCGGCGGGGCGAACGCGGGCGAGGCCGTCGCGGTCTGGGGCACGCAGACGCAGCTCTGGCGACGGATCTGGAACCCCGGCAGCGGCTGGGGCACGAACGCGATGGTCCAGGACCTGGGCGGCGGCCAGACGCTGCGCTGGATCCGGCAGAAGGCGGCCTCGAACGGCGACGACATGATCCTCGCGATCGAGGACATCAACGAGCGGATCCACACCATCCGCTACGACGGGAACACGCGCGCTTTCTCGAGCTTCCTGACACACACGGCGTTCGCCTACGGCAACGCCGACCAGAACCGGCCGTTCGACGTCGTCTGGGACCTCGGCACCGGCGCGAACAGCGTGCTGCTCGTGTACAGCGACAACGCGGGCATCAAGTTCAAGGTCTCCGGCGACGGAGGGGTCAACTGGACCATCGAGCAGACGCTGACCCCGCTCTACCAGGCGCACTGGGTCCAGCTCGAGCGCGACCCGAGCAACGTCGTCCACCTGGTGATCAAGGACCAGGCCGACGACCTGCGCGCCTGGTCCTGGCGTTCGGGAGTGTGGACCGTCACGACGCCCGTGCTGCCGTCCACCAACGTCGAGACGAACGGCGCCAACCAGAACACCGAGAGCTTCGCGATCGCGACCTACCCGCCCGTCACGGTCACGACCGCGGTCAAGCTCCAGTCGTTCGAGGCCATCGGTGCGGACGGGGCCGTCGAGCTCTCCTGGAGGACCGGGTCCGAGCTCGACAACCAGGGCTTCCACCTGTACCGGGGGGCCACGGCCGACGGGCCGTGGACGCGCCTGACCGCGTCGCTGATCCCGGGGATGGGCTCGTCCCCGCTCGGGAAGAGCTACAGCTGGCGCGACAGCGGCCTGGTGAACGGCCAGCGCTACTACTATCGCCTCGAGGACGTGGACACGCGCTCGAAGTCCACCTTCCACGGGCCGGTCTCGGCGGCGCCTCTGGCAGCGGCCGCGTCCGCGCCGGCCCCCGACCCGAGCGGCACTCGCAAGCGCCGATCGAGCGGCCGGCAGGCGAAGAACGAATGTCCGGCCTGGGTGCTCACCGAGTACGCCGCGAGCGCCCCGGACGCGTCCGCTTCCGGTCTCGACTGCACGAAGCACGGGAGCCCCGAGGCAACGTCACTCGAGGCCGTCGGCCGCGACCCGCGCTCCGCGGTCTTCGAGCTGCGGACGGGAGGCTTCTACGCCGTGCACGAGGCCGACGGCGACGTGCGCGTGTTCGTGCCCGGGTTCGATTCACCGTCCGACCCGAAAGCGCCGGCCCTGCCGCTTCGGCGGGCGCTCGTGGAGGCGGTCGTGGGCCGCAAGGCGCGCCTCGCCGCGGTGAGCGCGCTCGAGCAGCAGGCGTTCGCCGGGCTGCGCCCGGCGTCCGTCGGCACGGCCGAGATGGAGATCGGCCGCGACGGCACGGTTCGCGCGCGGCGCCAGGCGGTGCGCGCCACGCGCCAGTCGAGCGGGCTCGTGCCGCGCGACGTGGCAACGCTCGCCGGGACGGTGTTCCAGGGTGAGCAGAAGAGCGTGGTCGTCGAGCTCACGCCGCTGCGCTACGACGTGCGGCGCGGCCGGCTGGTGCTCGCGAGCAAGCTCCGCTTCAGGCTCGACTTCTCGGGCCGCGATCCGGAGGAAGCGGGCCTCGGCACCCGCGGCCGTCGCCGGCCGCGGCCGTCGCCGGCTTCGGGTGCGGTGCTGGCGGAGCTGCACGCCGGCGCCGAGGGCGTGCACGCGGTCGCGTTCGAGACGCTGTTCCCGAACGGCGGGGCCTCGCGTCCGGTGTCGGAGCTGACGCTGAAGCGGCAGGGCGCGAGCGTGCCCTTCCGCGTCGAGCCTGCGGGAGCGAGCTTCGGCCGCGGGTCGGTGCTCTACTTCCACGCCGACGCGCCCGCCGGATCCACGTCGTTCTCCGGCGAGATCGCGTACCAGCTGGTGCAGTCCACGGGCGGAGCCGCGATGGATGACCGCGCCGCGGCCCCGCAGGGGACGACACTCGGCTCGGCCTCGCGCACGCGCGCGAGCTTCGAGACGAACCGCTTCTACCAGCCCGGGCTTCTCGAAGCTCCGGACCCCTGGCTGTGGGAGAGCCTGCCCGGCGGCGCGGTGAGGGTGAAGCCGTTCAGCCTCGCCGGAGTGGACAGCCTGTCGCCGCTGGGCGCGGAGCTGGCCGTGTACCTGCAGGGCTCGACCGACTCGATCGAGACGAGCGAGGACCACCACCTGCGCGTGTCGGTCAACGGCATCGACGTGGGTGAGGCCTGGTTCGACGGCAAGCGCGCGCACCGCGCGAGCTTCTCGGTCCCGGCCTCGCTGCTGCGGGAGGGACAAAACGAGCTCGGCGTCGCCAACGTCGGCGACACAGGGGTGAGCTCGATGGTCTTCCTCGATCGCTTCTCGCTCGACTACCCGCAAGCGCCTCGGCTGCGCCAGGGCGTCTTCGACGGCGCCTGGCCCCAGGCCGGCACGGTCGAGATCGCAAACGTGGCGGGCCCCGCGGTCGTGCTCGACGTGACCGACGCCGCCTCCGGGCGGGTGGCGTGGCTCACGGGCCAGCTGAACACCGGTGGCGCGCTGCGCTTCCAGGCGGAGGCGCTGCGCCGCTACCTCGTGGCCTCGGGCGAGGGCCTGCGCGCACCGCGTGTCGTCCTCCCCGCCGCCTCCACGCTGCGCGACGCCGCGAACCAGGCCGACTACCTGCTGGTGACGCCGCGCGCCTTCCTGGCGGCGGCGGCGCCGCTGCTGGAGCGGCGCCAGGCCCAGGGCCTGCGCGCGCGCGCGGTCGCGTTCGAGGAGATCGCCTCGACCTTCGGCGGCGGGCAGCCGTCGGCCGAGGCGATCCGCGAGTTCCTGCGCTACGCGTTCCACTCCTGGTCGCGGCCCTCGCCGCGCTACGTGCTGCTGCTGGGGGACGCGACCTACGACCCGCGCAACTTCACCGGAACGGCGCTCGCGTCGCCGCTGCCCGCGCTCTGGGTGGGCACCTCGTACCTGGTGACGGCGTCCGACCCCGCGCTCGCCGCGGTGAACGGCGAGGACGCGCTGCCCGACCTGGCGATCGGCCGGCTCCCGGCGCGCACCCCCGAGGAAGCCGAGCAGCTGATCGCGAAGCTCCTGGCCTGGGAGGACTCGGGCCAGGATCTCTCCGGCCGCGCGCTGCTGGTGGCCGACAACCCGGATGTCGCGGGCGACTTCGAGGCCGACATCCGCGACGTCGCGGAGAGCTTCCTGGCCGGACGCGAGGTCCAGATCGCGCACTTGAGCCAGCTGGGCGCCGAGACGCGACCCACGATCCTCGAAGCCCTCAACTCCGGGCTGTCGCTGCTGGGCTACGTCGGCCATGGCGGCGCCGCCGTCTGGGCATCGGAGAACGTGCTCAACTCCTGGGACGTGCCGTCGCTCCAGGCTCAGTCGCGGCAGCCGCTGCTCGTGACGATGAACTGCCTGAACGGCTACTTCGTCGCGCCCAGCTACGACGCGCTCGGCGAGGCGCTCGTGAAGGCCGACGGGCGCGGTGCGATCGCGGCCTTCTCGCCCTCGGGGCTGTCGCTCGACGGGCCGGCCCACGTGCTGCACCGGGCGCTGATGTCCGAACTCACGCGCGGTGGCCACGAGCGGCTCGGCGACGCCGTGCTCGCGGCGCAGAAGGCCTACGCCGAAGCCGGGCCGATGCCGGAGCTCGTCAGCATCTATCACCTGTTCGGCGATCCCGCCTTGCTGATCCGGCGCTGACGCTAGCGGGGGCTCGGGGGGCGCTCAGCCCCCCGTAAAGCCGGTCCCGAGCGTCGGGGCGGCGTTCGTCCTGGCTGGACTACGGACGGACTACGAACGGACAACGAACGGACAACGGGCTTCCGGGGGGGCGCTCTACCGCCGCGCCCCCCGGGCCCCCCTGGGCGGGGTGTCAGTAAACGAGCGGGATCTCCGAGGCGATCGTCAGGTCAACGAGCTTGTTGAGGCGGCTCTCTACCTGGAGGAAGCGCGCAACGGTCTTGGCGGGCAGCGTCTTCAGCATCTCGTCCTTGTACTTCTTGGTGAGCGCGAGGCGCTTCTCCTCGAAGGCCACCTGGCGGTCGAGCAGCCCCTTCGCCTTGACGTCGTCGAGGGTGTCGAAGCCCGTCGCCAGGTCCTTGATGATCGCCACGCGCTCGTCGTTGAGCGCCGTGAGCTCGGTGTCGTACTGCTTGTAGATCGGCCAGAACGCCGCCGCCTGCGTGGCGTCGAGCGCCATCGTCTTGCCGAGGATGTCGGCCTTGCCGGCGCGAACGTCCTTGCGCATGGCGTCGATGGCCTTGTCGATCTCGGCCGCGGCCTTGGCCGGGTCGGCCGCCGGCTTCGCGGCCGTGGTCTGGGCCGCGGCGAGCCCTGCGGACAGCATCGTGGCCGCGACAATCGCTGCGGCGCCCATCGTCTTTCTCAGCATCTCGTATCTCTCTCTCTGTGTGTGGAAGAAGGGTGCGTCCTACGGTGCGTCGATCGTGGCGTGCTGGCGGAGCCAGTACGCCTGGGGGTGAAGCTCCGCGGCCAACCGGATCGCGGCTTGGCCGAACTCGCTCTGCCGGAACTGCAGGAACGACTCGCGGTCGCTCCACTCGGTCAGTGTCACGAGGCTCTCGCCGTCCTCCGACACGAAGACGCGGCCGCGCAGGAAGCCGGGGAGCGCGCGGATCTTCTCGGAGGCGATGCGCGCCAGGTTGTCGGCCTGACGCGCCTGCGCATCGGGCCGGGTGGGGTAGACGACGAGCGCCAGGAACGGCTCGACCATGTCCAAGGCCATACCTCCTCGGGGCGGGCGGATGATACCCGGCCTCAGTCGAGCGCGAGACCGGCCCTGGCGAGGCCGTCCACCACGCGCTCGGAGAGATCGGGGAACTTGATGTACCGGCCGATCAGCGTGCGCCCGCGGCTCGCGAAATCGGGCTTGCTCTGGAGCAGCGCCGCGACCTCGCGCTTCGCCTCCGCCATGCGTCCGAGGTGGCCGAGCGTGCACGCCCGCATGAGAGCCCGCCAGAAGAAGCTGGGGTTCCTGAAGAGCAACGCCACCTGGTAGGCCTCTTCGAACTCCCCGCGCCGCAGATGGTCCGCCCACAGAGCGTGAAGGGCCGTCGGGATGTGGCTGGGGTTGCGCGCCATCGAGCGCCGGATCAGGGCGGTGCCGCGTTCCCATTCGCCGAGCATGGCGAGCAGCCACCCGATCCATTCGAGATAGACGAAGGAGTCCGGGTTGAGCGCGTAGGCCTGCTCCGCCTCGGCGCGGCCGGCGGCGAGCTCGCCCTTGGCCAGGAACGCCGCGGCGAGCGCGGCCCGGGCCCGCTGGCTCGACGGATCGAGGTGCACGCCGTTCTGGGCGAAGCGGATGGCCTCCTCGATCGGGGTCTCGATCGCCACGACCTCGAATGAGTAGTTGGCCAGGTACAGGCGCGAGAGCTGGACCCAGGCCAGCCCGCAGTCCGGCCGCTCGCGGACCACGCGCTGCAGCGCCTCGCACGCGGGAGCGAAGTCCGTGGGCTCGCGTCGCAAGAAGAACTGATACGAACGCAGGATCGCGCCGTAGGTCTGGAGATCTTCAATCGGCCGTTGTCGTTGCTCGGGCCAAAGACGCTGCGCCACGATCCCCTGCTCGGAGGCCACGCGCGCCGCGATCCTGCGTGCGGTTTCCTCGAAAAACGCAGCCGAGGCGTCCGCGTCGGCCCGGTAGTCTTCCCCCCAGAGCTGGCTCGCGTCGCGACAGTCCAGGAGGCGCGCGGTGACCCGCGCGTTCGCTCCGTCGCGAGAGAGATTTCCCGAGAGGTCGAAGTCGCCGTCCTCGCACGGGGCGCGCCGCAGCTCGTCGAGCTCGCGCCGCCGCACGACGCGCACGTCGCCGTACCGGCCCATTTCGAGGCACAGCTGATCCTTGAGCAGGGACGCCGCCGCGTCGAGCCCCTCGCCGCCGCCATCGATCTCGAACAGGCGTACCACGACAGAGGGCCATCCATCGAGGTCCGCGGAGCCCGGGCCGGCCTGCGCTTTAGGTGGGAGCGGCTCGCCCGTGGTCCCCCAGCGCGCGACAGGCGCGTAGCTGCCGCGCGGCAGCTCGATTCGAACCGGGTCCGTGACTCCCGACAGGAGGTAATAGCGCTCGAGCGAGCGCCGCAGCCGGCCCGCCTGGATCCGGACGATGGGGTCCACCGTGGGGTCGAAGTCCTCCCGGCGCCCGAACACCCGCGTCGCGATCGCGGCCTGGCTCAGGGCCTCCGGCCGGCCCGCAAGCGTCTCTGCGACGATGAAACGGAGGAACTCGCGGGAGCGGGGGGAGGCGTCGAAGTCGCCGCTCGCGAGGATCCGCTCGAGTTGCTCGAGGACGGCCTCGGC
>CAZMRX010000082.1:0-7370 GCA_964568755.1 uncultured Acidobacteriota bacterium | reverse complement strand
GGGTGGACCGGCAGCACGTCGCCGTAGCCGACGGTCGTGAGCGTCACGAAGCTGAAGTAGAAGAAGGCGCGCGGGCCGTCTGCCGGGTTGAGGTTTCCCGCGAACGCGCCCGGACGCAGGTGCGCCAGGAGTGCGTAGGCGTGCGCCCAGAGGATGCCGAGCAGCAGGTAGGCCGCGACCGCGCCCTGGATGCGGTGGAAGGTGACGGGCCCGGCGCGCAGCGTCTGCCCGAGCACGACAACCAGGAACAGCAGCAGGGACAGGAGGCTCGTTCCCACCACCCACGGCTCCGGCACGGTCACGATCCAGCTCCCGAGGTTCACCACGAGTGTGATCACCGCGACCGGCATCAGCACCCTGCGGGCGAGCCTTCGCTCTCCGAGCGCCCGCACGCCCGAGATCAGCAGCAGGGCATAGGCGATGTCGCCCGGCAGGCGGCGCCCGCTCCCGGGCGGCAGGAACGGCGGGAGCACGAAGACCACGAGCACGAGAAGGGCCGAGAAGATCGAAAGCCCCTCGTCGTCGGCCCAGAACCGCGTCAGTGCGGCGACTACCGGGAAGCGAGGGGATCTCCGGGCGCTCATGTGGCTGCCGATTCGTGCAACAGCATAGCGGATCGCGGCGCGCGCTCGCGGGCGGTTCCGCGTAAGTTACGGTCTGTTACTTCTCGCGCGGCCGTTCCCGGCACATGCTACGAGGCCATGTACAAGACCGAGACGCTCCTGCGCCGCAAGCTCCGGGTGCGCTACCCGGCCGGCCGAGGGCCGATCGTCCTGCGCACGGAGCTCGACTGGGAGCGGGACGTCCCGCCGCTGTCCGTCTCCGACGACGGCGCGACCTCGACGTTCGAGCTCGAAGCCAGGAAGCCCTTCCTGTACTTCAAGTGCGTGCTGAAGGCCGGCGCCTCCGGCGAGCGCTGGTCCGTGGGCGCCAACCTCCTGCTGACGATGACGACGCCCGACGTGGCCGACGTGTTCCCGCACTTCGACGACCCCGATACGGGTTCCTTCTCGCCCGTGATCGAGCGCGATTCGAAGGTCCTCGGCCGCAAGCACCTGCTTCGCGTGTACCTCCCGCCCGGGTACCACGAGAACACGCTGCGCCGCTACCCGGTGCTCTACATGCAGGACGGCAAGAACCTCTTCTTCCCCGAGGAAGCGTTCCTCGGGCGGGAATGGGGCGTCGGCGAGGCCGTGCACCTGCTCGACACGATGAACGCCGTGGACCGCGTGGTGATCGTGGGCGTCCACTCGGGCGACCGGATGGGCGAGTACACGAAGCCGGGCTACGAGGCCTACGCCCGCTCCGTGGTCGAGGAGATCAAGCCCGAGGTGGACCGGCGCATCCGTGTGCTCACGTCGCCGCGCGAGACGGGTGTCATCGGCTCGTCGCTCGGCGGGGTCGTCTCGTTCTTCATGGCCTGGGAATACCCGCAGGTCTTCGGCTACGCTGCGTGCATGTCGAGCACCTTCTCGCACAAGGACGACCTGATCGACCGCGTGCTCTCCGAGCCGAAGCACACCTCCAAGTTCTACCTGGACAGCGGCTGGCCGGGCGACAACTACGAGGTGACGCTGGCGATGGCAATGGCCCTCGGCCACCGCGGGTACCGGGTGCGCGAGGACTTCCTGCACTTCGTCTTCCCGCTCGAGGAGCACGACGAGCGGGCCTGGGGGCGACGCCTGCACCTGCCCGTACAGCTGGGACTCGGCACTGCCACCACGACGCAGCGCCGGCGGCCCGGCGGCCGATGAAGCGCTGCCTTCTCACCGCCGCGGCAGTCGCGAGCGCAATCCTCGCGGCGCCGTCTCCAGTGCGCGCGCAGGACCTGACGCCGCGCGCCTACCTCATCACTCCCGTGCGGTCGAACGCGGTCAACCTGAGCTACATCTTCAACGACGGCGAGCTGCTGTTCGAGGGCACGGTGCCGATCACCGACGCCACGGGGAGGCTCAGCGTCCCCGCGCTCACCCTCTATCGTTCGCTCGACGTCTTCGGCCGCTCCGCCAACGTTTCGGCCACGCTGCCGTACGGAGTCGGGAACTTCGAGGGAACGGCCTTCGGTGCGGAGACCTCGGTCTACCGCTCCGGCCTCCTGGACTCCGTCTTCCGCCTCTCGGTGAACATCCTGGGCGGCCCCGCGATGGAGCTGAGCCAGATGCGGAAGTGGCGGCAGAAGCACCTCCTGGGCGCGAGCCTCAAGCTCGTCGCGCCCACGGGCCAGTACGACCCCACCAAGCTGATCAACCTGGGCGGCAACCGCTGGGCGTTCAAGCCCGAGATCGGCTACTCGGGGCGCTTCGGGCACTGGATCCTCGACGCCTACGGCGCGGTCTGGTTCTTCACGCGCAACCCCGAGTTTTTCTCGCGAAACCAGTACGTCCCGGGCACCAACGACCAGACGCAGGACCCGATCGCCGCCATCGAGACGCACTTGAGCTATGACTTCAAGACGCGACTCTGGGTCTCGCTCGACGGCAACTTCTGGTACGGCGGCCGGACGAGCCTGAGCGGTGTCGAGAATCCCGCGACGCTCCAGAAGAACTCGCGCATCGGCGTGACCGCCTCGTTCCCCCTGTTTCGCCACCAGTCGATCAAGCTCGGCTACGCCCAGGGGGCCTACGTCCGCTTCGGGGGCAACTACAAGATCGCCTCGGTGGCGTGGCAGTACTCCTGGGCCGGCACGCCGAAGTGACCGGCCCGATCTGAGGAGGATTCGAGAGTGGAGAGGAATCGGCCGTTTGTGACCACGACCCAGCGCCCCCGCAGCAGCTTCAGGGCGCTCGCGACCGCCGCCCTGTTCGGCCTCGCGGCTGCAGCCGCTACGCCCCAGACCGTCAAGGAGACGCTGGACATCACGCGGCAGGCGGTCGAGACCCAGCGCCGCGTGCTGGTCTCCGGCGCTCTCCCGCTGACCGACGCCGAGGCGAAGGGCTTCTGGCCCCTCTACGACGACTACGAGAAGCAGCGGCGCCCGATCGACGAGCGCGCCAACAAGCTGGTCGTGGACTTCCTCGCGAGCGCGCCGAGCCTGTCCGACGCGCAGGCGAAAGCGATGCTCGCGGAGGCGCTCGCGGTGGACGAGGGCCGGCTCAGGGTGCGCCGCGACTTCATGGAGCGCATGGGCAAGGTGATCCCGCCGCGCAAGCTGGTGCGCTTCTTCCAGATCGAGAACAAGCTCGACTCGGTCGTGCGGGCGGACATCTCGAAGCAGATCCCGCTCGCCCCGTGACGGGCGTCCCGCTTCAGAACAGGAACGACAGGAACAGCTGGAAGCCCTTGTACGACACCTCGCCGCCCAGCTCGCTCACCAGGATGCCGCGGTCGTAGCTGTAGCGGTTGTACTTGTACTGGAAGCCGAGGCCGGCGTTCTTGAAGAAGTAGTAGTCCGCCGCGATCCGCCAGTCGGTGACCGAAGCCTCGGACTCCTCGGGGTTCACCTTGATGTAGAGGAAGTCCCCGTGCACCACCAGCCTCTTCGCGAGCCAGGCGTTGGCGTAGCCGCCTACGGCGCCGGTAACGCTGCCGGTGCTGGCGGACTCGTCGAGCGTCCGGCTCTGCGACCCGCCCGGCCCGGTGACGCTGCTCGTCGCCCGGATGCGCGCGTCCAGCCACAGGTAGCCGACGCCGAGCGTCGGGCCGATCTCGAAGCGGTCGGTTCGGACGACGGCGAAGCGATAGTAGCCGCCGAGGATGTCGCTGGTGGAGGTGGAGGCGGCTGTAAGGCCGGCGTTATAGGTCTCGCCGCCCCAGGTGAAGTCGCGCTGGAGCGTGTAGTCGTTCCGGTCCCGGCTGACGCGGGTGAAGCCGAGCTTGAGCTGGTGGCGCCGTCCGACACGCCAGGTCGCGTCCACCCAGAAGGTGTTGACGTTCTGGTCCAGGCCCAGATCGTCTTCGAAGTCGATCGTTCCGGACCCCCCTTGGGGACCGTTGTAGCGCAGCTCGGTGTTGGCGGTCAGGCGGAAGTAGCCCGTGTCGATCTGGAAGCGGTCGCTGAGGCCGTTCCATGTGGCCGGCGACGTCTGTGCGAACGCGGACGAAGCGAGAAGGCTGGCGACGAACACGCCGCCAATGACGGTCCTCATGACATCAACTCCTTGATTCCAACCCAACGCTAGCACAGGTCTCCCCGACCCTCCTGAGCCCCTCGTACCAGCGTGGGTTCTCCGGGCACCCGCGGGGATCCCTGTGCAACGGTAACTTACGGTCCTGTTACTGGCATTCGGCCCCCTTTCCATCCATCCTTGATGTTGCAGGCCGGAGCCTGCTTTCCCGCAGGAGGACGCCGATGAGGAATCGCCTGGTCGTGCTCGCCGTGGGCGCCGTGATCGCTTCGGTGCCAGCGTTCGCAATCCAGGGCCCCGCGCCAGCCGCCCAGGCAGCGCCCGCCGCCCAGGCCGCCACGCCGGAAGCGGCGCCGCCCAAGCCGGCGAGTCTCGGACTCTTCGTCTACCCTGGTTCCGGCCAGGACGCGGCGAAGCAGGGCGCCGACGAGAACGAGTGCTACGGCTGGGCCCGCCAGCAGACCGGGATCGACCCGACGGCCGCCACGCAGGCCGCCGCCGTCGAGGCGCCGAAGGGTGGCGCGGTCAAGGGCGCGGCTCGCGGAGCGGCGAGGGGAGCTGCGGTCGGTGCGGTTTCCGACGAGCGCCACATCGGAGACGAGGGGAGCCTCGATGCCGGAGAAGGCGCAGCGGCGGGCGCCGCGGTGGGCGCGGCCAAGGGGCGCCGGGCCCAGAAGAAGGCCGGGAAGCAGGCCGAAGCACAGGCGCAGCAGGCCGCGCAGACCCAGGACGCGCAGAAGAAGGACACGTTCAAGAAGGCCTGGGGCGCCTGTCTCGAGGGGCGCGGGTACAGCGTCAAGTAGCTTCGTTTCCGTGCTACCGAATCGGAAGGTGAAGATCATGACGAAAGCGTGCGTCGCGTCGTACCGCGGGACCGTTGCGATCGCAACGGCCCTTTCGCTGGCCCTCACTCCCGCCGCCCCGCTCCTCGCCGGGCCCGCGCCGCTGCAGGCCGCGGCCGCGACACCGGCTGCCGCAAAGCCAGCCGCCGCCCCCGCGAAGGCGGCGCCGGCGACGGCCCCGCTGCCAGCGCCCGTCGACGGCGGCTGGCCGAGGGCCTACACGACGGCAAGCGGCGGGCACGTCGTTTTGTACCAGCCGCAGGTCGCGAGCTGGGACAACCAGAAACGCGCCGTCGCCTACGCGGCCGTGTCGTACGAGGCGAAGGGTGCGAAGAAGCCTGCCCTCGGCAGTCTCAAGATCGAGGCCGACACCAAGGTGGCGGTCTCGGAGCGCCTCGTCAACTTCTCGGTGCTGAGGGTCACCGAGTCCAACTTCCCGACGCTCAAGAAGGAGGAAGTGCGCGAGGTGGTCGACGAGATCGTGAAGGCGCTCCCCGACGAGGAGCGCGTGATCGCGCTCGACCGCGTCCTCGCGAGCCTCGACAAGAGCCAGATCCTCCCGAAGAACGCCGAGGGCGTGAAGGCAGACCCGCCGAAGATCTTCTCGAGCCAGGGGCCCGCGCTGCTCGTGAACCTCGACGGGGAGGCGATCTGGAGCCCGATCAAGGAGAACGACCTCAAGTTCGCCGTCAACACCAACTGGGACCTGTTCCAGCACGAGCCGACGAAGACGTTCTACCTGCGCAACGAGAAGGCCTGGCTCAAGGCCACGGACCTCGCGGGGACGTGGGGACCGGCCGGGCAGCTGCTGGAGAGCTTCTCGAAGCTGCCGGCCGACGAGAACTGGAAGGAGGTGAAGGCGGCGCTCCCCGGTGAGAGGGTCTCCGCCGCCAAGGTGCCCAAGGTCTTCGTGAGCACCATGCCCGCGGAGCTGATCCTGCTGAGCGGCGCGCCGAAGTACGAGCCCGTGGCGGGGACGTCCCTGCTTTGGGTCAGCAACACCGAGAGCGACGTGTTCCGGGCCGGCAAAGCGGGTGCGGTGTACTACCTGGTGTCCGGCCGCTGGTTCACGTCGCCCGGCTTCGACGGCCCGTGGACGTTCGCCACGCCGAACCTGCCCGCGGATTTCGAGAAGATCAGCCTGGAGCACCCGCGCTCGCGCGTGCTCGCGGCGGTACCCGGCACGCAGCAGGCGGCCGAGGCCGTGCTGCTCGCTCAGGTGCCGCAGACGGCGCGCGTGAACAAGAAGGAGCTGAAAGCGCCCGAGGTGGCCTACCAGGGCGAGCCGAAGTTCGAGCCGATCGAGAAGACGACTGTCTCGCAGGCGGTGAACACCGACAAGGACATCATCAAGGTCGGCGACCTCTACTACATGTGCTTCCAGGGCGTGTGGTTCGTCTCCAAGGCGCCGACCGGCCCGTGGGAGGTCACCTCCTCGGTGCCGAAGGCGATCTACGAGATCCCGGTGAGCTCGTCGGCGCACAACGTGACCTACGTGACGGTCGTGGAGGACGATGACGACGACGAGTGGGTCGAGTTCGCGACGGTCGCCGCCTACACCGGGGTGATGATCGCGTGGGGCTGCGCCGTCTGGGGCAGCGGCTGGTACCACCCGCCCTACTGGGGCTGGGGCGGTGGATATCCCTACTACTACCCGCGCTACCCGAGCTACGGCTACGGCGCGTCGTACAACCCGTGGAACGGCTCCTACCGCCGCGGCGCGGTCGCCTACGGTCCCTACGGCGGCGCGGGTGTCAGCTCGCGATACAACCCCCGCACCGGCACCTACTCGCGCGGCGCCGCGGCCTGGGGACCGGGCGGGGCGCGCGGCTACGGCGAGGCCTACAACCCGCGCACCGGCGCCTACGGGCAGACGCGCCAGGGCTCGAACGTGTACGGCAGCTGGGGCAGCACGTCGGTCCAGCGCGGCGACCAGTGGGCACAGACGTCGCGCGTCACCAGCAACCGGACCGGCGACACCACCCGCGTGACCCGCGGCAGCGGGGGTGGCACGGCCGTCACGAACCGCGGGCCGGGCGCGGACTCGGGCGTCGTGAGGACCGGCAGCGGCGACGTCTACGCCGGCCGCGACGGCAACGTGTACCGCAACGACGGCGGCAGCTGGCAGAAGTACGACAACGGCTCGTGGGGCAACGTGGACACCCCGCAGCGGCAGTCCGGACAGGCGGCCACGACGCAGGCCCGCGATCGGAGCACGGCGGCGGGGTCCCAGCCGGCAACGACTCAGGCCCGTGACCGCAGCACGACGAGCGCCGGCTCCGGCGGGGGTTGGGACTCCGCGACGAGGGACCAGCTCAACCGCGACTCGCAGGCCCGCTCCAGCGGCGCTCAGCGCACGCGCGACTACAGCAGCTACCAGGGCAGCGGGGGCAGCCGCGGCAGCGCGAGCACCTACCGGCCGAGCGGGGGATCCCGCGGCGGCGGCGGCCGTGGAGGTGGCGGC
>CAZMRX010000081.1:0-16774 GCA_964568755.1 uncultured Acidobacteriota bacterium | reverse complement strand
AGGAGCCGCGTGCGGGCGCGCCGGTCGCCGCGGCGGTCGTGCGCGCGCTCGAGACGCCGGCCGGGCCCGGCAGCCTGGCCCCGAGCCTCGCCGCGACCGCCGACGGCCGCGTGCTGCTGTCGTGGGTCGAGCCGTTGGGCGAGGGCCGCCACGCGCTGCGCTTCGCGGCGCGCGCGAAGGGCGGCTCCTGGTCGCAGCCGCTCACGGTCCAGGAAGGCGCGGGCTGGTTCGTGAACTGGGCCGACTTCCCGCACCTGAGCGCGCTCGCCGACGGCACGCTCTTCGCCCACTGGCTCGAGAAGCGGCCGGGTGGAACGACGTACGACTACGACGTCCGCGTGTCGCGCTCGCGCGACGCGGGCCGCAGCTGGGACGTGTCTTTCACTCCCTACCGCGACCAGACCGCGGGCGAGCACGGCTTCGTCGCCTTCGCGCCGCTCGACGCCGCGCGGATGGGGGTGCTGTTCCTGGACGGCCGCGAGACGAAGCGCACGGACGGCGCCATGACGCTGCGCTTCGCCGCCGTCGCGCGCGACGGCCCGCCCGAGGCCGACACGCGCGTGGACGAGCGCGTGTGCGACTGCTGCCAGACGGCGCTCGCGCGGACGAGCCGCGGCCTGGTGGCGGCGTACCGCGATCGCTCGGCGTCCGAGGTCCGCGACGTGGCCGTCGTGCGCTTCGAGGACGGGCGCTGGAGCGAACCCGTGTTCCCGGGCGCCGAGGGCTGGCAGATCCACGCCTGCCCGGTGAACGGCCCGGCGCTCGCGGCCGCGGGCGACACCGTGGCGCTCGCCTGGTTTACGATGGCCGGGGAAACGCCACGCGTGAAGCTCGCCCTGTCGCACGATGCCGGAGCCAGCTGGGGCCCGCCGCGGGTGGTGGACGACGGCCGGCCGATCGGGCGCGTCGACGTGGCCCTCACGGACGGCGGCGCCGCGGTCGTGAGCTGGCTCGAAGAAACGGATACGAGCGCCTCGATCCGGCTGCGGCGCGTGGACGCGCGCGGGGCCTCGACGGCCTTCGCGCTGGCCGGCACGAGCGCGGCCCGATCGAGCGGGTTCCCCCGGCTCGCGGTCGCAGGGGGCGAGATCGTGGTCGCCTGGCGCGACGCGGGCGAGCCGGCCCGCGTCCGTACGGCGCTCGTGGAGCTCCCATGAGGCTTGCCCTGGACGGCGGCGCGATCGAGTACGCGGTCGCGGGAGACGGCCCCGCGCTGCTGCTGCTGCACGCGTTCCCGCTCGGCCACTTCATGTGGGACGCGCAGGCGGCGGCGCTGGCCTCGAAGTACCGGGTGATCCGCTTCGACGCGCGCGGCTTCGGCGGCAGCGACCTCGCGCAGGGGCCGCTCACGATGGAGCGGATCGCCGACGACGCGGCCGCGCTGCTCGACCACCTGGGCGTCGCG
Source organism: uncultured Acidobacteriota bacterium (assembly GCA_964568755.1). Classification (GTDB taxonomy): domain Bacteria; phylum Acidobacteriota; class Vicinamibacteria; order Fen-336; family Fen-336; genus DATBSL01. Next base: position 15,369 of record CAZMRX010000081.1, on the reverse strand, counting down.
AGGGCGGTCGTCGGCGGGTGCTCGATGGGCGGCTACGCGGCGCTCGCGTTCGTCCGCCGCCACCCGCAGCGCCTGGCCGGCCTCGTGCTGCAGGACACGCGCGCGGGCGCGGACTCGGAGGAGGGCAAGGCCGGCCGGATGGCGCTCGCGGCCAAGGTGCTGGCCGAGGGCGCCTCCGTCGCCGTCTCGGCCTTCCTGCCGAAGCTGCTGGGCGAGACCACGCAGCGCGAGCAGGAGCCCCTCGTCGCCGCGCTGCGCGAGCGCATCCTCGCCACTGCGCCGCAGGCGATCGCCGACGCGCTCCACGGCCTCGCGGCCCGCGCGGACTCGCGCCCTACGCTCGCCGAGGTGCGCGTGCCGACGCTCGTGCTCGTCGGTGCCGAGGACGTGCTCACGCCGCCCGCCGAGTCGCAGGCCATGGCGGCGGCGATCCCGGGGTCCCGCCTCGAGATCGTGCCGCGCGCGGGGCACCTCGCCAACCTCGAGCGCCCCGAGGCGGTGAACCAGGCGCTCGCCGCGTTCCTGGCCGGCTAGCCCCGGGCGGGCCGATGGTAAGCTTCCTGCGGTGAGCGACACGCAGGATCCGCAGCCCGAGCCGCTTTCCCTCGGCGAGGTGGTGCGCGCGGCCCAGGAGCTCGCGACGCACACCGAGGCCAGCCGCGTGGCCGCGGGATTCCTCGAGCTGGTGCGCGCGTGGGCCGCTCCCTCGGCGGTGCTCACCGCCGTCCGGGACCCGGCCGCCACCGCCGGCTGGCGGCTGCTGCCGTCGCTGTGCTCCGGGTCGCTGAACCTGGGAATCGAGAAGACCCTGGCCAAGCTCGCCGAGGACAGCCCGGAGATCCTGGCGCGGCCCAGCGTGCTGCGCGGAGACGAGGTCCCGGGCATCCGCGTCCGCGACAACGTGGTCGTACCGTGGTGGTGCGACGAGGACTCGGGGCTGCTGGTGCTGCGTGGAGTCCCGCGGCCGGCGCGCGCCGGGCTCGGCGAGGCCCTGGCGCTCGCGGGTGCCGCCGTCTGGCCGCGCCTGCTCGGATCCCCCGCGACGAGAGTCGAGGCGGTCTTGCGCGAGCTGCAGGGCGGGGCCGCGCGGCTCGAGGCCGAGGTGGCCCGCCAGATCGAGCGGCTGGAGGCTGTCGCACCCAAGGCGGCGCCCGGACCCGACGCCGCCCTCACGGCGCGCGTGGGCGAGCTCGAGGCCGAGCTTGGGGCGCTCGGCCGGGAGCGGGAATCGCTCACCCGCGAGCTCGAGACCGTCAGGCGCGAGCGCGAGACCGCGGGGCTGGACCTCGCCGCCGCCCGGCAGCAGAGCGATAACGCCCGTCGCGACCTCGAGAACTCGCGCGAGGAGCGCCGGACCGCGGAGCGCGAGCTCGGCGCGGCGCTGCGCGAGCTGGCGGCCGTGAAGCGCGGCGGGGGCGAGCCGGACGTCGCGGCGGCCGTGGGTGCTGCGGCGAGCGAGGCGCCGTCCGCGGCCTGGGATCGCGCGAGCGCGGCGCTCAAGGTCGCGGTCGCCGCCGTGCGCCGGGCCGCCTTCGTGCCGCCCATGCTGCGCGTGTCGATCGAGGACGTGGCGGCGCTCGCGAGCGCCGAGCCGCGGCCCGCGCGCCGCCTGGGCATCGCCCTCCTGGATCGCGACGTGGTGTCGCTCGAGCCGGTGGCGGCCGAGCTCGAGACGGCGGGGATCGAGGTCCGCCTCGCCCAGCAGCCCGAGGAGCTGGCGCTGCTGTTCAAGAGCCCGGACGCGAGCGCGATCGACGCGAGCGTGTGCGACGTGATGAGCTTCCGCCCCGACCAGAACGTGGCCGGGATCCTGCGCGGCTGGGACAAGGACCGGCCCGGCCTCGCCTGCTACCTGAGCTACGACGCTCAGAGCGCAGCCGAGCTCGAGCGCGCGCGGCGCACACCGATGTCGCTCACCGCGGGCCACATCACGCGCCCGCTCACGGCCGCGCGGCTCGCCGAGACGCTCGAGAACCTGGCGAAGCGGCTCGGAAAGACCTCCTAGCCGGACGCGGCCTCGCTGGCCGCGCCGCGACGGAGCGACCACAGCAGGAGCGGCGGGGTCGCCATCGTCGTGACCACGACCATGAAGACCGCCGCCGCGTAGGTGTCGGGGCTCACCACCGGATGCCCGTTCAGCATCAGCGTCGCCCCGATCCCGGCGAAGATCAGCCCGACCTCGCCGCGCGGCATCATGCCCACGCCCACGGTGATGCGCGAGATCCCGCGCGGCGTGACGAGCCCGCACGCCCACTTGCCGAGCATCGCGGCGAGCGTCAGCACCAGCGCGAAGACCAGCACGCCCGGCTGCAGGAACGAGCCCACGTCCACCAGCATCCCCATGCGCACGAAGAAGACCGGTACCAGCAGGCCGCTGAGCGCGTGCAGGCTCTCGTGGAGCTGGGCCTCGCCGCGCTTCAGGTGGTCCGCGAAGTGCACGTCCTCCAGCACCAGCCCGGCGGCGAAAGCGCCCACGATCGGGGCGAGGCCGGCGACGCCGGCGAGCCACGCCAGCCCGAAGCAGAACCCGAGCGCGAGCGCCAGCACGACTCCCTTCGCGCGCAGCGCCAGGGCGCCCCGGAAGATGCGCGGCGAGACGTAGGAGCCGATCGCGATCGCCCCGACCAGGAACACCAGGGCCTTGCCGACGATCACGGCGATCCCCGCCGGCTCGAGCGTCTGGCCGGCCGCGGCCGCCTGGATCACCCCCGCGATGATCGCGAGCACCACCAGGCCGAGCACGTCGTCGATCACGGCCGCGCCCAGGATGATGCGCGCGCTCGGCGTGCGGATCGCCTGGGCATCCTGCAGCACGCGCGCGGTGATGCCGACCGAGGTGGCGGCCAGCATCGCTCCCAGGAAGGCGTGCACCATCCACGACTCGTCCGGCAGCATCAGGCGCCCGACCCCGAAGCCGAGCGCCATCGGCGCCACGACCCCGGCGAGCGCCACCTTCGTGGCGGGCACGCCCACCGCGAGCATGTCGCGCGGGGTCGACTCGAGACCGACCTCGAACAGCAGCAGGATCGCCCCGAGCTCCGCCAGGATCGCGAACGTCTCGCTGCCCTGGAGCGCTCCGAGGCTGGGCCCGCCGAAGAGCGCCAGGTTGCCGAGCAGAATGCCGAAAACCAGCTCGCCGAGAACGGCGGGCTGGCCCAGGCGCTCGACGAGCGCGCCGAGCAGCTTCGCGCCCACCAGCACGAAGGCGAGCGCGGCGAGGATCAGGCCCTGCTCGCCGTGGGTCGCGGCGGCGGCCAGGAGGACTTCGCTCATCAGATCGGCAGTCTATCAAAGCCCCCGAGCGCCCACGGAGGCGGGTGCTAGAATCCGCGCGCGGGAGCGTCAGGCGCGGCCCGCGAGGAGAATCCCATGGCGGCAAGCGACGTGCGCATCGGCGTCCTGCGCGGGCGGGAGAACTCGTTCCCCGACGCGTTCATCGCGAAGGTCAACTCGCTCGGCAAGGGTGTCGTCGCGGAGTTCGTACAGCTCGGCGGCACCAAGCTCAACGAGCCGGTGCCCTACCGCGTGATCCTCGACCGCATGAGCCACGAGGTGCCCTACTACGCCGTCTACCTGAAGGTGGCGGCGCTGCAGGGCTGCTATTGCATCAACAACACCTTCTGGCGCAGCGCCGACGACAAGTTCTTCGGCTACGCCGCCGCGGAGAAGCTCGGGATCGCCGAGCCGAAGACCGTGGTGCTGCCGAACCGCAGCTTCGTCGACGACGTGACCGCCGAGAGCCTGCGCAACCTGTGGCCCACCGATTTCGCGATGTACGCCGACTTCGTGGGGCTGCCGTGCATCATGAAGCCCGCCTTCGGCGGCGGCTGGAAGAACGTCCACAAGATCCACTCGACGGACGAGCTGGTGCACCAGTACAACGCCTCGGGCTCGCTCACGATGATGCTGCAGGAGTTCATCACCTGGGACACCTACATCCGTGTGCCCACGATCGGGCGGCGCTACGCGCGCGCGATCCGCTACGACCCGGCACCCGGCGGGCTCGGCGGCTACAACCAGGACTACGACATCCTCCCGCGCGCCCTGCGGGACAAGGCCGAGGAGCTCTCGCTGCGCTACAACCAGGCGCTCGGCTACGACATGAACGCGCTCGAGTTCGCGGTGAAGGACGGGATCTTCTACGGGATCGACCTCACCAACTACACACCCGACCTCGACTACCGCAGCCTCAAGGACGCCCACTTCCCCTGGGCGGTCGAGAAGATGGCGACCTTCGCGATCGAGAAGGCGCTGTCCAAGGAGCCCACCCCGGAGACCCCCGACTGGAAGAGCCTGCTGCTGGCGTGACGGGCGATCGGGGGGCTGAGCGCCCCCCGAGCCCCCGCTGGCGTTACCAGCCGGCGGGGGTGCCGAACTCGTCGCGGGGGAACAGGTCGCGGTTGAAGCCGACGCGGGCCGTGGGGTTGCGCACGCCGCGCTCGACCGCGGCGAGCCGCGCCCGGATCGCTTCGAGCGACTCGGCGTCGAAGCGGCGGGCGACGCCGGGAGCGAGCAGGCGCGCTTCCCACGCGGGGAGATCGATCGGGATCTCCTCGTTGCTGCCGATCACCATGTTGCCGAAGTCCAGGACGTGGGGAAATGCCTCGGAGAAGGTGAGGCCGACGCGCCGGCTCGGCTTCTGCGAGCAGACGAGGCCCCCCGGCTTCAGGCGCCGCGCGCACAGCTCGAAGAACTCCTGCGAGTACAGGTTGCCGCTGCCGGCGCTCGTCAGGTAGAGCGCGTCCACCTCGATCACGTCGTAGCGGCGCGGGTCGCGCGCGAGCGCCTGGCGTCCGTCCGCCGCCTCGGCCTGCACGCGTCGGTCGGAGAGCAGCTCCACGAGCGACGGGAACGGGGCGTTCAGCGAGACCTGGAGTAGCAGGCGCGGCTGGCTGGCGGCGATCTCGAACACCCGCACCCGCTTCGTCTCGGGGCGGCAGGCGACGGCCCAGGCCGTCTCGCCCGAGCCCAGGCCGATCACGGCGATCTCCTCGGGCGCCTCGTGGATCACCGCCGGCAGCGCACCGAGCAGGGTGTGGATCCCCTCGAAGGGCAGCCAGCTGTGCGGCAGGCCGTTGACCGTCACCCGCCAGCGCTCGCCCTGTCCCTGGAACATGGCGCTGACGGCGCTCGCGTCCTCGCCGATGAATGCCTTGGCCTGCGCAGCGACGCCGTGCAGCCGCCGCCACAGTGCGTCGTTCGACGGCAGCGCCAGGAGCACGGCCGCGAGCGCCGCCCCCCGCCACCCGGTTCCGCGCGCGAGGCCCGGCTGGCGGGCCCGCAGCAGCAGGAACACCAGCCCGCCCCCGGCCACGAGCAGCCGCAGGCTGGAGGCCGTGCCCAGCCGCTCGAGCAGCACGAGGCCCGTCACCAGGCTGCCCGCCGTGCAGCCGAGGATGTTGGCCGCCTGCAGCAGGCCGACCTTGCGGCTGCTCGCCTCGGGGTCGTCCTGGACGGCCCGCTGCAGCGCCCCGAACGAGAGGCCCATCAGCAGCGTCGGCAGGCCGAACAGGGCGAGCGGCAGCAGCGCGTAGAGCCGCAGCAGCGTCGCGGCGGTCCAGTCGGCGCCCAGGTGGAAGAAGCCCTCCTGGCGCCAGTACTCGAAGAACCAGCCGAAGAGCGGCGTCCCCGGCGGCATCCGGGCGACGAGCGCGAGCGCCGTTCCGGCCGCGGCCAGCAGCAGGAGCTGGTAATCGAGGAACGTCGCGAGCGGCCGCTCGAGCCGCGCCGAGCGTCGGCCGCCCACCAGGCTGCCCGCTCCGAGGCCGAGCAGGTAGAGGGCGAGCACCGTGCCGAAGGTGTAGGCGGTGCTCTTCACGCTCACGTCCATCACCCGGAACCACAGGATCTCGAGCGAGAGCGCCAGGAACCCGGACAGGCCGTAGAGCAGCAGGCACAGCCCGAAGGCCGGCGGCGGGGTCGCAGCCCGGGGCGCCTCCCCGGTGGTCGTGCCCCCCGCGCGTCCCTCGAGCAGGCCGCCGCGCGCCGTGAGCAGAGCGGCCGCGGCGGCGAGCAGGTTCGCGAGCGCGCCCGTGAGCACCGCCCCCTCCATCCCGAGGTAGCGAACCAGCACCCAGGGCGCGAGCAACGCGCCCGTCGCGGCGCCGAGCACGTTCACGCCGTAAAGCGCGGCGATCACGCGCGAGGCGGTGTCGGTGTCCCGCACGGTGGCCCTGACCAGGAAGGGCAGCGACATGCCCATGAGCGTCGTGGGCACGAGGAACGCCGTGAAGTGCGCGAGCGCGGAGCCGGCGGTCGTCCGGTACAGGCCGGCCGCCAGCTCGCCGAAGCCCTCGTGAAACAAGCGGCAGCTCACCGCGGCGAACAGGCCCACGCCGAGCTCGATGGCCGCGAACGCCGCGAGCGCCGCGCGCGGGCGCAGGCGCCCCGAGAGCACGCCGCCCAGGTGGCTGCCGAGGCCGAGCCCCGCCATGAACGACGCCACGATCAGCGAGACCGACACGACGCCGATCCCGGTGTGCAGCGTCAGGATGCGCTGCCACACCACCTGGTACACGAGCGCGGCCGCGCCGCTCAGGAAGAAGGCGAGACCGAGGAGAGGCATGCGGGGCGGTGGTTTCTAGAGGACGGCGAGCGCGGCGAGTCCGATCGCGACCAGCAGGAACGTGAGCAGCAGCGCCCAGCGCCGCAGCCGGGCACCGCCCAGCGTCGCGGAGAGCGCGCACTTGACGAGCGTGTTGGCGAGCACCGCCACCACGATGCTGCCCGTCGCCACGGCGAGCGCCGTGTCGCCGCTCCGCGCGAGCGTCGCCATCGACAGCGTGATCGCGTCGACGTCGCTGGTGCCGGCGAGCGCCGCGACGACGTAGGTGCCCCCGCCCGGGAAGCGCTGCTGCACGATCGTGACCAGCACCAGCACCACCGCGAACAGCAGCCCGAACTTGACGGCTGCGAGCAGGCTGAAGGGGTTGCGCAGCACGACGCCGGGGCCGGTCGAGGGCGCGGCGGATCGCGCGCGCCGCAGCGACCAGAACGCCGCGGCCGCCGTCACGAGCGCCATGGCCCCGAGGGGGGTAATGAGCGCTCTCACCAGCGGCGGGTGGACGATGGCCGCGAGCACCACCACGCGCACGAACGAGACGCCCCAGGCGAGGAAGGTGCCGGCGGCGAGGGCGTCGTCGGTGGCTCCGCGCTCCTCGCGGCTGCGCTTGGCGAAGGTGAGCGTGACGGCCGTGGAGGAGACGAGGCCTCCCGACAGGCCCGTGATGGCGGTGCCCCGCTCGGGCCCGAGCGCGCGCGTGGCCACGTAGCCCACGAGCGAGAGCCCGGCGATCAGGATCACCAGCAGCCACAGCGAGCGTGGAACCAGCGCGCCCCACGGGTCGATCGGCTCGGTCGGCAGCAGCGGCAGCACGATGAAGCTGGCGGCGAGCAGCTTCACGCCCGCGGAGATGTCGTCGGGCGCGAGCTTCGCGACGAGACCGTGCAGCGGCTCCTTGTAGGCCAGGAAGGCCGAGACGGCGATGCCGCCCACGAGCGCCAGCTCCGGATGGCCCGCGGTGCACACCGCCCCCAGCAGCGAGACGCTGACCGCGGCCGTCTCGGTGGTGAGCCCGATCGCGTCGGGCCGGCTGCGCGCCTGGACGACGTAGCCCGCGATCGCGAGCGCGGTCACCGCCAGGATCGCCGCCACCAGCACGAGCGCGCTGCCGAGCGCCTGCGCCAGCCACGCCGCGAGGGCGCCGGTGAGCGAGAACAGGATGAAGGTGCGCAGGCCGCCGATCCCGACGTTGCCGGCGCTGGCCTTGCTCTTCTCGCGCTCGATGCCGACGATGGCGCCGATCAGGATCGCCGAGGCGAGCTGAAACAGCAGCCGCGTGTCGACGGGGCCGGGCATGGTTCGCGCTAGCGGGGCGACTTCGAAGGCAGCAGGCACGCCGGCCGGTCGACGGGCACGCTCGCCCCGAGGGGCTTCGGCAACCCGCTCGCCGGGTCGAGCCGGAAGAACGCCACGCTTGCCGAGCGCTGGTGCGCGGCGAGCAGCACGCCGCCGCCGGGCTCGATCGCGAAGTGGCGCGGCCAGGCGCCACCCACCGGCACGTGCCCGGCGAGCGCGAGCCGGCCGCTCGCGGGGTCGATGCGAAAGACGACCAGGCTGTCGTGGCCGCGGTTCGAGCCGTAGAGGAAGCGGCCGTCGGGCGAGACCTCGATCTCGGCCGTGTAGCTCGTGCCGGTGTAGCCCTCGGGCAGCGTCTTGACGGTCTCGATCAGGGCGAGCTCGCCCTTCGCGGGGTCGTAGCCGAAGACGGTGACGGTGTTGCTGAGCTCGTTGATGACGTACGCGTGCCGGCCCTTCGGGTGGAACGCCAGGTGGCGCGGCCCGGAGCCCGGCTCGATCGGCGCCGCCCCGTGGGGCGTGAGCGTGCCCGTCTCGGCATCGAAGCGGTAGGTGAACACGCGGTCTGCGCCCAGGTCGGGCGCGAACGCGAAGCGCTCGGCGGCGTCCAGGTAGATGCCGTGCGCGTGCGGCCCCTTCTGGCGGCCCGTGTCGGGGCCCCGGCCTTCGTGGCTGCGGACCGACGACGCGGGCTTCAGCCTGCCGTCGGCGCCGATGGGCAGCACCGCCACGGTGCCGCCGCCGTAGTTCGCCACGAGCACGTTGCGCCCGCCGCGGTCGACGATCAGGTGGCAGGGCGCCCCGCCGGCCGACGGCTGCTGGTTGAGCAACGTGAGGTCGCCGGTCGTCGAGTCGATCGCGAACGCCAGCACCGCGCCCGTCTTGACGCCCGCGAGCTCGTCCACCTCGGACACCGCGTACAGGAAGCGGCCGTTCGGGTGCAGCGCGAGGAACGACGGGTTCTTCGCCTCCGCCGCGAGCACGGGCGCCGTGGCCTTCCCGTCCGCAGGATCGAGGCTCGCGCGGTAGATGCCGCGGCTCGTCCCGTCCGTGTAGGTGCCGATGTAGACGGTCACGGGAGTCTCCGCGGCGTTCGCGACGCCCGGCAACGCGAGCACCAGGGCGAGGCCAAGGCGGCGTAGCCGGTCGGTCATGGCCGTGATCCTGCTCTCCGCGAGGCCGGCCGTCAACGGCCCGCCAGCTGTCGCTCCGTCGCGCGCAGCTCGTACCCGGGCGGCGGCTCCGGTTTCGGGTGCGCGAGGAAGCAGGCGACGATCTTGTCGAGATAGGACCGAAGCGGCTCGTGGCGGAAGCCCAGCTCGGCCTTCGCGAGCGACGGGTCGATGAACGACATCCAGTGCCCGCTGAAGGGAGAAAGCACCAGCGGGTCGATCCCCGCGGCGCGCACCGCCGCGCGGCTCACGTCCACGAATCGCGGCGCGGCTCCGAGCGCCGCCGCGAGAGCCGCGAGCAGCTCGCGCAGCGTCGGCGTCTCGTCCTGGGCCAGGTTGTAGGCGCGGCCGAAGCAGGCGGGGTTGCCGAGCAGGCCCAGGATCGCGCGCACCACGCTGCCCGAGTAGACGTGGCGCGTCTGGTGCTCGCCGCCCCCGGGCAACAGCAGCGGGCCGCCGTCGAGCATCCGCCACAGGTAGCGCTCGATCCTGCGGAAGTGGTCGCGCTCCCCGCTCACCATGGGGATGCGCAGCCGCGTGGCCGGAAAGCCCCGGTCCTCGAAGGCGCATACCAGCTCGTCCTCGAGCGCCCGTTTCTTGACGCCGTAGTCCCACTGGCCGCGGTCGTAGGCGTCCGCCGGCGCCTCGACGAGCGGCCCGTCGTAGTCGCTCTCGCGGGCCGGGCGCGGGCAGCCCGCGCGCACCAGGTACACCTGTCCCGTGCTGATCGCGACGTAGTGGCCGACCTGGCCGCCCAGGGTGGCGGCGGCGCGCCGGGCGTCCTCCCCGTCGAAAGCCGCGAAGTCGATCGCGGCGTCGAAGCGGCGCCCCGCCAGCAGGCGCTCGAAGTCCGGGGTGGTGCGGTCGCCCCGCAGCCGCTCGACGCGGTCGCCCAGCGCGTCGGGGAGCGTCCCGCGGTTGAAGAGCGTGACCACGTTCCCGGCCGCGACCAGCCGCAGCGCGAGCTCGTGGCCCAGGAAGCGGTTGCCGCCGATGACGAGCGCCTTCACCGGAGAGCCTTCAGGGCAGCGTCTCTTTGAGCACCTTCGCCGTCTGCTCCTCACGGAACGTGCGCAGCTTCTCGCGCAGCGGCGGACGCGCCCGGGCCAGGATCGCGACGGCCAGCAGCGCCGCGTTCACGGCCCCCGGCTTGCCGATCGCGAGCGTCCCGACCGGTATCCCCGCCGGCATCTGCACCGTGGAGAGCAGCGAGTCGAGCCCCTTGAGCGAGGCGCTCTCCATCGGCACGCCCAGCACCGGCAGCAGCGTGTGCGCCGCGACGACCCCGGCGAGGTGGGCGGCTCCCCCGGCGGCCGCGACGATCACCTCCAGGCCGCGTTCCTCCGCCCCGCTCACGTACTCCACGGTCGCCGCGGGCGTGCGGTGCGCCGAGAGCACGCGGCACTCGTGGGCGACCTCGAAGCGGGCGAGCGTCTCGCTCGCGCTCTTCAGCACCTCCCAGTCGGACTTGCTGCCCATCAAGATGCCCACGAGCGGCTTGCTGTCGGCCATGGCTCAGCTCCTCGAGTCGCGGGCCACCGCCCGCCTGGCGCGCGCGGTGCGCGCGTGCGGCTTCGCCCGCAGCGGCCCCGGCACGAAGCCGGCTTCGATCTTGTGGTGCAGGCGCGGGCGCGTCTTCTTGAGCCAGGCCAGGAACTCGCCCGGCTCGCGGAAGGTGAGCGCCGCGTCGCTCGGCGCGTTCACCTCGCAGCTGCGGTTGTCGAAGCTGCGGCAGATGTGCGGGCGGCTGACGTACACGCCGCAGCGCCGGTCCTCGCCCAGGTTCCGGCAGCGGGTCTCGAACACCACCGACCACTCGCCGTCGTCGTCCAGGTAGACGTAGACGCTCTCGTGGTAGAGGTACCACAGCACGTCGGTCGCCAGCCGGGGCGTCGTCGGGGCGTTGATGCCCACGGCCACGTAGGTGCAGCAGCGCGCGCACTCCGTGCACTCGACGAGCGGCGGGGCTGGGCGCAGCATGGGTAGCGGGACGCGGGCCATCGGTGGAGCGTGTGAGCATACACTAATGAGATGATTGCCCCGCCCCGCGCCGGATGCTCGCGCGAGCCGCAGGGGCCGGAGCGTCGAGGAAACGAATGAGCCAGAGACGGGCCGCGATCACCGCGCTCGGGACCTGCGTCCCGGAGCGCGTCGTCACCAACGACGACCTCGCGAAGATGGTCGACACCTCGGACGAGTGGATCCGGACCCGCACCGGGATCGAGACCCGCCACTACGTCGAGCCCGGCACGCCGACGAGCGTGATCGCGGCCAGGGCGGCGAGCGACGCGCTGCGCCGCCGCGGGATCGGGGCCGACGAGCTCGACCTGATCGTCGTCGCCACCGTCACGCCCGACATGCTGTTCCCGGCCACCGGCTGCCTGGTGCAGGACCTGATCGGGGCGAAGCGGGCCTGGGCCTTCGACGTGTCGGCCGCGTGCTCCGGCTTCGCGTACGCGCTCACGGTGGGGGCGCAGTTCGTGGAGTCGGGCCGCCACCAGAAGGTCCTGGTGATCGGAGCCGACGTGATGACGTCGATCCTGGACTACAAGGACCGCACCACCTGCGTGCTGTTCGGCGACGGGGCCGGAGCCGTGATCCTCGAGCCGCGCGAGGACGGCTCGGGGATCCTCGACTTCGCGCACGAGGTGGACGGCTCGGGCGCCTGCTACCTGCAGATGCCGGCCGGCGGCAGCCTGCGGCCCGCGACCAGGGAGACGGTCGAGCAGGGCCTGCACTACATCAAGCAGCAGGGCCAGCACGTCTTCAAGTACGCGGTGCGCAAGTTCGCCGACGCCAGCGAGCGGCTGCTGCAGCAGAACGGCCTCGCCGGCCAGGACGTCGACCTGTTTGTGGCGCACCAGGCCAACATCCGCATCATCGAGGCCGCGCAGCAGCGCATGGGGCTGCCGGAGGCCAAGGTGATCAAGAACATCCGCCAGTACGGCAACACCACCGCGGCCACGATCCCGCTCGCGCTCAAGACGGCGCTCGACGAGAAGCGGCTGGCCCCCGGCCACCTGGTGCTGCTGGCCGCCGTGGGCGCCGGCTTCACCGTCGGCACCGTGCTGCTGCGCTGGTCCGGGGTGAGCTGGGACTAGTCTCCGTCGACGAACTCGTGCCCGGCCATGCGGACGGTCAGCACCGGGCAGGGGGCGCGGCGCACCACGCGCTCGGTGGTGGAGCCGAAGAGGGCCTGGTCGAGCATGCCCTTGCCGTGCGTCCCGAGCACGATCATGTCGACCGCGTTCTCGGCGGCGTGACGGATGATCTCGGCGGAGGGCTTGCCCTGGACGACGAGCTCGGTGACGACGAGCCCCTTCTGGCGCGCTTCCTCGGCCAGCTTCTGTAGCTCGGTCCGCGCGTATCCCGAGATCTCCTGGAACACCTCGGCCATCGGGACCGGGAACAGGTCGCTCGCGTAGCCCACGGTCAGGTTCTCGACCACGTGGAGCAGCACGAGCTCGGCGTGGTACTCCCTGGCGAAGGACACGCCGTAGCTGAAGGCGTGGCGGGCGCTGTCCGAGAAGTCGGTCGGAACGAGGACCTTCTTGAGCTTGATCACGGCCCACCTCCCAGCGGTTTCGAGAGGGCGGGTCGCCCTCGCGGCCCGTCGGCAGAGGATTCTAGTCCCGGACCGCGCGAGCGTGAAGGTGCTATTCTGGCTTCCCCATGCGTGACACTCTCGCTTTCATGCTGGCGGGAACCGTCTTCGGCCTGGTGGCCGGCTACATGGCCGCGCAGTGGGGCGTGCTGCCGAGCCCGCCGCGCGTCGCAGGCGTGGCGCGGGATGCCCCGGCCGCGGCGCCCGTGCCCGCGCCGCGGGTCGATCCGAACGAGGTCGCGGCCCTGGAATCGCTCGCCTCGCGCAAGCCGCAGGACGCCGCGGCGCGGGTCGAGCTCGGCAATCTCCACATGGACGCCGAGCGCTGGGAGGACGCGATCCGCTGGTACCGCGAGGCGCTGGCGATCGACGCTTCGCTCGTGGACGTGGCGACCGATCTCGGGGCTTGTCTGCTGAGCGCGGGACGCCCGCAGCAGGCGCTCGTCGAGCTCGACACCGCGCTCGCCCGCGACCCCGCCCACCGCCTCGCGCTCTACAACCGCGTGGTCGCCCTGCTCCAGCTCGGCCGGGCCAGGGAGGCCGCGGAGGCGTTTCAAGAGCTCTCGAAGCTCCACCCGGAGGACCCCGCGGTCGAGCGGCTGCGGCCCCGCGTCGACCGGATCCGGACGGGCGCGGAGGCGGGGCGTTGATCCGCGGCCTGATGCTCGTCGTGCAGGCACTGCTGTGGCTGCTGCTGCTGCGCCTCGTGCTGCGCACGATCGGACAGGCGTTCGCCTCCGCGCGCAGGCGCCCGGTCCCGCCCGGTCCCGGGCCGCGGCCGCAGGTGCGGGCGCCCGAGGACCTGGTGCTCGACCGCGTGTGCCACACCTACGTGCCGCGGTCGCGCGCGCTCACCGCGCGCGTGGCCGGGCGCGAGCAGGCGTTCTGCTCCGCCGCCTGCCGCGACCAGGCGCTCGCCGCGGTGACGCGGGCCTCGTGAGCGTCTCGTCGCTGCGCGCCGACATCGCCGAGATCGGACGCCGGCTCTACGCCAAGGGCCTGATCGCGGGCAACGAGGGCAACGTCTCGGCCCGCGAAGGCGACCGCCTGTACGTGACGCCCGGCGGCGCCTGCAAGGGCTTCCTGGCCCCGGGGGACGTGGTCACGACCGATCTCGACGGCCGCCCCGAGGGCGGCGGTCACGCGTCGAGCGAGATCCTGATGCACGTCGCCGTCTACCGCCGCCGAAGCGACGTGCAGGCGGTCGTCCACGCCCACCCCCCCGTCGCGACCGGCTTCGCCGTGGCGGCGATTCCGCTCGACCGTCCGGTGCTCGCCGAACCGGTGGTGACGCTCGGGCCCGTGCCGGTGGTCCCGTTCGGAACGCCCTCGACCGCCGACCTCGCCGAGCGCGTGGCCGCCGCGATCCCTTCCGCGCATGCGCTGCTGCTCGCGAACCACGGCGCCCTGACGGTCGGCGAGACGCTGTGGCGCGCGTGGGAGCGGATGGAAACGCTCGAGCAGTTCGCGCGGATCGCGCTCGTCGCCCGGCTGCTCGGGACGTCGAACGAGCTCTCGGCGGAGGCCGTGGCCGCGCTCGAGGCGCTGCGCGGCCCGGCCGGCTACCCGCTCCCGCCGGGCGCGAGCGGGGGGCGCCCTCGCTGAAGCCGACGACGGCCCTGGTCCGCCGCACGGGTGGGTTGGACTTGGGCGCAAGGCGCGATCAGAATCCTGCTGTCACCTGTTGTTCCCTGCCCCGCCCGGGGCCATTTCGGGAACGGGAGTATCACGATGCTCTGCGCGCCGCTCCTCGCCGCGGCTAGTGCGTCCGAGGCCGCGCCGGCCCACGACGGGTCCCCGGCCGCGTTCACCTCGCTGCTGTTCGTGTTCCTGCTCGCCACCTTCATCGGGCTCGGCGTCGTCACGCGCGTCTCGCGCCTGCTGCACACGCCGCTGATGTCGCTGACCAACGCGATCTCCGCGATCGCGGTGGTGGGCTCGATCGTGATCGCCGGCCAGGACCACCCGCCGGTGATCACCCTGCTCGGCGCGATCGCGCTCGCCGCCTCGATGACCAACATCGTGAGCGGCTTCCTGATCACCGACCGCATGCTGCGGATGTTCAAGCGGCCCGGCGAGGACAAGCGGCCATGAGCCCGGACACCAGCTTCTGGCTGATCGAGGCCGCCTACCTGGTGGCCTCCACGCTCTTCATCCTGTCGCTGCACTGGATGAACGACCCGAAGACCGCGCGCAAGGGCGTCATGGCCGGCGTCGTGGCGATGTCGCTCGCGGTTCTCGGCACCTTCCTGAACCCCGGCATCGTCAACTGGGCCTGGATCGCGGGCGCCGTCGCGCTCGGCTTCCTGATCGGGGTGCCGCTGTCCTGGGTGCCGCTCACCGCCGTGCCGCAGCGGACCGCGGTCTCGCACGCCTTCGGCGGACTCGCAGCGGGCCTCGTCGGGACCGCGAAGTTCTACCTGTGGCAGGACGCTCCCGAGAACCTGACGGCCTTCCGCACCTTCGCGATCGTGGCCGAGGTGATCCTGGGCTTCCTGACCTTCACCGGCAGCCTGATGGCCGCCGGCAAGCTGCAGGAGCTGAAGTGGATCCCGCAGCGGCCGGTGACCTACCCGTTCCAGAACGTCACCAACATCGGCCTGCTGGGCGTGGCGGTCGCCTGCGGCATCGCCCTCGTGTTCCAGCCGGTGTCGCTCGCGTACCTGTTTCCCGTGATCGTCGCCCTGGCGCTCGCCTTCGGCGTGCTGCTGATCATCCCGATCGGCGGCGCGGAC
>CAZMRX010000080.1:4091-16810 GCA_964568755.1 uncultured Acidobacteriota bacterium | reverse complement strand
AGCAGCGCCTCCGGGATCGCGCCGCAGTTGATCGGGACGAACGGTCCGACCGAGCGCGAGCCGAGGCGGTGGACCGCGTGTGCGCACAGCTCCTTGCCGGTGCCGCTCTCGCCCAGCACGAGCACGGGTGCGTCCACGGTCGCCACCTTGCGGATCGCGCCGAACACCTCCTGCATCCGCGGGCTGGTGCCGATCATGCCCTCGAAGGCGGTCGAGGCCTGCTGCCGCAGCTCGCGGTTCTCGCGCTCGAGGGCGTGGAGCCGCAGGGCGCGGCGCAGCACGACCTTGAGCTCCTCGACGTCGATGGGCTTGACGAAGAAGTCGTAAGCGCCCTGGTCGATCGCGCGCAGCGCGTGGGCGCGGTCTTCGCGGCCGGTGATCACGACCACCTTCGCGCCGGCGTCCGCGGCGCGAAGCTCCTCGAGCGTCGCGAAGCCCTCCTCGACGCCGCCCGGGTGCGGGGGGAGGCCCAGGTCGAGCGTGACCACGGCCGGCGGCTCGTCGCGCGCGCTCGCGAGTGCTTCCTCGCGGCTGCCGGCGAGGCTGATCTCGAACTCGTCGGCGAGCGCCCAGCGCATTTGCGTGCGCAGGTCCTCGTCGTCGTCCACGACGAGAAGCCGGGGCTTCGGAGTCATTCGGTCCCCAGAATTCGCACTTTACGTATACCTTGAGCTGAAGGGCCCGAAGTGCGTTCAGAACTTGACACGATGCTCACTCCGCGTCGTAGAATCTAACACTGTCCGGGGCCTGATTGAGACAGTATCGGGCCCTCTCCCTCCGATTCGTGCAAAGAGCCGTTACAGACTCCTTATGACCCGAGCACTCATCGCCGTCCTGATCGCGGCCGTGTCGACGATAGCCCCATCCGCGTTCGCCCAGGCGACGCCTGCCAAGCCCGCTGCGCAGTCGCGACCCGCGGCTGCGGGCCCCGCGCCGGCGGCTCAGGCGCAGGCACAGGCACAAGCGGAGTTCCTTTCGCCCTATGACCGCGACACGCTCACGCCCGAGTACCGGATCGCCCCCGGCGACGTGCTGCAGGTGTTCGTGTGGAAGGAGGCCGAGCTGAGCCGCGAGGTGCGAGTGCGGCCTGACGGCTACCTCACCGTGCCCCTGATCGGAGACCTGTTCGCGGTCGCCAAGACGCCGCGGGGCCTGGCGGCGGAGCTGGCGCAGGCGCTCTCGCAGTTCGTCAACTCGCCCGTGGTGACCGTGACGCTCTCCGACTCGAGCACCTTGCGCTTCTACGTGGTGGGCGAGGTGGGCAAGCCCGGGGAGTTCCCGCTCGTCGGGCGCACCACCGTGATGCAGGCGCTCGCGCTAGCCGGCGGCTTCCGCGAGTTCGCAAAATCCGAGGAGGTCAAGATCCTGCGCCAGGAGCTGAGCGTCAGCGGCGGCCGCACCAAGACGC
Source organism: uncultured Acidobacteriota bacterium (assembly GCA_964568755.1). Lineage (GTDB taxonomy): Bacteria > Acidobacteriota > Vicinamibacteria > Fen-336 > Fen-336 > DATBSL01. The sequence continues at coordinate 15,402 of CAZMRX010000080.1, read as the reverse complement.
GCGAGATCGTGCTGCCGCTCAACTACAAGCAGATCGCCCAGGGCCAGAACCTGCACCAGAACTTTGCGCTCAAGCCGGGCGACGTGATCGTGGTGCCGTGAGCGCGATGCGACCGCTCCGCTCGCTCGTGATCCTGGGCGCGGTCCTCGCGCTGCCCGCGCTCGCGCGCGCGCAAGCCGCGACCGGTCTCGAGACGACGCCTCCCTCGACCTGGCGCCTGCAGCTGAACGCCGACGGGACGTGGTACGAAAACCCCTACTTCGATCCGACCTTCGCGGGCGACTCGACCTGGAGCACGAGCGGCTACGCGACGTTGACGCGGACGCGCCGCTTCCGCACCGGGAGCTTCGCGCTCTCGGGCTTCGGCGGGGTGCTCTACTACCCGCAGATCGAGGACTTCAACCAGCCGACCTACGGCGGGTCGTTCGTCCTCGACTGGGCGCCGTCGCGGCGCAGCCAGTTCACCTTCAGCCAGACCTACAGCCGCTCGAACACCCGCTCCCTGAGCGACCCGCTCAGCCAGGGTCTCCCGGAGAACCTGCCGGAGAACCTCCCGGAGGAGGGCCTGGCCCAGGAGGGCGTGCCGCTGCCGGCCTCCGATTACGAGAACGCCGACACGAGCCTCTCCTTCCGGCAGCATCTCTCGCAGTACTGGCACTTCGGCTTGAGCGGGACCTTCTCCTGGCGCAGCTACAAGGACGAGCGGCTGAGCGGGGGCGAGCAGGTCTACGGCACGGCCGAATTCGGGCACACCCTCGGCAAGACGAGCTCGATCTACCTGGCCTACGGATACGGCGCGAGCTGGTTCGAGACGGGTGTCGAGCGGTCGCACCAGGGCCTGCTCGGCCTGCGCAAGCGCGTGGACAAGGGCGTGAGCCTCGAGCTGGCCGGCGGCGTCGGCTATCTCGAGAGCACCGGGAGCATCTACCCGGCCGGCAACGCCTCGCTCTCGGCCAGCGGCCGGCGGACGAGCTTCACGCTCCGCTACGCCCGCGATTTCGGACAGGCCTTCGGCTACGCCCGGCAGACGATCGGAGACCTGGCCTCGGCCTCGTTCAGCTGGACGCCGGCGCGCAAGCTGAGCCTGAACGCGGGTTACAATTTCGAGTATCGGCGCGACGCGCTCGACGAGAACTACACGATCCAGTCGCACGACGTGAGCGCGGGCTTCGGTTGGGAGATCGTGAAGAACCTGAGCTTCGGCGGCAGCTACAGCTGGGAGCGCAACGAGACGGAGGGCCTGGAGCTCGTCGACGGAGGGCGCGCGATGGCTTTCCTGTCGTACGGGGTGGACTGGAGATAGGGGAGGGCGAGCCGGGCCGCGAGGCACGGCAGCGCCGGGGGAAAAACGATGGCCAGCAAGAAGACGGTCCGGATCGACGTCCTTCCGGAAAGCGCGTGGCGCTACTCGGGATACGACGCGATCGTGTGCGTGGACGTGCTGCTGTCGGCGACCAGCATCGTGACGGCGGTGGCGCAGGGCCGGCGCGTGACGGTCGCGGCCGACCGCGCGCGCGCGGCTGAGCTGGGGGCGGCACAGAAGGACGCGCAGCAGCTCACCGACGCGCTCTCGAGCCCCGACGACGAGCTGCGCTTCGGTGGGCCGGCGATGCTCGCCGCGGAGCAGAAGCCGCTGCCGCTGATCCACGTGTCGCCGTTCGCGGGAATGCTCGCGGCGGCCGCACAGCGCGCCCGCGTGTACGTGGCGTGCCTGCGGAACTTCGAGGCGACCGCCAACGAGCTGGCGCTGCAGCACCGCAGGGTGGTGCTGATCGGCGCGGGCCAGGACGGCGAGGTTTGCGCCGCCGACCAGATGGCGACCGCGTGGCTCGCGCTGCGGATGCAGGGCCGCGACTTCGACCTCGAGGGCCGTCACACGGTCGACGAAGTGAAGCGCTGGGGCTCCTCCGACGTGGCGTTGATCGGCCTGTCGCGCTCGGCCGAGCGGCTGCGCGCGCGCGGGCGCGAGAACGAGGTGGCATTCGTGCTGCGCCACGTCAACGACCTGAGCGTCGTGTGCGCCTACGACGACGGACAGGTGGACGATCCCGTCGCCAGGCGCAAGAAGCAGGAAGAGGAGACGCCGACTCCGGCCTGGGGCACCACCAGCTTGAAGACCGTCGGCGTCTTCTAGTGGCGAACCATCGAATGACCGAATGAGCGAGCCGGCCCCGGCCTACTCCACGCGCGAGCTGCAACGCCTGATGGAGGCGCCGCTGCGCCGGCCGTGGCTGGTGGTCGTGCCGCTCGTGCTCTCGCTCGCGATCGCGGTGGGCGCGAGCTTCCTGCTGCCGCCGCGCTACAGCTCCTCCACGCTGATCCTGGTGGCGCCGGAGCAGATGCCCGCGAACTTCGTACCGCAGATGAACACCGAGCGGACCACGCGCCGGCTGCAGACGCTGCGGCAGGAGGTGCAGAGCCGCACCCGGCTGGAGATGGTGGCGCGCGAACTCGATCCCTACGGCACGCTCGGCAAGGAGCCGCTGATCGACACGATCGAGCGCATGCGCGACACGGTCACGGTCCAGGTCAAGGGCAACGACGCCTTCAGCATCGCCTTCGAGCACCGCGACCCGAAGATGGCGATGCTGGTGGCCGACCGGCTCACGTCGCTGTTCATGGACGAGGTGGTGGGGGCGCGGCAGCGCCAGGTCGGGGCGGCTTACGAGTTCATCGAGACGCAGCTGCAGGACGCGCGCCAACAGCTCGAGCAGAAGGAGAACGCGCTTCGCGACTTCAAGGAAAAGAACATGGGCCAGCTGCCCGAGCAGGTGCAGGCCAACCTCGCGACCCTGCAGCGGCTGCAGCTCGAGCAGCAAACCGTCGCCGACAGCCTGCGCAAGGCGACCGACGCCCTGCTCCTGCTCGAGGCGGGCTCGGGCGGCGCCGGCGGCGGACCGGCGGGAGCGGCCCCGCCCGACTCGCTCGCGTCGATGCGGGCCCTGCTGACGCAGCTCAAGAGCCGCTACACCGACCAGCACCCCGACGTGCGCGCGCTGCAGGCGCGGATCGACGCGCTCGAGAAGCAGCAGGCCGCGGCGGAGCCCGGCGCTCCGCCCGTGGACCCGGGCGAGGCGTCCGCCCAGCGGCGGCTCACGGAGGCCCGCGCCGAGGTGGAGCGGATGCGCGGCCGGCTCGGCGACGTGGACCGGCGCATCGCCGCGTTCCAGGCGCGCGTCGAGGCCGCGCCGCGCCGCGAGCAGGAAGTGCTGGGCCTGATGCGCGACTACCAGAAGCTCAGCGAGAACTACTCGGCGCTGCTGTCCAAGAAGCTCGACGCCGAGATGGCCTCGCGCCTGGAGCAGCAGCAGAAGGGCCAGCAGTTCCGGATCCTCGACCCGGCGTACCTGCCGGAGCGGCCGAGCTTCCCGAACCGCCCGCTGTTCGCGCTGGCGGGGGCGCTCGTCGGCCTGCTGCTGGGCGTGGGCCTCGCCGTGGCGATCGACGTGCTCGACCCGACGATGAAGGACGCCGACAGCGTGGCGACGGCGTTCGACTTCCCGGTGCTGGCCGTCATACCGTACGTGAAGCCGAAGGAGCAGGTACGGCTCGCGACGCTGCCGGTGGACGGCTCGCCGGGCAGCGGGTCGGCTTCGGGCCGGCAGCGGCGGCCGCTCTCGTTCCGGCGCAGCGAGGGCCGCGGCGGCGCGTCGTCGAGGGCGCGGTGAGCGACCCGAACGCCGTCAAGCTGATCGAGAGCGTCCCGCAGCCGGCGACCGGCCAGCCGCTGCAGCAGGCGGTGCTCGGCAGCGGGCACTACCTGGCCGAGGAGTTCCGCTTCCTGGCCGCCAAGGTGGCCGGGCTCGCGAGCGAGCGCTTCACCACGATCGGCGTCGTGAGCACCGGCCCGAGCGAGGGCAAGACCACGGTGGCGCTCGGCCTCACGGCCGCGCTCGCGCGGATCTCCGAGCAGCGCGCGCTGCTGCTGGAGGCCGACCTGCGCCAGCCGTCGATCGAGCGCTACCTGGGGCTGCCGCGCACGAGCGGGGTGTCGGAGTTCCTGGCCGGGCGCAGCCACAGCGTTCCCGTGCGCACCATCTCGCCCCCCGGATTCGCCGTGCTCGGAGCGGGTCGCGAGCGGCTCGTGAAGCCGGAGCTGCTCGGGTCTGACCGGATGGCGTCGCTGATCGGGGCGTGCCAGCTCTCGTACGGGTACGTGGTCGTGGACTGCCCGCCGCTCGACCCGGTGGCGGACGCGGTGGCGTTGCAGGACCTGATCGACGGCTTCCTGCTGGTGATCCGCGCGCGCCGCTCGCCGCGCGCGTCGATCGAGCGGGCGGTGTCGCGGCTCAAGGAGAGCCGCGTTCGCGGCGTCGTGTTCAACGACCAGCCCGTGATCCTGCCGGTCGGCTACGGGTACGGCTACGGCTACCGCGACGAGCGCGAGCGCTACCTGAAGAGCGAAGAGCGCTGAGGCCGCAATGAGCCTCGGCGCCCGCTGGCTCGCGATCCTCGCCGAGTCGCTGATCGTGCTGCTGTCGTTCGCGGCGGCCGTGGCGATCCGCTTCGGCAGCCTCGAGGCGCTCGTCGGCTACGACCTGCTGGTGCCGAAGGCGCTGCTGTGCATGGTCGCGGTCCAGCTGACGCTGTACTACGCCGAGCTCTACGAGTACCGCTCGCGGCGGCGGATCGAGCTGTTCCAGGAGCTGGGGCAGTCGATGGCTATCGTGGCCGTGGGGCTCGCCTTCGTGTTCTTCACGATCCCGGGCCTCGAGATCGGCCGCGGCATCTTCTTCCTGTTCATGCTGCTCGCCTGGTCCGGGCTGCTGCTGTTCCGGCTGCTGTTGCTCTGGGCCTGGGGCACGCTCGGGGCTTTCGGTGACCGCGTGCTGATTCTCGGGACGGGCGTGCCGGCGCAGAAGGTGGCGCGCGAGATGCTGAAGCGCGCGCCGATCGGCTACCGCGTGCTCGGCTTCCTGACCGAGCACGAGGGCGAGGTCGGCCGCACGATCGTGAACCCGAGTGTGCTCGGGACGCTCTCCGACCTGCCGCGGCTCGCCGAGTCCCAGGCGGCCACGCTGATCGTCGTGGCGCAGGAGGACCGCCGCAAGCGGCTGCCGGTGGACATGCTGCTGCGCTGCCGCATGGCCGGCGTGCGGGTGGTGGAGGCGGCGACGCTGTTCGAGGGCCTGTCGGGCCGCATCCCGCTGCGCGACCTGCGCCCGAGCTGGCTGATCTTCTCGGGCGGCTTCAGCAAGCCGCGCGTGCTGGCGAGCGTCAAGCGGATGGGCGAGGCCGTGATCGCTTCGCTGCTGCTCGTCGTGACGGCGCCGCTCGCGGCGCTCACCGCGCTCGCGGTGCGGCTGTCGAGCCCCGGGCCCGTGCTCTACCGCCAGACGCGCGTGGGGCTCGCCGGCAAGAGCTTCGAGCTGTTGAAGTGGCGCACGATGCGCGCGGACGCCGAGAAGAGCTCCGGTCCGGTGTGGGCCACGGGCGACAACGACCCGCGCGTGACTCGGCTCGGCCGCCTGATGCGCAAGACCCGGCTCGACGAGGTGCCGCAGCTGTGGAACGTGATGCGCGGCGACATGAGCTTCGTCGGGCCGCGCCCGGAACGCCCGCACTTCGTGCAGCAGCTGCGCGAGGTGATCCCGTTCTACGACGAGCGCCACAGCGTGCGCCCCGGGATCACGGGCTGGGCGCAGGTGAAGTTCCCCTACGGCTCGACGCTCGAGGACGCGGAGGAGAAGCTCGAGTACGACCTGTTCTACGTCAAGCACATGTCGCTGCTGCTCGACGTCGCGATCGTGCTGGAGACGGCCAAGGTGATGGTGCTCGGCCGGGGGCGGTAGCAAGTTCCGCTCCGAGCTTCCGTACAGCGGGTTCGGGAGGGCGAAGAAGCGGGCGCCGAACGGGGCGAAGGCTTCGTCCGGCTGGGTGCGGATCGCGGATGGTGCACCATGCACCAGGCTGGTGTATGGTGCGTGCATGAGCGAGAAGCGCAAGGCGGTCCGCCAGAGCGTCAGTCTCGCGCCGCGGGTGGCGCGTCGGGTGCGGGCCTTGGCCAGCGCGAGGCGCTCCAGCGCCAGCCGTGTGATCGCCGAGCTCGTCGAAGCGGGGCTTGAGGCGCAGCAGCAGGAAAGGGAACGTTTCCTGGACGTAGCTGACAGGTTCGCGGGTGCACGGGACGCTGATGAGCGCGAGCGTTTGAAGCAAGAGCTGGCACGCCTGACGTTCGGCGACTGATGCCGCGGATCGTCTGGGAGAACCTGCCGGAGAACCTCCGCGACCACCTTTTCGAGCGTCTGCGGAGCGCAAGATCAAGGCCGAAGACCTGTATCAGCTCAAGCTGTGGCGCGAGTCGCACCCCGAGGCGCCCGACGGGCTCTGGGTGAAGGACTTCGGATCCTTCAAGCTCTGCGGCGAGGGCCAGTACCCGAAGACGTTCCTGCTGGCCGATCAGCCCGCCAAGGGTGAGAAGCTCACCTAGTTCCGCTCCCAGCTTCCGTACATCGGGTTCGGGAGAGCGAAGAAGCGGGCGCCGAACGGGGCGAAGGCTTCGTCCGGCTGGGTGCGGATCGCCTGGCTGAGCGACGGGAAGTCCTGGATGTTGTCGCCCACGAAGGCCACGATCTCCAGCGGCGGCAGGCCCGCGGGGGTCGTGCCCTTCGCGACGGATTCGAAGCGGGGGTTCTTGTCGCCGGGGCCCGCGTCCGGCTTGCACAGGACGACGTCGAAGGCCAGGGCGTGGGCGCGGAAGACGGCCTCGGTGTCGGGGCACTCGCTGACGGTGCGGTTGGTGACGATCGCGATCCGGCCGCCGAGCTCGCGCACGCGCGCGAGGAAGGCCCTGGCCCCGGGCAGCGGGACGGCCTCGCGGCGCCTGGTCCAGGCGTTCCAGCTCGGGCCGTCGAACGGCAGGCCCGCGCGCTCGCGCTCGACCTGGTAGACCGAGTTGTCGATCACGGTCTCGTCGGCGTCGAGCACGACGGCCCATCCGCCGTTCGGGCGCCTGGCCGCTTCCTGCTCCACGTGCGCGGTGGCCGCGCGATAGACCTGCAGGAAGAGCGCCCGGTGCTCCGCCGAGTCGCGCGACCAGCGCAAGGCCGGGGACAGCGGCGTGCCGGCGGGCGCAGCCGTCGAGGGCGGAGCAGGCGCCTGCGGAGGCGCTGCGGGCGCGGCGCTGCGACAGGCCACGAGGGTGGGCAGGGCGAGCACGAGCAGGAAGGCGAGAGGTCGGCAGCTCATCAGGGGTCGCTCCAGTGGAGTGCGAAGTCTACCGCCAAGTGGAAAGGGCGGCTGTCGGGGTGTCGGGCTGGTTTACGGCCTCGAGGCGGGAGGCGGGCGCACAGGCCGATCCGCGCTCGAGGCGCAAGTCGCTCGCAGTCAGCCCTCTGGGGGCCTTTCGGCAACGTCGCACCTCGCGCGGTACGCCAATTGCTTTTTGAATCCAGGCAAGTAGGGGTGTCAGATGCGTACACGCATTCTGGTCACCGTCGTCGGGGTGCTCCTCGGGGCCGTTTCGGCGCACGCGGGCCTGATCAACGGAGACTTCGGGACGGGGGACCTGTCGGGCTGGACGAGGTTCACGACGGGCAACGGGACGCTTGGACCGGCGGACCACGTGGCCGTCTTCGATGTCGGCGGGGGCGGAGTCGGCAGCCACAGCGCACGCTTCCGCGTCGGCCAGGCCCGCTACTCGCCTCCCGACCTGGAAGGCGGGGGCATCTTCCAGGGCGTGACGCTCGGCGCCGGCGCGCTCGTGATCTCGGCCGACATCGCCGCCTGGGCGCCCTGGGGAAACAACAACGGCGGCCTCTTCGAGCTGCTGTTCGACGGGCGCGTGGTGGACAGCCACGACTTCGGCTTCATCGGGGGCGGCGGCGTCGGGCGCGCGAGTCTCGGAGGGTCGTTCGACGTGGACGCCGGGGCGCACGAGGTTCGCATCCGCATCACCCGGCCGTGGGCGCAGAACGACAACGCGCCGCTGCAGTTCGTGGACAACGTGAGCCTGCTGGGAGTCGAGCTCGACCCGGCGATTCTGGAAGAGCCGCCCACGGACCCCGTGCCCGAGCCGGGATCGATCACGCTCCTCGGGCTCGGCCTGCTCGGGCTCGCGCGCGCGAGGAACGCCCGCCGCCGCGTTTGATCCCGGGCCGCGGCTCGTGGGATTCTCCTCGTCCCGCTGTGACGAGGTGAACCCATGATCCGCTGCTGGGCCCCGGCCGTTCTCGCTCTTGCAACGACACTCGCTCCCGCGGCCCGAGCCGCCGAGGAGCCGAAGAAGCCGAAGGGCCCGAAAGAGCTCGCCGGCCTGTCGTACCGGCTGGTGGGACCTCCCGCCGGCGGGCGCGTCTCGCGCGCGGCTGGAGTGCCCGGCGATCCCTACACCTACTACGCGGCCACCGCGTCGGGCGGGGTGTGGAAGTCGGAGGACGGCGGCGTCCGCTGGAAGCCGGTGTTCGACGAGCAGCCGGTGAGCTCGATCGGGTCGATCGCGATCGCACCGTCCGACCCGAACGTGGTCTACGTGGGATCGGGCGAGGCCAACATCCGCGGCAACGTGGCCCAGGGCAACGGCATCTACAAGTCGACAGACGCCGGCAAGACGTGGCGGCACGTGTGGAAGCAGCTCGGGCAGATCGGCACGCTGGTGGTGCACCCCCAGAACGCCGACGTGGCGTACGCGGCGGTGCTCGGCAAGCCCTTCGGCCCGAACCCCGAGCGCGGCGTCTACCGCACGCGCGACGGGGGCAAGAGCTGGGAGCGGGTGCTCCACGTGGACGAGAACACGGGCGCTTCCGACGTGGCGCTCGACCCGCGCAACCCGCGCATCCTGTACGCCGGCTTCTGGCAGGCACGGCGTCGGCCGTGGGAGCTCCAGAGCGGCGGGCCGGGCTCGGGGCTCCACGTCTCGCGCGACGGCGGCGACTCGTGGACGCGGCTCACCGGCAACGGGCTGCCGGAGGGGATCTGGGGCAAGGTCGGCGTCGCGGTGGCTCCGTCGGAGCCGCGGCGCGTCTACGCCCTGATCGAGGCCGACAAGGGCGGGCTCTTCCGCTCGGACGACGGCGGCGAGACGTGGACGCTCGCGAGCGCCCACCGCGCGCTGCGGCAGCGGGCCTGGTACTACACGACGCTCACCGTGAACCCGCAGGCGGCCGACGTGGTGTGGTTTCCGCAGGTGCCGATGCTGAAGACGGTGGACGGCGGCCGGACGATCACGAGCGTGAGGGGGCTGCATCACGGCGACCACCACGACGTGTGGATCGACCCCCTGAACCCGCGGCGCATGATCGCGGCCAATGACGGCGGGGTGGACGTGTCGGTGGACGGCGGCTCGACCTGGCACGCCGCGCCGCTGCCGATCTCGCAGTTCTACCACGTGAGCGCGGACAACTCGGTGCCGTACCGGGTGATGGGGGCGATGCAGGACCTCGGCACCGCGTCGGGGCCGAGCCACAGCCTCTCGGAGGCCGGCATCACCGCGGGCCACTGGTACGAGGTCGGCGGCGGGGAGGCCGGCCACGTGGCGGCCGACCCGAAGGACCCGTCGGTGGTCTACGCCGGCGAGTACCTCGGCATCTTCACCCGCTACGACCGGCGCACCGGCCAGGCCCGCAACGTGTCGGCGTGGCCCGACAACCCCTCGGGCCACGGCGCCGCCTTCCCGCGCTACCGCTTCCAGTGGACGGCCCCGATCGCCGTCTCGCCGCACGACCCGAAGACCGTCTACCACGGCGGCAACGTGCTGTTCCGCACGCAGGACGGCGGCCTCAGCTGGACGGCGGTGAGCGGCGACTTGACGCGCGACGACGAGACGAAGCAGCGCTGGTCGGGCGGGCCGATCACCGGCGACAACACCGGCGCCGAGTACTACTGCACGATCTTCGCGGTCGCACCGTCGCCGCGCGAGGCGGCCCTCATCTGGGTGGGCTCGGACGACGGCCTGGTGCACGTCACGCGCGACGGCGGCGCCAGCTGGACCAACGTGACGGCGAACGTCCCGGGGATCCCGGAGTGGGGCACGGTCAGCCTGATCGAGCCGTCGCCCTTCGATCCCGCGGTGGCGTACCTGGTGGTGGACAACCACCGCATGGACGACATGCGGCCGTACCTGTGGAAGACGGCCGACTACGGCCGCAGCTGGAAGAGCCTCTCCGCCGGCCTCGCGCCGGACGTGTACCTGCACGCGGTGCGCGAGGACCCGAAGAAGAAGGGGCTGCTGTTCGCGGGGACCGAGGCCGGCGTCGTCTACTCGCCCGACGACGGCGCCACGTGGAAGGAGCTGAAGCTGAACCTGCCCACGGTCGCGGTCCACGACCTGGTCGTGAAGGACGACGACCTGGTGGTCGGCACGCACGGCCGCTCGATCTTCATCCTCGACGACCTCACGCCGCTGCGCGAGTGGTCCGCCGCGATCGAGGCGAAGCCATCGCACCTGTTCAGCGCGCGTCCCGCGGTGCGCTGGCAGCTGGAGCCGCCGGTCTCGTCGCACACGAAGGGCCCGGGCGAGAACCCGCCGGCCGGCGCCGTCGTCCACTACTGGCTGAAGGACGAGCCGCGCGAGGACGTGGTGCTGGAGGTGCTGGACGAGAAGGGCGCGCTGGTGCGGACGCTGTCCAGCCGGAAGGTCGACCCGGCCGTTCCCGAGGACGATCCCGACCCGGAGGAGCCGGAGCCGAAGCCGCTGCCGAAGCAGGCCGGGCTGCAGCGGGCGGTGTGGGACCTGCGCCACGCCGGGGCGACGAAGATCAAGGGCGCCAAGATCGACTCGGGCGACCCGGGCACGGGGCCGCTCGCGCTGCCGGGCCGCTACACGCTGCGGCTGCGGGCGGGCGGCCAGGCGCTCGAGGCGCCGCTCGAGCTGCGCCTCGACCCGCGCGTGAGCGTCGCGCCCGGTGACCTCGAGCAGCAGCTCGCCTTCGCCCTCGCGCTGCGCGACGACCTGACGCGGCTCGCCTCGACGGTGCACGAGCTGAAGGCGGTGCGCGAGCAGGTGGTGGCGCGCGCTTCGGCGGTGCGCGGGAGGGCCGGGACGGAGCCGCTCGTCGCCGCGGCCGAGGCGCTGCGCGCGAAGTGCGACGCGCTCGAGGCCCGGCTCCACAACCCGAAGGCCGAGATCGCCTACGACATCCTGGCGATGCCGGGCGGCGCGCAGCTCTACTCGCGGCTCGGCCCGCTCTACTCGTGGGCGAGCGAGGGCGACGGCCGCCCGACCCAGGGCATGCGCGAGGTCTACGCCGAGCTGCGCCGCGAGCTCGACGCGGCGACGGCCGAGTGGAAGGCGGTGGTCGAGGCCGACCTGCCGGCTCTCAACCAGAAGGCGCGCGAGCTGGCGCCCGACTTCGTCCTGCCGCCGGGGAAGTAG
>CAZMRX010000080.1:0-3991 GCA_964568755.1 uncultured Acidobacteriota bacterium | reverse complement strand
GCCGCCCAGCCCTGGACGAGGCGCGCGAGCTCCCAGAGCGGCACGGGCTTCGGAACGAAGGCGTCGACGCCCAGGCGGCGGGCTTCGGCCTCGGCCTCGGGGCTGAAGTAGCCGGTCATCACGACCACGGGTGCTTCGGGGTTGTGCGTGCGCGCGAGCCGGACGATCGACATGCCCTCGGCGCTCTGCGGGCCCGAGAAGCGCAGGTCCGTGATCACGGCGGAGTAGCTGCGCTTCTCGAGCCGCTCGCGCGCTTCGTCGACGGTGCGAACGGCGTCGACCTCCCAGCCGCAGCAGCGGAGGTATTCCTTCACGACGAGGAGCGGGGCTTCCTCGTCGTCGGCCAGCAGGATTCGAACATGTGCTTCACTCACGAACACCCTCTCACGGGGCTGACACTGCAGCGACCATGCCAACCGAGCGCATTGGTGGGACTCGGGTCGAAAGTGCAGTCCTACAACAACATGGCAGGGTCGCCCTGGCGCCGCCCGACACCGCCCGTCCAGCCGCGGGACTCCACCGTCCAACAGTCAGCGACCGTTGCGACCCCACTCCGAATCCAAGATGCCAAGATTCAAGACCTGACCCCTCTGGGCGAGGGCCCAGAGCAGGCGGCGGGTGACGGCGCGGGCGGCGGTGGTGACGGCGGGCGAGGTGGGCTGGTGCGTGACGCGGACGCAGAAGGCGAGCGAAGCCGCGGGGAGGGGGCCGAAGCCGATGTAGTTGACGTGGTAGCCCTGGCCGCGCTCGGCTGCCGTCCCGGTCTTCATCGCGACGGCGAAGTCGGGGGGCGCGAGGCCGACGCCGGTGCCCGAGCGCACGACCGCTTGCATCGCCTGGCGCAGCCTTCGAGCGACGGCGGGATCGAGCACCTCGCGGCTCGCGGCCGGCTCGTCCCGTGCGCCGGTGAGGGCGAGCGGTCCGCAGGCGCCCGTCACCAGCCGCGGCTCCGGCATGCGGCCGTCGTTCGCGACGACCGCGGCGAGCAGCGCCGCGTGCAGCGGCGTGACGTCCACGACCTCGAGGCCCACCGAGAGGTCGGCGAGCTGGCGCGGGGTGCGCGGGTCGGTGTGCACGCGGCCGGCGCTGCCGAGCAGGGCGGAAGCCGAGGCGTCGAAGCCCCAGCGCCGGAACTCGTCCCGCATCGGGCCGGGGCCGAGGCGCGTGCCGACGGTGGCGAAGGCCACGTTGCAGCTCTGGGCGAGCGCGTCGTCCAAGCCCGCGAGCGCGCCGCCGGGATAGGCGCACCACAGCGGCTTGCCGCCGTAGCGCTCGACGCCGGTACAGGTGATGCGCGCGATCGCGGCGTCCGGGTCGTCGCCGTGGCGATAGGCGGCGGCCGCGGTCAGCACCTTGGCGATCGAGGCGGGCTCGCGGCGCTGGAGGAAGGCCGCGGCGCCCTCGCGTCCGAGCGTGAGCGCGTCGCTCACCGCGGCCCGCACGGCGCCGGAGCGCGCATCCACCAGCACGATCGAGCCGCGCGCGTCCGCGAGCGCCCAGAGCGCGAGGCGGCTGAGGTCGAGATCGACCGCGAGGCGTACGGCGGGCTCGTCGCCCAAGGGCGGCAGCCGATCGAGGAGCCCGGGCACGAGGCCCGCCGCCTCGGGAGCCTCGCGAACGACGGAGGCGGCGTCGGCGGTCGCCACCAGCTCGCCCCGTGCGTCGTAGAGCAGCGCGCGTGCGCCCGCGTCGCGCGCGACGAGCGCGCGGGCCAGGCGCGCGCCCGGGCCGCGCGAGGCGAGAGGCGCAGGGCTGGAGGCAGCGGCTTCCCGGGCGAGCGGCTCGTCGCCGGACTCGAACGCGGCCACGGCCTCGTACAGCGCGCCGAGCGGGTGGCCCGAGCGGCGCATCAGGCGCGCGAGCGCCAGGGCGGCGTCGAGTCTTCCGGCGTCGAGCGCCGAGAGCAGGAGCGCCTCGGCCGGGACTTCGGCCGCGAGGTCGGGACGCACGACGGCTCCGGTGTCGCGTCCCGCCCGAGCCGAGGTCAGGTCGAGCCCGGCGCGCGCGCGATCCGAGGCGCCGGGCCAGCGCCGGGCGCGAGCGTACGCGGCGCCGGCCGCGGCGGTGTCGCCCGCGAGGAGCCGCTCGCGGCCGTGCGAAAGATCGGCGAGGGCCCGCTGCCGCAGGAGCGAGAGCGCGACCACGGCTCCGAGCGCCGCGAGCGCGGCCCACGCCGCGGCCCGCGCGACGCGGCGCGGCCTCAGGCGCGCGCTCGCGACCCGGCAAGGCGCGTCTCGCGCGCCGCCTGGTAGCGCGGGATCGCGTGCGCCAGGACGCGCACCGCGGTCTCGAGATCCTCCTTGCACAGCACGTAGGCGATGCGCACCTCGTCCTTGCCGAGCCCGGGCGTCGCGTAGAAGCCCTCCGCGGGGGCGACCATCACGGTCGCGCCCTCGTGGCTCCAGTCGGTGAGCAGCCACGAGGCGAAGTCCTCGGCGTCCTCGACCGGCAGGCGCGCCACGAAGTAGAAGGCGCCCTCGGGCTTGCGCAGCAGGACGCCCGGCAGGCCCGACAGGCCCTCGAACAGCACGTCGCGGCGCGCCTGGTACTCGCGCACGATGCCCTGCGCGTAGTCCGGGGGCAGCTCGAGCGCACCGAGCGCGACGAGCTGCGCGAGGCCCGGGGGCGAGAGCCGGGCCTGCGCCATGTGCAGCGCGGCCGCGTAGAGCTCGCGGTTCCGCGTGGCCAGGCAGCCGAGCCGGATGCCGCAGGCGCTGTAGCGCTTGGACAGGCTGTCGACGACGACGCCGATCTCGTCGCAGCCCGGGAGCGCGAGGATGCTGGTGGCGCTGCGCCCGTCGTAGACGAACTCGCGGTACACCTCGTCGGCCACCAGGAAGAGACCGTGCTCGCGGCAGAAGCCGGCCACCGCCTCGAGCTCGTCGCGGCGGTAGACGGTGCCGGTGGGGTTGCCCGGGTTGCACAGCAACACCAGCCGCGTGCGCGGGGTGAGCGCGCGGGTCCACTCCGCGATCGGCGGCAGGTGGAAGCCGTCCTCGCCGCGGGCCCGCAGCGGCCGCAGCCGCACGCCGGCCATCGTCGCGAACGCCATGTAGTTCGTGTAGAACGGCTCGACCACCAGGGCCTCGTCGCCCTCACCGGCGCAGGCCAGGAGCGCGAACAGCAGCGCCTCGCTGCCGCCCGTCGTGACCACCAGCTCGTCGGCCGCGAGCGCTATTCCCAGGCGGCGGTAGTACTCGCCGAGCGCCGCGACGCATTCCGCCGTGCCGGCCGAGGCCGTGTAGGCGAAGATCTTGGGCGCGAGCGCCAGCTTGGCGCGCATCGGCGCCGGCGTCTCCAGGTCGGGCTGGCCGATGTTCAGGTGAAGCACCTTCACCCCGCGCCGCTTCGCCGCGTCGGCGAGCGGCATCAGCTTGCGGATCGGCGATGCGGGCACCAGCCGTCCGCGTTCGGAAACAGTGGGGGGCATGAGCTCGGCGCTCCCTTCAGTTCGCCTTGAGACGGCTCGCGACCTTCTCGTCCTTGTCGGCGGTGACGACCGCCTCGAGCGCCCACTCGCGCGGGGCGTTCCACACGCTCGAGTACTCGGCGACGAGCCCCCGCGTCTGGGCCTGGACTTCCTTCAGCAGCGGCACCGCGGAGGCCGGGACGCGCTGGCCGTCCACCACCGCCGCCACCACGAGGCCGCGGATCTTCACGGATTTCTTCCCCTCGTTGCGCAGGTGGATGCGCACCACGAACGGCTCGCCGGGGCGGACGGAGGGGGGCAGCACCTCGAACTCCATGCGGCCGTTGAACTGCGTGCCGCGTCCGGCGACCTGGGCGCCGTCGAAGCCGGCGGGCCCGCCGCGGCCGGCGGCGCTCACGGAAGTGGCCTCGGCGGTGAAGCCGCGGCTGGGCGGGGGCGTGGGCGTGGGCGTCGCCGGTGCCGCGGGCCCGGGGACGCTCGCGGCCGCGGTCGCCGGGCGCGGGGCGGGAGTCGCACGCCGCGCCGCCGGCAGAGCCGCGCCAGCGCTGCCGGGGCGTCGCG
>CAZMRX010000079.1:0-16859 GCA_964568755.1 uncultured Acidobacteriota bacterium | reverse complement strand
CGGGAGATGTCGAGCGCGACCCCGGCGCGCGCGAGCGCGGCCAGCACGCGGCCCCAGTTCGGGTCGCCGCCGTGGAGCGCCGTCTTCACCAGCGGGGACTCGGCCACTGTGCGCGCGATCCGGTCGGCCTCGGCGGCGGTGCGCGCGCCCTCGACCCGCACCTCGGCGATGCGCGTCACACCCTCGCCGTCCCGGACCAGCATGCGGGCGAGCTGGCGCGCGGCCTCGGTGAGCGCGCCCTGGAAGGCTGCCTGGTCGGCGCCCTCCCGCTCGACCGGCCGCGCACCGGCAGCACCGCTCGCGAGCACGACCGCGCAGTCGTTCGTGGAGGTGTCGCCGTCGACGGTGATGCGGTTGAGGCTCTCCCCGACGGCCTCGGCCAGGGTCCGACGCAGCAGCCCCGGCTCGACGGCGGCGTCGGTGGTGAAGAACGCGAGCATGGTGGCCATGTTGGGGGCGATCATGCCGGCGCCCTTGGCCATCGCGCCCACCCGGCACGGCACGCCGGAGACGGTGAAGGGAACGATCACCTCCTTCGGCCGGGTGTCGGTCGTCATGATCGCGCGTGCGGCGTCCGGCCCGCCGTCGCGCGACAGCAGCGGGAAGGCGGCGGCGATGCCGGCGCGCACCTTCTGCATCGGCAGCCGCACGCCGATGACACCGGTGGAGGCGACCACGACCTGCTCGGCGGGACAGCCCACGGCGCTCGCGGCGAGCGCCGCCATCTCTCGCGCGTCCGCCAGCCCCGCCACGCCGGTGGCCGCGTTGGCGCAACCGGCGTTCGCCACGATCGCGCGCGTCCGGCTTCCCAGCAGGTGCTCGCGCGAGACCAGCACCGGCGCGGCCTGGGCCAGGTTGGAGGTGAAGACCCCCGCCGAGGCGCACGGCGCGTCGGCCACCACCAGCGCGAGGTCGAGACGGTCGGGCTTGATGCCCGAGGCGACGCCCGCGGCGCGGAAGCCGAGCGGGGCGGTGACGCTCACTTCCCCCGCCGGCGCCGGGAGGGCTTGCGCGCGCCCTGCACCGGACGGGTCACCTCGACCGCCTTCACGTCGACGGTCACGCGGCTGCGCGTCAGCGCGCGCACGCGCTCGGGCAGGCCGAAGAGGCGGATGAAGCCCTCGGCGTCCTGGTGGTCGTAGGCCATGCCCTCGCCGAAGGTGGCGAGGTCCTGGCGGTAGAGGCTGCGCGGCGAGCGGCGGCCGACGGCCTCGGCGCTGCCCTTGTAGAGCCGCACCCGCACCTCGCCGGTGACCTCCTTCTCGGTCTCGTCCACGAAGCCGGCGAGCGCCTCGCGCAGGGTCGAGAACCACAAGCCGTCGTAGATGAGCTGGGCGTAGCGGACCGAGACGCCCTGCTTGAAGTGCAGCGTGTCGCGGTCGAGCACCAGCCGCTCGAGCTCGCGGTGGGCGATGTGGAGCACCGTGCCGGCCGGCGTCTCGTAGACACCGCGCGACTTGATGCCGACGAGGCGGTTTTCGACGAGGTCGAGCCGGCCCACGCCGTGGGCGCCGGCGACCTGGTTGAGCGTCTCGATCATGCGCACCGGCGAGAGGCGCTTGCCGTCGAGCTTCACCGGCACGCCCTGCTCGAAGCCGATCGTGATGAAACGCGGCCTGTCCGGCGCGTCGAGCGGGTCCACGGTCAGCTTGAACATCCCCTTCTGCGGCGCGTCCCACACGTCCTCGAGGTTGCCGCCCTCGTGCGAGAGGTGCCAGAGGTTGCCGTCGCGGCTGAACAGGTCCTTCTTGGTCTGGTCGACCGGCACGCCGTGCTTGCGCGCGTAGGCGAGCGCATCCTCGCGCGAGCGGATCGTCCACTCGCGCCACGGCGCGATCACACGCAGGTGCGGCGCGAAGGCGGCGAAGGTGACTTCGAAGCGGACCTGGTCGTTGCCCTTGCCGGTGGCGCCGTGCGACAGCGCGTCGGCTCCCTCGCGGATCGCGGCCTGCACCTGGTGGTACGCGATCAGCGGGCGCGCCAGCGCCGTCCCGAGCAGGTAGCGGTCCTCGTAGACCGCACCCGCCGACAGCGCCTTGTAGCAGTAGTCGCGGACGAACTCGGTGCGGAGGTCCTTGACGATGCACTTGCTCGCGCCCGTGGCGAGCGCCTTGCGCCGCACCGCATCGAAGTCGTCGCCCTGGCCCACGTCGCCACAGAACGCCACCACCTCGGCGCCGCCGTAGTTCTCCTTCAGCCAGGGAATGATGATCGAGGTGTCGAGGCCGCCGGAGTACGCCAGCATGACCTTCTTCACGTTGCGCTTCGCGTTCGCCATCGCTTTGTCGTTCTCCTCGAGGGGGTCGGGTCCTGGAGCTGGAATCCTACCTCGGCGCGACATGCCAAGATTCAAGACCTGACCCCTTCCGCTGCGCCGGCGCCGGCCTTCAGGACCTCGTCGAGGGCTGCGAGCAGCTGGCGGATGTCGCCGCGCTTGACGATCAGCGGCGGCAGCAGGCGCAGCACCTTGTCGCCGGCCTTGGTCGCCAGGATGCCCTTCTCGCGCAGGCCCTTCAGCACCGCCGCGGCCTCGCCGCGGAACTCGACGCCCACCATCAGGCCGAGCCCGCGCACGTCGGCGATCTTGTCCTTGTTCGCCCGCGCCAGCTTCTTGAGCCCGCGCACGAGGTAGAGGCCGCGCGCGGCGACGTCGTCGAGGAAGCCCGGGGCCTCGAGGTGGTCGAGCACGGCGAGCGCCGCGGCCGCGCACACGGGGTTGCCGCCGAAGGTGGTGCCGTGGTCGCCCACCTTCAGCGCGTGCGCGTACTGCTCCTTGAGCAGGAGCGCCCCCATCGGCAGCCCGCCGGCGAGCGGCTTGGCGAGCGTGAGCATGTCGGGCACGACGCCCGAGTGCTGGAACGCGAACATCTTCCCGGTGCGTCCCAGGCCGCACTGGATCTCGTCGAAGACCAGGAGCGCGCCGCGCTCGCGGCAGAGCGACTCGAGGCCCTTCAGGAACTCGGGCGCCGCCGGGCGGATGCCGCCCTCGCCCTGCACCGGCTCGATCATGACCGCGGCCGTCTTCTGGCTCACGGCCGCCGCGACGGCGGCGAGATCGCCGCGCGGCACGAAGCGCACGCCGGGGACGAGAGGCTCGAAGGGCTCGCGATACTTGGCGGTCCAGGTGGTCGAAAGCGCGCCCATCGTGCGCCCGTGGAAGGCGTTCTCGAAGGCCACGTACTCGGTGCGGCCCTGCTCCTTGCCGATGCGGCGGGCGAACTTCATCGCCCCTTCCCACGCCTCGGTGCCGGAGTTGGTGAAGAAGACCTTCGAGGGGAAGGCGAGCCTCACCAGCCGCTCCGCGAGCAGGCTCGCGGGCTCGGTGTGGAACAGGTTGCTCGTGTGCATCAGCCGCTCGGCCTGCTTCTTCACCGCCGCGACGATCTTCTTGTCGCCGTAGCCGAAGCCGTTCACGGCGATGCCGGCGGCGAAGTCCAGCCACTCGCGGCCGGTGGCGTCCCACAGGCGCGAGCCCTTGCCCTTCACCAGGGTCAGGTCGCGGTCGTAGATCGGGAGAAGTGCGCTCGTCACCGTTTCACCTCATGCCCCCGAGGAATCCGGTCGTGCGGATTCCGGGGGTCTTCGTTTCCGGAGTCGCCGTCTGGAAGGGCCGCCTCTGACCCTGCGAGCGCCACGATCCGCGTCCCAGGGAACTGCCCCAGCAGCCTCGCCTTGCCTGCGATCACCACCTCGGGGATCCCCGCGGCCGAGGCCTCGAGCGCCACGCGCACCTTGAGCGCCATGCCGCCCGCGATCGTGCCGTCGTCCATCCGCCGCCGGGCCTCCTCCGCCGTGAGCTGAAGCGCCGCGCGCTCGTCGATCCGCACGCCGTCGACGTCGGAGAGATAGACGAGCGTGGAAGCGCCCACGGCCAGCGCGATGCCGAGCGCGGCCTCGTCGGCGTTCACGTTCACCGCCTCGCCGAGCGGGCCGGTCGAGACGGGGGAGACCACCGGCAGGAAGCCGGCGTCCCACAGCGCGCGGATCGGCGCCGGGTCCACGCGCTGCGGCGTTCCCACCCGGCCGAGGTCCGGCGCGAGGCGCGCGCGCATCAGGCCGCCGTCGCGCCCCGAGATCCCGATCGCCGGCACGCCGGCCGCCGTGAGCCCCGCCGCCAGCTCCTTGTTCGCCGTCCCGGACAGCACCATCTCGACCACGGCCATCGCCTCGGGCGACGTCTCGCGCCGGCCGTCGATGAAGCGCGACTCGATCTGGAGCGCCTTCAGCAGCCGGTCCACCGCGCGGCCCCCGCCGTGGACGAGGACGGCCTTGCCTTCGCCGCGCCGCACCTCGGCGGCCAGCGGGGCCACGAGCCCCGGGTCCTCGAGCGCGGGCCCGCCCACCTTGTAGACGCGGACGCTCACGCGCCGGCTCCGAAGGCCGACACGAGCCCGTCCGCTTCCGCGAAGCCCGCCGCCAGGTTCAGGTTCTGGATCGCCTGTCCCGCCGCACCCTTCACGAGGTTGTCGAGGGCGGAGAAGACCACGGCTCGACCGCTCGCCGCCGCGTGGACGGAGATGCGGCAGTCGTTCGTCTCCACGACGTCGGAGAGTCGCGGCGGCGCGTCGACCACGTGCACGAAGGCCGAGCCGGCGTAGGCCGTCTCGAGGCAGCGCCGCAGCGCGGCGGCGTCGCCCCTGGGCTCGACGTAGAGCGCGGTGAGGATGCCGCGCTTCACCGGCAGCAGGTGCGGGCAGAACGTCAGCTCCACGGCCCTCCCGGTCTGCTCGAGCAGCACCGCCTCGATCTCGCCCACGTGACGGTGCGAGCGCCCCGGGGAGTAGGCCGAGAAGTCCTCCGCCAGCTCGCAGAACAGCAGGTCCTCGCGCAGCGAGCGCCCCGCGCCGGTGGCGCCGCTCTTCGCGTCCGCGACGATGCCATCCGTTTCGACGAGCCCCTCGCGCAGCAGCGGCAGCAGCGGCAGCATCACCGAGGTCGCGTAGCAGCCGGGGTTCGAGACGAGCCGCGCGCCCGGGAGGCGGTCGCGGTAGACCTCGCTCAGGCCGAACACGGCCTGGCCGATCAGCTGGGCAGCCGGGTGGTCGTGTCCGTACCACTGCTTGTAGGCCGCGGCCGTGGGCAGGCGCAGGTCGCCCGAGAGGTCGACCACCAGCGCCTCGGGCCGCGCCTCCCGCAGCCGCGCCGCGTAGCTGGCCGCGATCCCGTGCGGCAGGGCGAGCATGTACGCGTCCGCCGCCTGCTCCAGGCCGCTCTCGTGCGCCAGGTGCCCGCCGCCGCTGCCGGTGGTGAACGCGACCGAGGCGCGCGGGTGTCGTCTCAGCAGCCGCACCAGCTCCCGTCCCGTGTACCCGGTCGCCCCGAACACTCCCACGCGCACGCTCGATCTCTCCTTCCGGCCAAAACAAAACCCGCCGGGAACCGCCCGGCGGGTGTCATGAGTCCTTTCGGCTTCGGCCTAGGCCTGGTCCAGGGACTCCGCCCGCAAGGCACACGGGCCTCGCCTGACGCGGACCGCGGCACGCACGGCAGACATCTTCAGCATGGACAGATACGCATGATAGGGCCGCTGACGGGGCTGTCAAGGGCGTTCTCCCCTACACACGGCTCATGGCTTGGCAGATCCGGTACGCTAGGATGGATCTCGGGTGACTCCATGAGCGACTACCGCAGCCTTCCCCTCACCGACCTCGACTCCGACGAGCAGGACTTCCGGGCGGCCGTGCGCGACTTCGCTGAGGAGCGCATCCGGCCCTTCGTTCGCAAGATGGACGAGGAGTCGAAGATTCCCCGCGAGCTGATCGACGCCTGCTTCGAGCTGGGGCTGATGGCGATCGAGATACCCGACGCCCACGGCGGGGCCGGCGGGACCTTCTTCATGTCGGCGATCGCGATCGAGGAGCTGGCGCGCGTCGACCCGTCGGTCGCGGTGCTCGTCGACGTGCAGAACACGCTCGTCAACAACGCCGTTCTGCGCTGGGGAACGCAGGCCCAGAAGGCGAAGTACTTCCCGCTGCTGGCGACGAAGTGGGTGGGGGCCTACGCGCTCAGCGAGGCGGGCTCGGGCTCCGACGCGTTCGCGCTCACGTGCCGGGCGCAGGACGAGGGCGACCACTACCGGCTGACCGGGCGCAAGCTGTGGATCACCAACGCCGGCGAGGCCGAGCTGTTCATCGTGATGGCGACGCTCGACCCGTCGAAGGGATACAAGGGCATCACCAGCTTCCTGGTGGAGAAGTCGTACCCGGGCTTCACGATCGGCAAGAAGGAAGACAAGCTGGGGATCCGCGCCTCCTCGACCTGCGAGCTGATCTTCGAGGGCTGCCGCGTGCCGAAGCAGAACGTGCTGGGCGAGCCGGGCAAGGGCTACAAGATCGCGATCGAGACGCTCAACGAGGGGCGCATCGGGATCGGCGCCCAGATGACGGGACTGGCCCAGGGCGCCTTCGAGCTGGCCGTGAAGTACTCGCAGGAGCGGCAGCAGTTCGGCAAGCCGATCGCCGAGTTCCAGGCGGTGCAGTTCGAGCTCGCCGAGATGGCGACGAAGATCGAGGCCTCGCGGCTCCTGACCTACAACGCGGCACGCCTGCGCGACGTCGGCAGCTCCTTCGTCAAGGAGTCGGCGATGGCGAAGCTCTACGCCTCACGCGCGGCCGAGTACGTCGCGTCGAAGGCGATCGAGATCCACGGCGGCTACGGCTTCACGCGCGAGTACCCGGTCGAGAAGTACTTCCGCGACCAGAAGGTGGGCCAGATCTACGAGGGCACCAGCAACATGCAGCTGCTGGTGATCGCGAAGCAGATCTTCGGGAAACTCTGATCTGACGGGGGCGCGGTCAGGCGCTTCGCTCCCGTCAGATCAGTTCTGACCGATCCGTTGGCGGCGCTGCGCTCTCCGTGTGGCCGTCTGGATTCCGGGCGGCACATCTCGCCATCGCCTTCGGTCGGACAGCCCGGAGACGTGCAGGAGGACGAACACGTCCGGCGACGAAACCAACGGCCCCACCACGACACTAACGGGACGAGAAACGGGCGCCGGGAAGACCGGCGTCGGCCAGAGCTGATCTGACGAGGACGATTGCGCGACGGCGCCCTCGTCCGATCAGATCAGGGGTTGGTCCGCCGTGAAGTCGAACTTGAAGTTGTGCTTGAAGCCGGGCAGGACCTCGACCTCGCGCTCGTAGTAGAGCTGGATCTGGCGGGAGCTGTCGCTGGTCGTGACCGCGAAGCTCTCCGGGCCGATCCAGGTTCCCAGGCGGCGCTTGCTGACTTCGTCCATCAGCATCTTCTTGATCGTCTCGTCGCCCTGGCGGACCTTGTACTTCGGGGTGCGGCAGATCTCGTTGACCTTGTCGACGAAGTCGTAGTGGTCGAAGTAGACCGGCACGATGTTCCACGCGGCCAGGCCTCCCGCCAGCACGACCACCAGCAGGATCAGTCCGCCCAGCTTGCCTTCGCCCCGCTCGCTCTTCCGTCCCATGCTCACCCTCCGGGCCGCCTGCTTCTAGCGGATCACGTGGAAGAAGCGCTTCCAGCGCGTCCGCCCGAACGCGGACAAGGTATCCCGAACCCACTCGACGACGCCGGTCCTGTGGTACTCCTCCCGCGTCGCCTCGTACGACCAGTAGACGAGCAGCGCCCGCCCCTTGACCTGGTCCACGGGCAGGAAGCCCCAGAACCGGCTGTCGCGGCTGTTGTCGCGGTTGTCTCCCAGAACGAGCAGATGGCCCGGGGGCACCGTCTGCGGCCCCCAGCCCTCCCGCAGGTCGCCCCCGTGGCCGTACTCCGGGTCGTCCGGCCGCAGCGGGACCCGGGAATAGAAAACCGTGTAGGGCCCGCCCCGCGACGGGCTGGCGTCCCAGCAGCTCTTCTGCCCGTCGCGTTCCTCCCTGCAGACCTGGTCGTCTTCGGCGAGGGGCTGCCCGTTCACGAGGACCTGCCTCTCCCGGATCTCGATCGTCTCGCCCGGCAGGCCGATCACGCGCTTGATGAAGTCCCGCTGCGCGTCCTCGGGGAACTTGAACACGACCACGTCGCCGCGCGCGATCGTCCGCTTGCCGAGAATGGCGTCCTCGAGCGGCCCGAACGAGGGGGAGTAGACCAGCTTGTTGACCAGCAAGTGATCGCCGATCAACAAGTTCTCCTCCATCGAGCCCGTGGGGATCTTGAAGGCCTGGACGGCGAAGGTGCGGATGAAGAGCGCCAGGATCACCGCGACGACGATCGACTCGAGGTACTCGCGGAAGACGGACTTCTTGAAGGCGATCGTCGGCTCCGGCGGCTTGCTGCCCATCCCGCCCGATTCTAGCCGATCCTCGCCCGGACCTGACGGGAGCGACCTACCGCGAGCCGAGCTGGCCGAGCAGGGACCCCAGCACGCCGTCCAGGGCGTTGCCCTGGGGCACCTGGCCCTGGGGCGTCATCTGGTTGATGAGCTCAGGCAGGACGGAGGCCAGCACCGAGCTCGCGTCCCCGCTCCCGATGCCCGCCTTCTTCGCGAACTGCCCCAGAATGTCGGGGCCGAGGACGTTCGCGAGCGACCCGGGATCGACCGGCTTGTTCGGGCCGCCGCCGACCCACGACGCCATCACGTCGCCGAGCCCGCCCTTGTTGAACGAGCTGACGATGTCGGCCAGGCCGCCGCCGCCGCCGACCGAGGTGTCCTTCGGGTTGAGCATGGCGAGTGCCGCGGAGATGATCTGCGGATTCTTCATCACGAGATCCGCGATCGCGCCGAGGCCACCAGCCTGCGCGCTCCCGCTGCCGCCGCCCGTCGCCTGCTTCAGGATATCGTCGAGAAGACCCATGTCACAGCTCCTTCAGGGGAATGACGTGCCCGAGATGGGTCGATTCTGGCCCGCCGGCCGGAGCTGCGGCAAGCTGTTCGTTCTGACAGGGGGCGCGTGCGGGCAGCGGGGAACGAGACAGAAAACAAGAAGACAAGAAGACAGGAAAAGAGAACAGGAGAGAAACAGACAAGAGACAGGACAACGAGGCCAACGGCCTGGTTGACCGGCTGTCCGGGGGGCGCTCTACCGCCGCGCCCCCCGGGCCCCCCTGGGCGGGGGTTAATCCACCCGCAAGACCGCCAGGAAGGCCTCCTGCGGGATGTCGACCGTGCCCACGCGCTTCATGCGCTTCTTGCCTTCCTTCTGCTTCTCGAGCAGCTTGCGCTTGCGCGAGATGTCGCCGCCGTAGCACTTGGCGATCACGTTCTTGCGCAGCGGGCTCACCGTCTCGCGCGCGATCACGCGCGAGCCGATCGCGGCCTGGATCGCCACCTCGAACATCTGGCGCGGGATCAGCTTGCGCATCTTCTCGACCAGCGACTTGCCCCGCGGGTAGGCGGTCTGCTGGTGGACGATCAGCGAGAGCGCGTCGACCGGCTCGCCGTTCACCAGCACGTCGAGCTTCACGAGCGGCGAGACCCAGTGGCCGGTGAACTCGTAGTCGAGCGAGGCGTAGCCCTTCGAGACCGACTTCAGCTTGTCGTAGAAGTCGAGCAGGATCTCGGCGAGCGGCAGCTCGTACTGGATCATCACGCGCGTGGGCGTGATGTAGTGGATGCCCTTCTGGATCCCGCGCTTGTCCTGGCACAGCTTCAGGATCCCGCCCACGAACTCGTCGCCGGTCAGGATCGTGGCGGTGATGATCGGCTCCTCGATCGTGTCGATGCGGCCGGGGTCGGGCAGCCGCGCCGGCGAGTCCACCTCCACCACCTCGCCGTCCGTCTTCCGCACGCGGTAGCGCACCGAGGGGGCGGTGATCAGCAGGTTCAGGCCGAACTCGCGCTCGAGCCGCTCCTGCACGATCTCCATGTGCAGCAGGCCGAGGAAGCCGCAGCGGAAGCCGAAGCCGAGCGCCGACGAGGTCTCGGGCTCGTAGAAGAACGACGAGTCGTTGAGCCGCAGCTTCTCGAGCGCGTCGCGCAGCTCCGCGTACTGGTCGGCGTCCACCGGGTAGAGCCCGGCGAACACCATCGGCTTGATCTCCTTGAAGCCGGGCAAGGGATCTTTGGCCGCCTTCCGGGCATCGGTCAGGGTATCGCCGATGGCCACGTCGGATACCTTCTTGATCCCCGCCACCACGAACCCGACCTCTCCGGCCGCCAGCCTTTCCACGGGCTCCGCCCGGGGGGTGAAGACCCCCAGGTGCTCCACCTCGTAGACCCCGCCCGTGGCCATGAGCTTGACCTTCTGCTTCGGCCCAGCACCCCCGTCCACGACGTGCACCAGCACCACGACGCCGCGGTACTGGTCGAACCAGGAGTCGAACACGAGGCCGCGGAACGGGCCCGCGGGGTCGCCCTTCGGGTGCGGGATCCGCTGGACGATCGCTTCCAGG
Organism: uncultured Acidobacteriota bacterium; assembly: GCA_964568755.1. GTDB lineage: Bacteria > Acidobacteriota > Vicinamibacteria > Fen-336 > Fen-336 > DATBSL01. The sequence goes on along the minus strand of CAZMRX010000079.1, from coordinate 6,557 downwards.
ATCTCGTCGATCCCGATCCCCATCTTGGCCGAGGCATGGATCGCGCCCGACGCGTCGATCCCGATCACCTGCTCGATCTGCTCCCTGGCGAGCTCGGGCTGGGCGCCCGGCAGGTCGACCTTGTTCAGCACCGGGATGATCTCGAGCCCGGCGTCCGCGGCGAGGTGCGCGTTCGCGAGCGTCTGCGCCTCGACGCCCTGGCTCGCGTCCACCACCAGGAGCGCCCCCTGGCAGGCGGCGAGCGAGCGCGAGACCTCGTAGGCGAAGTCGACGTGGCCGGGCGTGTCGATCAGGTTGAGGACGTAGTCCTGACCGTCCTTCGCCTCGTACTCGAGCCGCACCGAGTGCTGCTTGATCGTGATCCCGCGCTCGCGCTCGAGGTCCATCGAGTCGAGGAACTGCTCGGTCATCTCGCGCTTGCTGAGCGCGCCCGTGCGCTCGAGCAGGCGATCGCTGAGCGTCGTCTTGCCGTGGTCGATGTGCGCGATGATCGAGAAGTTTCGGATTCGCTGCTGCATGGAAGGCGTTCAGGCCGGGGCCCTGGCGACCCCGGCCAAACGCTCATTCTAGCCGGCTACCTCTGCCTCATGAAGCCGGGCGCGGGATCACGACCGTGTCGAGCCGCGGGCTGCCGAAGAAGAGCCCGCGGCCCTTCTCGTCGACCCGGAAGCCCGCCTCGAGCCGCAGCAGGCGATCGAAGAGCGCGCGCAGCAGCCGTGCCGACTCGGTCTCGAGCCGGGCCGCGTCGGCGCACGCCACCAGCACGCCCACCTTCCCGTTGACCACCGCGAGCAGGAACTCGTCGCTCGTCCACTCCGCGAACGGGTCGCCCATGTCGTCCCCCCCGTGCAGCGCCGTCGGGAGCCGGAGCAGGGAAGCGCCGTTCGACTGCAGCAGCCGGCGCAGCGCCCACTCGGCTTCGCTCGTGTCGTCGGGGCTCTCGGCGAGCACCCGCGTCGCGTCGAACACGGCCGCGTAGCGGCCCGCGCCGAGCTCGCGCAGGGCGTCGAGCATCCCGGAAACGTCGCTTCGCAGCTTGTCGGCCGACTCGAACATGGGCGCTCCCAGGTACCGCGGCGCACTATAGCCCGCCCCGCCGGATCGCCCGCCACCCGGGAGGTGGCGCAGGAGCTTACTGCTTGAAAGACAGCACTTTCGGTGGTAGAAACCATTGGCCGCAGTGCGCGGGATGCCGGGAGAAGGGAATGCTGAGGAAGATCCTCGCCGTCGACGACTCGGCTCTCATCCACCAGATGTACAAGCTGTTCCTGTCCCGCTACAAGAACTGCAAGCTCGTGAGCGCGATGAACGGGCTCGAGGCACTCGACAAGCTCGCCCAGGAGGAGGGGATCGACCTCATCCTGCTCGACATCAACATGCCCGTCATGAACGGGCTCGAGTTCCTGCAGAAGGTCCAGAAAGAGGCCGCCTACAAGGACATCCCGGTGATCATCATCTCCACCGAAGGCAAGGAGGAGGACACGATCCGGGGCCTCAAGATGGGCGCGCGCGGTTACGTGAAGAAGCCGTTCCAGGCCTCCGAGCTGCACAGCCTGATCGAGAAGATCACCGGTCCGTGAAACCCGGACTCGGACCGAGGCTCCGCTGATGGAGTTCGAGGTCTCCGCCGAGCTCGTCTCGATCTACCTCGAGGACGCGCGCGAGCAGCTCGCCGTGCTCGACGACGTGCTGCTGCGGCTCGAGCGCGAGGGGTCGCGGCCTGAGCTGCTGGCCTCGGTGCTCGGGCCGCTGCACACGCTCAAGGGCAACAGCGGCATGATCGGCCTCGGCGCGGTCAAGGACTGCGTGCATCGCCTCGAGGAGGTGTTCGCTCGCGGCCGCGACGGCGTCCTGGCGCTCGACCGCGCGGCGCTCGACCCGCTGTTCGAGGTGGCCACCGCGCTGCGCGGCGCGATCGAGTCGGCCTGCGGTCCCGGCCGCGAAGCCAGCGACCTGGACGCCGCGCAGGCCGCGCTCACGGCCCTGGTCGCTCGCTCGGCCGCCCCCGCTCCCGGCCGCGCCCCGCTCGCTGCCGCGGGCGCTGCGGGGGAGACGCCCGCGGCACAGCCGAAGGCCGGCGAGGACGGCGCGGGGATCGCGCGCTCCAGCATGGTGCGCGTCGACTTCGCCAAGCTCGACCACCTGCTCAACCTGGTGGGCGAGCTGATCATCTACCGCACGAAGCTCAGCGAGCTGGCGCGCAACGTCGCGGAGGTGCTGCCCGGCGTGGGGCCGGATCTGCTCGAGGCCGTCCACCGTGTGACGAGCGCCTCGACGCAGCTGCAGGAGACGATCATGGACGTGCGGATGCTGCCGATCCGCCACGTCTTCGAGCGCTTCCCGCGGCTGGTGCGCGACCTCGCGCACCAGCAGGGCAAGAGCGTCGAGCTGGTGCTGCAGGGCGAGGAGACCCGCGTCGACAAGGCGGTGATCGACGAGCTCGGCGAGCCGCTGGTGCACCTGATCCGCAACGCGGTCGACCACGGCATCGAGACCCCGCAGGTCCGCAAGGCGCGCGGCAAGTCGCCGACCGGGACGCTGCTGCTGTCCGCCGCTCAGGAGTCGAACCAGGTGGTGATCACGCTGGTCGACGACGGCGCCGGCATCGACGCGGCCTCGGTGCGCAAGAAGGCGCTCGAGCGCGGCCTGCTGCAGGCGGGCGAGACGCTCAGCGACAGGGACGCGATCCAGCTGATCTTCACCGAGGGCTTCTCGACCGCGAGCGCCGTCACCGACGTCTCGGGCCGCGGCGTCGGGCTCGACGTCGTGGTGCGCAGCATGGAGCGGCTCAACGCGCTGATCGAGGCGGAGACGATCCCCGGCGCCGGCACCAAGTTCACGCTGCAGCTGCCGCTGACGCTCGCCATCATCAGCGTGCTGATGGTGGACGTGGGCGACGAGGTGTACGCGCTGCCCTCCGGCGCCGTGGTCGAGAGCCTGCGCTACGCGCGGCGCGACCTCGTGCGCATGAACGGACGCGACACGCTGCGCGTCCGCGACCGGATCGTGCCGTTCGTGCACCTCGCGGAGCTGTTCGGCCGCGCCGGGGCGGAGGGCGAGCACGCCTACGCGGTGATCATCGGCCGCGGCGACAAGCGGCTCGGGCTGAGCGTCGACCGCTTGCGCGGCCAGCAAGACGTGGTGATCAAGGCGCTCGACGCGGTGGTCTCGAACCCGGTGGTCGGGATCGCCGGCGCCACGATCCTCGGCGACGGCCGGGTGGTGCTGATCCTCGACGTGGCCTCGCTGTTCGAGGGCCGGCGCGCCCGCGGCGGCAGCCGGGGCCGCGTGGCGGCGGAGGCCTGAGCGCGATGTACGAGCAGTACTGGGGCCTGCGCGAGAAGCCGTTCCGCAAGACGCCCGACCCGCGCTACCTGTTCCTGAACGACGCCTACGAGGAGGCGCTGGAGCGGCTGCGCTTCGCGGTCGAGGAGATGGAGCTGGCGCTGCTGACGGGCGAGGTGGGCTCGGGCAAGACGCTGCTGACGCGGGCGCTCGTCGACCGGGTGGGCGAGCGCTACGAGGTCGGGATGATCCTGAACCCGCGCCTGTCGCCGCGCCAGTTCCTGCGCACGACCGCCGCGGAGCTCGGCGTGCGCGAGCCGCGCTTCCACTCGAGCGACCTGCTCGACCAGATCCACGCGCGGCTGCTCGAGCTCGACGAGGCCGAGCGCGCGGCGCTGCTGATCGTCGACGAGGCGCACCTGATCCCGGGCAAGCCCACCTTCGAGGAGATCCGCCTGCTCACGAACTTCCAGCTCGACGACCGCAACCTGATCGCGATCGTGCTGGTGGGGCAGCCGGAGCTGCGCGAGCGGCTGCGCCACCGGGCCTACCGCGCGCTCACGCAGCGGATCGGCGTCTCGTTCGACCTCGAGCCGCTCGCGGCCGAGGACGCCCGCGCCTACGTCGCGCACCGGCTGTCGGTGGCCGGGGCCGAGCGGGCCGTGTTCAGCGACGCCGCGGTCGCGCGCCTGCACGCCGCGGCGCAGGGAGTTCCGCGCGTGCTGAACCAGCTCGCGACGCAGGCGCTGCTCGAGGGGATGGCGCGGGGCGTGGCGCAGGTGGACGACGAGATCGTGGAGGCCGTGGCCGCCGAGAGGGATTTTGCAGCCCCCGCCGGGGCGCGAGGATAGACGAGCATGGGTCGAATGGCCGATGCGCGAAAGCGGGCGCGACGGGCCGGGGCGCCGTCCGCGCCGGAGGCGACGCCCCCGCCGCAGCCGCAGCCGCAGCCGGAGGCGCCCGCGAGCGAGCCGATTCTTGCCGAGGAGCCCGTCTTCGCCGACGAGCCCGGGGACGCTGCGGGCGCCACGCCGCCGACCGCGAGCGGCTCCGGGGTGGTGCTGCCCGCCTCCGGGCTGGCCGAAGACATCCTGGCGCGGCTGGAGGGCGCGTCGCCCGCCGCCGGCGCGGCCGCGGTCGCGGCGCTGCCGGCCTCGGGCCTCGCCGAGGACGTGCTCGGCCGCGAGCAGACGCTGTCGTTCTTCTCCGCCCCGGCCCAGCAGCAGCGCGCGGCGGCGGAGCAGACGGAGCACCTCGCGAGCTTCTTCCTCGCCGGCGAGGAGTACGGCGTCGACGTGAAGCAGGTGCAGGAGATCCGTCGCGTCGCCGAGATCACCAGCGTGCCGCGCGCGCCCGAGTTCGTGCGCGGCGTGATCAACCTGCGCGGCCGCATCCTGCCCGTGCTCGACCTGCGGCGCCGGCTGGGGCTGGGCGAGGTGGTCGTGGACCGCGTCTCCCGCATCGTGGTGGTGCGGCTCAAGCAGCGGCTGCTGGGGCTGCTGGTGGACGGCGCCTCGCAGGTGCTGAAGGTGCCCGTCTCGAACGTCGAGCCCGCCCCGGAGGAAGTCGTGCAGAAAGGCGGCGACTACATCCGGGGCGTCGCCAAGCTCGCCGACCGTCTCATCATCCTCGTCGACCTCGAGCGGCTGCTCGCGACCGAGCTGGCCGCAGCCGGCGCAGCGGCCACGGGCGCGCGCGCCGCCGAGGCACAAGACGGGGTCTCGCAGGAGTGACCAGGATGGCCATCAACACCAAGTCGATCCGCACGAAGATGCTGGGGCTGCTCGCCGGGATCGCGCTCGTGGTCGGCGGGGTCTCCGTCGTCTACGACCTCGTCGCCGGCGAGGCGGTGATCCGCGACCAGATCGTCAAGCGCGGGCGCTACGTCGCGAGCAACCTGGCCTTCAACGCCAAGTACGGGGTGCTGACCGAGGACAAGCCGCTGCTCACGCAGTTCCTCGAGGGCGCCGTGGCCGCGGGCGGCGAGGGCGAGGCCTCTGACGTGGTGGGCGCCATGATCCGCGACGCCAAGGGCGAGATCCTGTCGCAGACCGGCAAGGCGATCCGCGACCTGCCCGGCGCGCCGGCGGCCACCCTCGAGGAGCGCGACGCCTCGACCGTCGACGGCGAGCCGGTGCTGCTGTTCCGCGCCCCGGTCACGACCTCGAGCGGCGGCACCGCGCTCGGCGAGGAGCTCGGCGCGTCGCCTGCGGCCGCCGCGGAGTCGGTGAAGGGCGGGGTCGAGGTGGCGATCAGCCAGCGGGCGCTGCGCGCCGTTCAGCGGCGCCGGCTGCTCGAGGCGCTGCTGCTCGCGCTCGTGCTGGTGGGCCTCGGCTCGGCCGCGGGCTGGGCGCTCGCCGGTCGCTGGTTGGGACCGCTGCAGGCGATGGCGCAGGCGTCCGAGCAGGTCGCCAAGGGCGACCTGCTGGTCAAGATCGAGGCGGAGGGCGAGGACGAGGTCGGAACGCTCGGCCGCAGCCTCAACGAGATGGTCGCGAACCTGCGCAAGGTGGTCGACAACATCCAGGAGGCCTCGGTCCAGGTGGCGTCGTCCTCGGGCCAGATCTCCGCCAACGCGCGGCTGATCATGCAGGGCGCTTCGGGTCAGGCGCAGGCGGCCGAGGAGACCTCGACCTCGATGGAGGAGATGGCCGCCTCGATCCAGACCGTGGCCGCGAGCTCGCAGGGCCTCGCGAGCTACGTCGAGGAGACCTCGAGCTCGATCACCGAGATGGGCGCCTCGATCGAGGAGGTGGCGCGCTCGGGCGGCACGCTCGCCCAGACCGTGACCGAGGCCTCCGCGACGATCGAGCAGATGACGGTCTCGATCGACCAGATGGCGCGCGACCTCGAGAGCCTGGCAGGCACCGTCAACGAGACGACCACCACGGTCGAGGAGATGGCCACCTTCATCGCCTCGGTCGCGCAGAACGCCGAGTCGCTGGGCGAGGCCGCCTCGCGCACCACCACGACCGTCTCCGGCATGGCGGGCGCCGTCAACGACGTGGCCAAGATCGCCTCCGAGGCCGACCGCATCAGCGCGCGCGCCTCCGAGGACGCCAAGACCGGCGGCGAGGCGGTGTCGCGCACCGTCGACGGCATGAAGGCGATCTCCGAGAACATGGAGAACACCGCCCGCGTGATCACCGGCCTCGGCAAGCGCTCGCAGGAGATCGGCCGCATCCTCGAGGTGATCGAGGAGATCGCCGACCAGACCAACCTGCTGGCGCTCAACGCGGCGATCGAGGCGGCGCGCGCGGGCGACGCCGGCC
>CAZMRX010000078.1:10326-16914 GCA_964568755.1 uncultured Acidobacteriota bacterium | reverse complement strand
GGAGCTCGAACGTCCTGACCGCGAGCTGCCGGTGCGCCCGGCGCAGCTCGTCCTGCCTCGTGCGGGGGTCGGTCACTGCCGCACGGCCGAGGGCGGGATCACGCGATCCGCGTTCGCCGCGTAGACCTTCGCGAGCACCTCCTTCGGCAGGTCCAGGCCGGAGACCTTCCAGCGCCCGTTCGCGGGATAGCGCCAGTAGTCGAAGTACTCGTCGGCGGTCTCGAAGAAGCGGAACCACCGGCGGTAGAGCCCCTCGGACGGGATCGCGTCCGTCCCGAACAGGATGCGGTCCTGGTACTTCAGGAAGAACTCGCGCGCCCGTCGCGGCTGCCGCCCGATCTCGGCCATGCGCGCGCCCGTCTCGACGACGACGTTCGGGTACGCGTCGAGGACCGAGGACGCATCGTCGAGGTCCTCCGGGTGGTTGGCGACGTGGAGTGCGATGAAGCTGGTCTTCGGGTGGCGCGCGAACACCCGGTTGCGGGCGTCGAGCAGCGCCCGCTTCGAGGGGAAGGCCGGCCCGTGGAAGCTCCACTCCGGGCGGCGGCCGAGCTCTTCCCAGCGCTCGTTCGTCGCGTCGCGCGGCTCGAAGAACGCGTCGGGATCCGCCGTGTGGATCGCCACGGGCATGCCGAGCCGTCCGCACTCGGCCCACATCGGGTCGAGCCGTGCGTCGTCCACGGTCAGGAGCTTGCCGTCGCGGTCCTTCACCTCGAGCCCCAGCTCCTTCAGGACCTTGAGCCCGCGCGCGCCGCGGGCGTGGGCGTCGCGGATCTGCGCCGCCATCGCCTCGCCGAAGCCGGGCTCGTTGACACGCGACCAGTCGGGCTCCGTGAAGACCGTGAAGCGGTCGGGGTAGGGCTTCGCCAGCCGGTCGACGACGACCTGCAGCGCGTCGCCCCAGCGGCCGGTGAGGATCACGAGCCGCTTGACGTTCAGCCGGTCGAGGAGGGCGATGAGCTCGGGCACGGGCACCGAGGCGTCGCGGGCGCGCGCGTCGTTGACGTGGTTGTGGACGTCGACGGCGGGGAACGCGGCGCGCTCCACGTCGTGCTCCTTCACCCTGAGCATCGAGCGGGGCTTGAAGTCCGAGAGCAGGAGCGGCTGCTGCGGGTCCTGCGGCGCCGCCGGGGCGGCGGCGAGTGCGATGAGCGCGACCCCGAGGGCCGCTCCGAGCGGGGGATGTGGTGTCATGCGCGCCTCCTCCTGCGCCCTGTCAGATTCTGAGGAAGATCCGGCGGCGGTGCATCCACAGCAGGACCCAGAAGATGGCCAGCAGCGTCGAGGCGCCGACCAGAGTCGGTTGGTACGCGGGGCCGAGCAGGTCGAAGAGCCCGGCCGGCAGATGGCGGACGACAGCCTGGGCGATCGGATCCGCGAACGCCTCGTAGAGGCAGTAGGCCGCGATCGAGTTCGTGCCCAGCACGACGAGCGGGAAGGCCCAGCGCTTGCGGTCCCGCACGTCGAGCACCTCGTGGAAGAACGCCAGGAACAGGAAGCAGAAGCCGCCGCTCCAGAGTACCCAGCTGGGCGTCCAGATGCGCTTGACCACGGGGCACAGGCCGAGCGCTCCGATGAGCCAGCCCGACGCCAGGCCCGCGAGCCCGGCAACCACCAGCCAGCGCCGCGTCTCGCGCGGCCCGAGATTCTCCCGCAGCAGCGAGCCTGCGAGAAGGCCGAGGATCATCGTCGCGAGCGTCGGAATGAAGCTCAGGGTCTGGTAGCCGCCGCGGTTGAAGGAGAAGGGCTGCTCGCGCGGGAAGAGGTTCAGGAACCAGCGGTCGAACTGCGCCGAGAAGTTCTCGCCCTTGTTCCAGTGCGCCGCGAAGCCGCTCAGCTGATGCGGCCAGTCGGGCGGCACGCCGACGGCCTGCCAGTCGAAGCCCGGGCCCGGCACGGGGTAGAGCGCGAACGCCGCCCAGAACGCCACGAGGACGAGCCCGAGTGCGACCCAATGCTCGCGCCGCGGGCGCAGCGCCAGCAGCACGAGGAAGGGGTAGCCGAGGCCGATCTGCGTCAGCGTGTCTTCGAACGTGAAGTAGGTCTGCGGCCGGCCGATCGAGCGCAGGACGATCCCGAGCACCACGAGGATGAGCCCGCGGCGGAAGGCGTGGGCCACGAGGCTCGCGCGGCTCGCGCCGCGCGCGAAGCGCGCCGCCAGCGAGAAGGGCAGTGCCGCGCCGACCAGGAACGAGAAGCCTGGCTGGATCAGGTCGTGGAGCGAGCCACCCACCCAGGCGACGTGGTCCTGGTGATGACACAGGAAGGCCCACAGGGCGCTCGTCGGCAGCGCCGCGGCCACGCCGCAGAAGTGGAGCGCCTCGCCCATCATCAGCGCCAGCACGAGGCCGCGATAGGCGTCGAGCGACGCGAGGCGGTCCTGGCTCGTCATGGGTGGCGGCTAGATCCGCTCCAGGTCGTAGAGCCGCTTTCCCACCTGCGCGGTGGACCTGAGTGCCGTCACGGACACCGCGATCGTCGCCGCGACACCCACGACGTCGAACAGCAGCACGCGCTCGCCGGCGAGTGTCACGTAGGGCCACCGCAGCACGGCCAGGTTGACGAGCGCCAGCAGGATCCGCATCTCGGTGCCGCCCACCGCCCCGAACGAGATCTTGAAGACGCCCAGCGCGTGCGTGGCGTAGCCCATGTTGATGGTCAGGAAGAAGTAGGCGACCAGGAGCGCGATCGCGACGGCGGGGGTGATGAGCGTGGAGTAGGCGAGCCCGAGCAGCAGGAAGAGCGCAGCGAGCGCGTCCACCATGTGGTCCACGTAGAAGCCGTAGCGCGGGCGCAGCTTCTGCCGGACGCGCGCGACCGTGCCGTCGAGGCTGTCTCCGAGCCAGTTGAGGACCAGGCAGGCGTTCACGGCGTGCAGCCACGCCGGATCGCGTCCGCACAGCCAATAGAAGATGCCGCCCGCGAGGAAGGCCAGCAGGCCGAGCGCGGTCAGGTGATCGGCGTTGATCCAAGGCGGCAGCCGCTGCGCCATCCACACGAGGGCCTTCTTCTCGACCGCCGCGGTCAAGCTCTTGTGCTCGCGGCGCGCCTCCTGGTACGCGGGGGCGCCCCCGCCCGTGTTTTCAGCCATGCCGGAGTCTGCGCCAGGCGCGCGACGCAGACAACCCGCGGGCCCTCGACTCCGTGGCGGCAGCTCCAGTTCTGAGCTTCCGGGTCAACCCGCTAGACAGGCAGCGACGCCAGGAAGCTAGGGGCATCTAGAACGTGGACGTCGGCAGCCCGACCGGGTTGCCCCTGCTCCGCCACGACGAGGAACTTGTGCTTCACGCCCAGCTTGCCGGCGAAGTAGTGGAGCGCACTCTCCGGCGCGGTTCTCGAGAGCTTGACCTCGACCAGCAGCCAGGGCTTCTTCTCCCGAGTGAGCAGGAAGTCCACCTCCCGCTTCTCCTTGTCACGGACGTAATGGAGCTCGAGCGGCGGGTGGCCCCAGTCCTGGCTGAAGTGGCACCACTTCAGGAGGTGGCTCGCCACCAGGTTCTCCAGGCGAACTGCCGGATCGGCGATCTCCGACCAGTCCCAGAGATAGAGCTTCGGCTCGCGCCGGAGCGCTCGGGGCAGCCGCGCAGCATACGGCCGCAGCCGATACACGAAGTACAGGCGTTCCAGGTACCCGACCCAGAGCCGCACCGAATCGAGAGCGACCTGCAGGTCCTCTCGCAGCGCGTTGTACGAGAGGACGCCCCCGGCCCGCAGCACGAGCAACTCGACGAGCTCCTCGACGTGCGACAGCAGCTGGATCCGCGACAGGTCCCGCAGATCCTCGCGCACGATCAAGTCCCGCCGCTCGCGGTGCCACCGCCGGAGCTGGCGCACGTCCCGCTTGACGAACGGCTCGGGGAATCCACCCCAGCGAAGCAGAGCCAGGAAGGCGTCGAGGACGGGTCGTGGCGGCGCCCCGGCGGCCCGGAGCAGCCGGTCGAGGGTCTCGTCCGGCTCGTAGTCCGCCGGCGGACCCGCCGGGTCGATGACCTCGCGTACGGAGAGTGGGTGCAGTCGGTACTGGTGGTAACGCCCGAGCAGGCTGTCGCCGCCTTTCTGGTAGACGTCCAGCCTTCCGCTGCCGGTGACGACGACGTCGACTCGTTCCCTTCTCGAGTCCCAGAGCCCTTTCAGGTATCGCTTCCACCCCGGGAGGCGGTGGATCTCGTCCAGGGCCGCGAGGGGCCGCGACGCCGTCTCCGGTTTCGCGCGGTAGGCATCGATGAAGCCGTAGGGGTCGCGGCTGACGGCGCGCCGCCACGCCAGGTCGTCCCAGTTGCGGTAGAGATCCGACGTGCCGCGCTCGCTGAGCAACCGGCGGGCGAGCGTGGTCTTGCCCACCTGCCGGGGTCCGACCACGAAGGCCATGCGACCCGACGCGAAGTGGCGCTTTGCCAGCAAGGACTCGAGGGTGCGCTCCATACGACCATTATCGACCAACCTGGTTTTCGGTCAAGACTTTCTACCAGATGGCTGGTAGAAGGTCCGATCGGAGCACACTCAGGTCGCCGCGACGCAGCGCCTCGACTCGCCCGTATTGGCCCGGGGGCAGCATCGACCTACCGTTTACTCCAGCTCCCGGCCGGCGCAGGCCGCCTCCTCGACGAGCGCTCGCACGTCCTCTTCGCGGGTGCGGAAGTTCACGATCGCGACGCGCATCGCCGTGCGTCCCTTGAGCAGCGTCGGGGCCAGGAAGAACGCCCCGCTGCCGACCAGCCGGTTCACGATCCGCCGGTTCAGGAGGTCGAGCTCCGGTTCCGCCAGGCTGCGGCCGGAGGGCCGGTAGCGGAAGCCGACGATCGACAGCACCGGCGGCGCCAGGAGCTCGAGATCGCCGTGTGCGCTCACCGCATCCGCGAGCGCGCGCGCCATGGCGATGTCGTGCTCGACCGCCCTCGCGTAGCCAGCGGTGCCGTGGTGCTTCAGGCCCATCCAGACCTTGAGCGCCTTGAAGCTCCGCGACAGCTCGGGCCCGCGCTCGTTGAACGAGACCGGCCCCCGCACCGGGCTGTCGGGGTCGTGCACCAGGTACGGCGCCGGCCGCTGGAAGGCCTCGGCCATGCGCCCGGGCTCGCGCACGAGCGTGGCCCCGGCCTCGTAGGGGACGTACAGCCACTTGTGCGGGTCGGCCGCCACCGAGTCGGCCCGCTCGAGGCCTCGAAACAGCGGCTTCAGCCGCGGCGAGATCGTGGCCATCGCGCCGTAGGCCCCGTCGGCGTGGAACCAGAGCCGCTCCTTGGCGCACAGGTCGGCGAGCTCGTCGAGCGGGTCGATGGCGCCCGTGTTCACCGTGCCGGCATTGCCCACCACGATCGCCGGCTTGCGTCCCGCGCGGCGGTCCTCCGCGATCGCCTGCTTCAGCAGGTCGACGCGGATCCGGTAGCGCTCGTCGGTCGGAATCTTCCGCAGCTGCTTCCAGCCGATCCCGAGCAGGTCGACCGCCTTGTCGACGCAGTTGTGCACCTCGTCGGAGACGTAGACGACGAGCGGCTCGGTGCCCGCGAAGCCGTCCTCGCGCACGCCCGGAGCCATCGCGCGGCGAGCGGTCGCGAGCGCCGTGAAGTTCGCCATCGAGCCGCCGGACGTCAGGATCCCCTCGCTCGCCTCCGGCAGGCCGAGGATCGCTGCGAGCCAGCGCAGCACCTGCCGCTCGACGTGGATCGCGGCGTGGTCGCCGCCCCAGCAGTTGCTGTTCATCGTGGCTGCGAGGTAGTCGGCCACGATGCCGACGGGGTCGGCCGTCGCGTTGATGAAGGCAAAGAAGCGCGGGTGCGAGTTGCCGAAGGCGCGCGGCAGGATGCGCTCCCGGACGGCCGCGAGCACCCGCTCGATGGGCTCGCCGGTCTCGGGCAGCGGCTCGTCGAACGAAGGCGCCGCGTCGCCGATCTTGCCGAACACCGGCCGGTCGAGCAGTCCCGCGCGATGCTCGGCCGCGAGATCGACGGCCCCGTAGCCGAGCCGCCTCACCGCTTCGGCGTCGAGATCGAACTCGTGCATGCGCACCTGCCTTGAGACGAGTGACGGCGCGAGCGTAGCATGCCGCCCACGGGGGAGCTTCGCTTGGGCAGCAAGGGACGAGGGTTCAGGCAGCTGGATTACGAAGGCTTCGAGATCCTGGTCGGCAAGGCCGACGCCGACAACGACCGCCTGACCTTCGGGATCGCGGAGCCGCGCGACTTCTGGCTGCACGTCGCCGGGCCGGCGGGGAGCCACGTCGTGGTTCGCAACCCGTTCGGGCTCGACGAGCTGCCGCGGCCCGTGCTGCAACGGGCCGCCGAGCTCGCGGCGTGGCACTCGAAGGGCCGCGGCGCGCGCGGCAAGGTCGAGGTCCACGTGTGCCGCGTGGCCGACGTGCGCAAGCCGAAGGGCTTCGCCCCCGGCCAGGTCCTGCTGAAGCGCTGGGACGCCGTGAAGGTTTACCCGCGAGGGCTCGAGGAAACAGACGAATAGGCCAGACACGAGGGCAAGAGGAAGCAGGCGAATAGGCCACACGCGAGGGGTGGCTTTGGGGGGGGGGGGGGGGGGGGCGGGCGGCCCCCCCCCCCCCCCCCCGCCGCGGGGGGGGGGGGGGGGGGGGGGGCGGGGGGG
>CAZMRX010000078.1:0-10316 GCA_964568755.1 uncultured Acidobacteriota bacterium | reverse complement strand
GGGACGCTCTGCCGCCGCGTCCCCCCGGGCCCCCCTTGGGCGGGTGCGTGAACCGCCGAGGAGGACGCGGCGTCTGGCTTTCCGAGGCATAGAGGTGGTCCTGGATGGCGCGATGGCGGCGGGTTGGGCCGGGACGGTGAGCCTGGACCCGGCGCTCGAGCGCGAGTTCGAAGAGCGCTTGAGCGATTCGTCCGCCCTGGCCTTCCGGGTGGCCCTGTCGGTCCTGAGGCGCCGTGAAGACGCCGAGGACGCCGCCCAGGAGGCGTTCCTGCGCGCCCATCGCTCGTTTGCGTCGATTCGCGACCGCGACCGCTTTCGCGCGTGGCTGGTGCGGACTTCCTTCCGGATCGCGCTCGACCGGATCCGCGGCGAGAAGCGCCGCGCCCGCCGTGAGGACGCGGTCGCCCTCGAGACGCCCTCCCACGAGGACTCGGCCGAGGACCACGCCGCACGCGGCGAGCTGCGGGCGCGCGTCGCGGAGGCCGTGGCGGCCCTGCCGGAGAAGCTGCGGCTGGTGACGGTGCTGGTCGCGATCGAGGAGCAGGACCTGGCGTCGGTCGCGCGGCTGTTGGAATTGCCCGAGGGGACCGTCAAATCGCGGCTCCACCGGGCGCGCAAGGAGCTGGCGGAGAAGCTGAGATGGCTTGCGAGCGATACCGCGAAGCGCTGAGCGACGTGGCGGCCGGCACGGCGGCTTCCGCCGATGTCGAGGCGCACCTCGTCTTGTGCGCCGACTGCCGGGCGGAGCTGGCGGCGCTGCGACAGGCGCTGGCTGTCTCGGACGAGGAGCTCGACCGCCTGCTTCGGGTCGAGCCGTCGCCCGAGCTCGCCGCCCGCATTCGCACGGCGCTATCCGAGTCCGCAGCAGAGCCAGGCTGGCGTCCGGGCTGGCGCTTCAGCCTCGCCGCTGCGGTCGCCGCCCTCGTCCTCGCGGCCGGGTTCGTCGCGCTGCGGCATTCACCTGTTCAGCCACCGGCGCTCGTGACCGATCGCGGCCCGACCCCGGTGACGCCGACGCCCGAGATCGTGGCTCCCCTCAGCCGCCCGCCGGTCGAACGCCCCTCCGAGCCTGGGTCCTCGTCGGCCGTCGCCTCTCACCGGGTCGGCGGGCTGCGTGGCGCACCCGCGCAGCGCGCTCCCGAGCCGGAAGTGCTCGTCCAAGCGGGCGAAGCCGAGGCGCTGCTGCGATTCGCGGCCAGCCTGCGGCGCCGCACCGTCGCGTCGGATTCCCTGCTCGTCGCCGACCACTCGTCGCCGCTCGCGGAGCCGAAGGACGTGGAGATCCGCCCGCTCGCGATCGTTCCCCTCGACCCCGAAGAAGGCTCCGGGGCCGAATGACAAGGAGACCGCTCATGCCACGCCGTCTGGCCGTGACCCTGCTGTCCGCGTTCGTCGTTGTTGCCGCACCGACCGCGCCGGTTCGTGCTCAAGACACGCCCAAGGCCGAGACCGCCAAGACACCGGAGATGGTTCGCCCGCCCGAACGCCGCGTGTCCGGCGCGATGCTCCGGGTCCAGGTGCTGATCTCGCGCTTCCAGGGAGAACGCAAGCTGGGGAGCCTTCCCTACACGTTCAACGTGACGGTGGAAGGCCGCCCGGTGCGCGTGCGGATGGGCGTCGAGACGCCGGTGGCGGTGGCGACCTCGTCGGACCCGGGCAAACCGGCGACGACCTCTTTCCAGTACAAGAACGTCGGCACCAACATCGACTGCAGCGCCCGCGAGGTGGGGGGTGACGGTCGCTATCAGCTCATGCTCACCGTCGAGAACTCGTCCTCGGTTGCCGGCGGGGCAGAGTCGAGCGGGCTGTCCGAGGCCAAGACCGCGACCGCCCCGCTCTTCCGCACCTTCAACGCAAACCTGGATCCGGTCCTGCGCGACGGCCAGAGCGTCCAGGCGATCGCCTCCACCGATCCGGTCACCGGCGAGGTCGTGAGGATCGACGTGACGTTGAACGTCGTGAAATGAGGAGAGGGAACCGCTTCGCCAAACCGGTGTCCAACGGGCTGGGAGGCAAACATGGACCTCTGGGCAACCCTGGGCATCTCACCTGCGGTTGGGATCGGCGTCGCTGCCGCGGGGATCGTCGCAGCCGCCTTTCTCGCCGTCAGGCTCTTCCGCAGGTCGCGCAGGCCGAGGTGGGTCGGCGTCGATCTGGGCGGACGGAGCTAGGTCCTACTGGATGTACCCCAGGCTCTTGAGCTGCTCGAGCACGTCCTGGTCGAAGGCGCTGTCGGCCGGGCGCGAGGCCGGGCGGCGGCCGTAGGAGTCCACCGTGCGGAGCGGATGGTCGCGCCGGAACGACTCCCTGAGCGCCGGCTCCAGCGCCCGGCCGTCGAGCTCGCGACTGCGCGGCACGCCGAGCAGGTGCAGGATGGTCGGCGCGACGTCTCGCTCCGACACGCTGCCGAGGTCGCCGGGCTCGACCGGCGGGCCGGCGAGGACCAGCAGGCCCTCGGCCGGCTCCGCGGCCCCGCGCGCGAGCCGGCCGGGGTCGCCGACGAGGACCAGCACCTCGTTCGCGGCGAGCTCGGCGACGGTCGTGGCGAGCAGGCCGTCCACGAAGCGATACTGCGCGCGCACCGCGGCGAGCTTGGCGTCGAGCGCGGCGAGGTCGCGCGCGAGCGCCTCGCCGAGCTGCTGCATCGTCACGATGTCGAGGCCCGGCAGGTAGACCGCGTCGAGATCGGGCGGAGCGCCCGCGCGCAGCGTGCGCGCGGCCGCGAGGTGGAACAGGTCCAGCCGCCGGGCGCGCTCCGGCTCCGACGTGTCCAGGAGCGGCAGAAGGGAACCAAACGCCTCCGGAGGGTGCACCTCGCGGTCCGCCGGCCCGCCCTTCTCGATCTTGAACGCCGCGCGATCGCTCACGAGCCAGCCGTTGACCGCCTCGGCCGGCCAGGTAGCCCACCAGTTCACGACGCCGATGCGCAGCCCCTTCTCCGAGGCCACGTTCCAGAAGGTCTTGACGCTGCGCAGCGCGGCTCCCGCGGGCTGCGAGCGCGTGAGGCGCAGCAGGTCCGTGGCCCGGCCGAGCGCCGCGGCGAAGCGGCCGGTCCTGGCGTCGAGGCTGACGGGAGTGCGCAGGCCGGCGATCCGGCGCGTGTCGGCCGATAGGATCCCGTGCGCCTCGGGTCCGCGCCCCGTGGCGATCGTGGTCCACACGATTGCCGGCACTCGCTCCGGCTCCGCGCGCAGCCGGGCGTGCGCTCCCTTCGCCAGCAGCGCGGCGCGCGCCGGCATCTCGCCGCGCCGCACCAGCTCTTCGGCCATGCGTCTCTCGAGCCCGTCGATCGCGAGCACGCGCACGCGCAGCCCGGTAGGCACGACCGCGAAGTCGGGCGCGGTACCGGCCTCGGAGCGCAGCAGCCGCGGCGCCACGGCCAGGACCACGGCGAAGATCGCGGCCGCGCCGAGCACGAGGGGCGCCACGCGCCGGCGCGACAAACTGGCCGGCTGCAGGTGCAGGGCGGCTCCGCCCGCGGACAGCACGGCGACCACGGCGAGCGACGCGAAGCGCCCGAGCGCCAGGCTCAGGGCCAAGCCGACGCCGAGCGCGAGCGCCTGCCCGAGCAGGCCCGACTCGCCCAGGTGCGAGCGCCACCACGCGGCGAGGTAGAGCGCCGCGCCGATCGCGACGGCGATGCCGACCCGGCGCGCCAGGTTCTCTCCCGGCTCGTGGCCGCGCCTTCGCGCCCACGCCGCGACCAGGCCTCCGGCCAGGGCCACGGCGCCCGTGAGCACCCCGAACGCCCCCACCAGGTAGAGAGCCAGCACCACGAGGTCGCGGGGCTCGCCCAGCAGGCGACGGTCGAGTGCGGCTGCCGCGAGCGTCGCGGCCAGCCCGAAGAGCACCCCGCCCACGGCCCCGACCCGGCGCGCCGCGCGCAGCGACGCGCCGAGCGGCGTCGCGCCGGCGGCGCCGGTCAGCACGAAGCGGTCGAGCGAGCTGTCGAGGTAGCCGAGCCGGCGGAGCTCCTCGCGGACCGTCTCGACCGAGGACAGCGGCGGTCGCTCCGCGCCCATCAGGGCAGCCAGCGCCCGCTGAAGCGGTAGATCACCGAGGCGTAGATGCGGTTGGTGGTGAGCGCGTAGCGGATGGGCTCGGCGGCCGCGGCCGTGTCGACGGCCGTCGTCTCGGCCGCGACGAAATACTCGCCGAACTCGTAGACCCAGGCCAGGTCGAGCTGCAGCGCGCCGAGGATGATCCCGGTCCCGGCCGTCACGCCGTTGAACCTGACCGGGTCCCCACCCGGCGCCGGCGTGATCTGCCGGTCGTTGAAGTAGCCGCCACGCAGCGGGACCTTGAAGCGACCCTTGATCAGCACCCACTCGACGCCCGCGCGGATCTGCTCGGCGTCCTGCTGGGCCACGAGCCGCGCGGGGTCGGTGGGATCGTCCGGGTCCGGGACCGCTCCGAGCGTCGGATACAGCCGCTCCGGAAAGAAGCGAGGCGGCGGCGGCTGGCCGGGGTTGCCGTCCTCGTCGGAGGCGGGCGTGCGCTGGAGCTCGAAGTAGTCGCGGATGCGTGCGTCCGCCCAGGCGCTGCGCGTGTAGTCCGCCGACAGCGTGAGCGTCTCGCGCAGCCGCCAGGAGAGGCCGAAGCCGAACGACGATGGCAGGTCGAGCGACACCGAGTTGCTCGAGAAGGCATTGGTCGTGATCTCGTCCGGGTCGGTGGCCGACCCGTAGTAGTCGTCCCGTGCCTTGTCGAGGCTGACCTTCGCCGTGAGCGGGGTCTTGTAGACCGCGGCCAGGTTCAGCGTCTCGATCGGCGTGACGATCAGGCCGAAATTGAAGGTCCAGCCGCGGGGACGGAAGTCGAGGTCGAACTGCCGGCGCGGCCGGTCGGTCAGCGGGTTGAGCACGCTGACGTCGAGGCTCTGGTCGTATCCGTTGAGCCAGCGGTTGACGGTGAGCCCGGCCCGCACTTGGCGGCTGAGCCTCAGGCCCGTGCCGGCGGCGATCACGTCGAAGCCGCCGTCGCTGCGGCCGTCGTCGACCCGGAACAGCCTGCCGGCGACGTACTCCTCGACGCGCCTGGTGCCGTCGAACGAGATCGCCCGCTGGTAGCTCAGCTGCACGGCCCCGCGCACCTCGCCGGCGCCGACGGGCCAGGTGAAAGCCGCGAAGTCGACCGTGCCGCCCTGGAACGTGTCGCTGGCGAGGCCGCGCACGGTGGAGAAGTCGTTGTACACGCCCACGAGCGACAGCTCCGGCGCGCGCAGGTAGCTGAGGCCGGCGGGATTCCAGGACGCGGCCGTGGCGTCGTCGGCCCGCGCGAGAAAGGCGCCCCCCATGCCATAGGCGCGCGCCCCGGAGCCGAGCGTGAGGTTCTGCCGTCCGGTGATGTCGATCCGATCGGTCTCCGTGACGTCCTGCGCCAGGGCCGAAGGGCCCGAGAGCGCGAGGAGAATGCACGCGAGCCGTGCCGCTGTCCGCGCGGGGAGGGGTCTGGCGTGGGCGGAGGGGCGCGGCGCCATCGGCGTCCGGAGCATAACACGCGGCCCCGAGGGCCCCGCCGGCGTGCTCGGGGGCTTTATGATGGCGGTTCGATGGCCACGAGCTCGCGCCGCGCCGAGATCGCCCTGCTGCTCGCCGCCGTCGTGGTCGCGCTGCTGATCGCCGAGGGCGGGGCGCGGCTCCTGGGCGGGGGCGGCGAAGGCGGCTACGCGCCGCTGCGAACGGGCCGGCGCGAGCGCCAGCCCGTCAACGCGCTGGGCTACCGGGACCTCGAGCGCGTCCAGCCGAAGCCGGCGGGCGTTCGGCGACTGGTCTGCCTGGGCGACTCGTTCACCTGGGGCGTGGGCGTGCTCTTCGACGACGCGTGGCCGCAGCGTGTCGAGCGCACGCTCACGCGAACGCGCGGGGAGCGCTGGGAGGCGGTCAACCTGGCCGAGCCGGGGATGAACGCCGTGCAGCAGGTGAGCCGGCTCGACAGCGAGGGCTTCGGCTACGGCCCCGACGTCGTGGTGATGGCGTGGGTGATGAACGACAGCGAAGACGAGGACGCGGCGGAGGCGCGCCGCGCCCGCGACTGGGCCGAGGAAGGCAACCGCGAGCCGGACCCGGTCGACACGCTCGCCTCGCGCTCGGCCCTCGTGCGGCTGGTGCGCACGCGCGTCCACGCGACCGTCGAGAATCGCCGCCGCATCTCCGGCTACCGCTCGATGTACGCGGACGGCTACGCCGGGTGGGCGAAGGCGCGTCGCGCGCTATCGACGATGGGCGGCTTGTGCCGCGCGCGCGGGGTGCCGTTCGTGGTCGTGATCTTCCCGCTGTTCGCGAACCCGCTCGACGAGCGCTACCCGTTCGCGGAGCTGCACGCGAAGGTCGCGCTGGCCGCGGGCGAGGCCGGCGCCAAGGTGGTCGACCTGCTGCCGCACTACCGCGCGGTCGACTGGAGGATCCTGGTCGTGGACGGGGCGAGGGACGAGCACCCGAACGAGATCGCGCACCGCATCGCCGCCCAGGCCATCGCCCGGGCGATGGACGACGTGGCGCCGCGGTCCGCGCCGCAAGCGCCCGCGGGCCGATGAGCCGCGCCTTTCGCTGGGCGATCGTCGGCGCCGCGGTGGCGCTCCAGGCGGGCCTCGCCGTCCACGCCATGCGCGGGAACTCCGCAACCTTCGACGAGGGCGCGCACCTGCCCGCGGGCTATACCCACCTGGCGCTCGGCGACCACCGCCTGAACCCCGAGCAGCCGCCGCTCCTGAAGCTCCTGGCCGCGGCCCCGCTCCTCGCCGTCGGGCCGGAGCTGCACACCACGGACGTCTCCTGGATGCAGGCCCGTCAGTGGGAGTTCGGGCGGCGCTTCCTCTACCGCTGGAACGACGCCGACCGGCTGCTGTTCCTCGGCCGCCTGCCGGTGGTGGCGCTCGCGTCGTGCCTCGTCGCGGCGGTCTTCCTTGCCGCCCGCGGCCGCTTCGGCCTCCCCGCGGCCGCGCTCGCCGCGCTGCTGGCCGCGCTATCGCCCGATGTGCTGGCACACGGCGCGCTCGTCACCACCGACCTCGGCTTCGCGCTCTTCTTCTTCCTCTCCGTGGTCGCCTTCGACCGGCTGCTGGAGCGCGCCTCAGCCGCGCGGCTGCTGGCGGCGGGCCTCGCGACGGGCGCCGCCTTCGCCAGCAAGTTCTCGGCTCCGATCCTGCTTCCCGTCCTGGTCCTGCTCGGCCTGCGCGCGGTGCTCACGGACGCGCCCGCGGCCGAGCGGCCGGCCCGCATGCTTCGGCTGGCGCTGCAGCTCGCCGCGATCCTGGCGCTGGCGCTCCTCGGCGTGTGGGCCGCCTACGGCTTTCGGGCGCCGCTCTCGCCCGACCCTGCCGTCCGTGCCGAGCTCGCCGCGCCGCTCGCTTCCGTCCGCTCGGGCGCCCTCGAGCGCGCGGCTGCCTTCGCGGGTCGCTCGGGCCTGGTGCCCGAGGACTACGCGCGCGGGATGCTCTTCGTCGCCGAGCACTCGGCCGCGCGCCCGACGTTCCTGCTGGGCGAGCGGCGCGACTCCGGCTTTCCGCACTACTTCGCCGTCAGCTTCCTGCTCAAGACGCCGGTGCCGCTGCTGCTGCTGACGGCGCTCGCGCTCGCTCGCGTGCCGCGGCTGCGACGCCGCGACGCCGCGCTGCTGTGGATTCCGGTGGCGGTGTACCTGGCCGCGACCGCGACGCGCGGGCTGCAGATCGGCCACCGCCACCTGCTGCCGATCTACCCGTTCCTGTTCCTCGCGGCCGGCGAAGCGGCGGCCGCGCTGCTCGCGGGGCGCGCGCCCCGGGGCCGCACGCTGGCGGCGGCGCTCGCGCTCTGGTACGCGGGCGGCACGCTCCTGCAGCACCCGCACCACCTCGCGTACTTCAACGGGATCGCCGGGGGATCGCGCAACGGCTGGCGCCTGCTCGTGGACTCGAACCTGGACTGGGGCCAGGACCTGAGGCGGCTCGCCGAGTGGATGCGCGCCCACCGCGTCGCGCGCGTCAAGCTGTCGTACTTCGGGAGCGCCGATCCGGCCTACTACGGGATCGAGCACGAAGCGTTGCCGGGCTACACGGCGCCCCGCGCCGCGCATGTCACGCGCGAGATCCGGCCCGGCGACGTGGTCGCGGTGAGCGCCACCAACCTGCAGGGCGTGTATCTCGACGAGGAACAGGACCGGGAGTTGATGGCCCGGCTTCGGAATCTCGCGCCCGTCGGACGGGCCGGCTGGTCGATCCTCGTGTACCGGCCCGACTTCGTGTGGCCGCCCGAAGGCCCAACAGCGGCCGAGCCGTGAGCGCCAGGCCGACACGGCTGCTCGGCAGCTTCGCGCTCCTGCTGGGCTCGATCGCCGTCTGCGTCCTGCTGTTGGAGCTCCTGGCGCGCGTCGGTCTGCTGCCACCGCAGGAGCCGGCCGTTCGGCGCATGGTCGACGCCCGCTGGGGCACGCTCCTCGACTGCTACCCGTCGAACCCACGCGGGTACTTCGACATCGACCTGCGCCTGGCGGCGAACGCGGACCGTTACCGGCGGCTCGCTCCCCATCGCTTCGACGCCGTCGCGCGCGCGCACCCCTGGGCGGTCGAGTCGCGCTACAACGGCCTCCG
Organism: uncultured Acidobacteriota bacterium; assembly: GCA_964568755.1. Lineage (GTDB taxonomy): Bacteria > Acidobacteriota > Vicinamibacteria > Fen-336 > Fen-336 > DATBSL01. The sequence continues at coordinate 1,750 of CAZMRX010000078.1, read as the reverse complement.
CTTTCGGGACTCGGAGCCGAGCCCGAAGCGGACGGGAATTCTCCGCGTGCTGGTCTTCGGCGACTCGTTCGCGGAGGGCCAGGGCGTGAAGGAAGGCGACACGCTCGCGCGGCAGCTCGGCCGGCTGCTCGACGAGCGCGCCCCCGACCGCTTCGAGGTGCGCAGCGCCGCGCGGCGTGGGCTCGACTTCCCCGAGCTCGGCGCGGCGTTCGACACGGCCGTCGCCGCATACGCGCCCGACCTCGTCGTCTACACGCTGACCCTGAACGACGCCGTCCAGCCCCCGGAGTTCCGTGCCCGCCAGGCCTTCGTCAACGACTGGATCCTGGACCGGCAGCATCCGCCCGACGACCCGGCCGAGCCGTCTCCGTACCGCCTGCGCGTCGTCGATTTCGTGCGCTCGCGCGTCGAGGCGCTGCGTGTCGGGCGCGCGACGACCGAGTGGTACCTGGACATGTGGAGCGACCGCAACCCGGGTTGGCGCGAGACGCGCGAGCGGCTGCTCTCGATGCAGCGCGACCTCGGAGCCCGCGGCGCGCGCTTCCTGGTCGCGCCGTGGCCGCTCTTCGTAGGCCTGGAGGGCGGCTACCCGTTCCTGCCCGCCCACCGCGAGATCGAACGCTTCTGTCTCGCCTCGGGGATCGCCCACCACGACCTGGTCGCGGCGTTCCGGGGACGAACGAGCGCCGAGCTGTGGGTGCACGCGGTCGACCACCACCCGAACGAGATCGCCCACCGGCTCGCCGCCGAGGCGCTGGCGCCGCAGGTGCTGAAGCTCGCGGAGCCGTGAGCGCTTCGCGGAGCCGGGCGTGCTAGTCTGGGGGCCAGTGAAAACGCGGCAGCGCCCCCTCGCATGATCGTCCAGGAGACGCTCGGCAGCGGCCTCACCCTCGTCACGGAAGCGATGCCGGAGGTGCGCAGCGTGGCGATCGGCGTGTGGCTGCGCCGGGGCAGCCGCCACGAGAGCCTGGCGGCGAGCGGCGTCAGCCACTTCATCGAGCACATGGTGTTCAAGGGCACCAAGCACCGCTCGGCGGAGCGGATCGCGGCCGAGGTCGACTCGATCGGCGGCTACATGGACGCCTTCACCGCCAAGGAGTACGCCTCGTTTCACCTGAAGGTGCTCGACGAGCACCTGCCGCTCGCGGTCGAGATCCTCGGCGACATCGTGCAGAACCCGCTGTTCGACTCCCAGGAGATGGCCCGCGAGAAGAAGGTCATCTTCGAGGAGATGAGCATGGTCGAGGACACCCCCGACGACCTCGTGATGGAGGTCTTCTCGGAGGCGTTCTGGCCCGACCACCCGCTCGGCCGGCCGATCCTCGGCACGCGCGGCAGCGTCGCGCGCTTCAAGCGCCAGGACCTCGCGTCCTACTTCACCCGGGTCTACCGCCCGGACAACATCCTGATCGCCGCGGCGGGGCACCTCGAGCACGGTGCGCTCGCGGCGCTCTGCGATCGACACTTCGCGGGCGTCGAGCGCCGCGGCAGGGCGGGACGCCCTCCCGCCGGCGCGTCGCGCCCCCCGAGGACCGCCTGCCGCACGGTGACGCGCTCGAAGCGCGAGCTCGAGCAGGTGCATCTCTGCCTGGGCGCGCCCGCCTATCCGCAAGCGCACCCGGACCGCTACGCGCTCTACCTGCTCAACACCGTGCTGGGCGGCTCGATGTCCTCGCGGCTGTTCCAGAACGTGCGCGAGAAGCGCGGCCTCGTCTACTCGATCTCGTCGGGGGTCACCGCGTACTCCGAC
>CAZMRX010000077.1:8866-17032 GCA_964568755.1 uncultured Acidobacteriota bacterium | reverse complement strand
AGGTCGGCCTGACCCGGCCCGCCGCGATCGGCGCCGACGTGTGCCACCTGAACCTGCACAAGACCTTCTGCATCCCCCACGGCGGCGGCGGCCCGGGCATGGGACCGATCGCCGTGGCGGGCCACCTCGCCCCCTTCCTGCCCAGCCACCCGGTCGTCAAGACGGGCGGCGAGCGCGGCCCGGGCCCCGTATCCGCGGCGCCCTGGGGCAGCGCGGGCATCCTGTGCATCTCGTGGGTCTACATCCGCACGATGGGGGCCGCGGGGCTGCGCCGCGCCACCGAGACGGCGATCCTGAACGCCAACTACATGGCGAAGCGGCTCGAGCCCCACTACCCGGTCGTCTACAAGAACGAGCAGGGCTTCGTGGCGCACGAGTTCATCCTCGACGCGCGCGGCTTCAAGAAGGCGGGGGTCGAGGTGGAGGACATCGCGAAGCGGCTGATGGACTACGGCTTCCACGCGCCGACCATGTCGTTCCCCGTGGTCGGCACGCTGATGGTCGAGCCGACCGAGAGCGAGTCGCTCGCGGAGCTCGACCGCTTCTGCGAGGCCATGATCGCGATCCGCCAGGAGATTCGCGAGGTCGAGGAGGGCCGCGTGAAGGCGGAGGAGAGCCCGCTGCGGCGCGCCCCGCACACGGCCGCCGCCGTCACCGCCGCCGACTGGAGCCGGCCCTACACGCGCGAGCAGGCCGCTTTCCCGCTGCCGTTCGTGCGCGAGTCCAAGTTCTGGCCCGCGGTGGCGCGGATCGACAACGCGTGGGGCGACCGCAATCTCTTCTGCACCTGCCCCTCGCCCGCCGACCTCGGGAGCTGAGCTTGGCGGTCCCCCCGCGCGACAAGACGGCGCCGCGCTCGCTGCGGGGCGTGCCGCAGGTGCCGGTCGCGCGCCCCGCGCCGGCGCGTCCGGCCCCCCGGCTGCCGCGCGCGGCCTCGCCGGCCGGGCCGTCCCTGCTCTCGCTCGTCGCGTGGCCCGCGGCCATCACCCTCGGCGTCACGCTGCTGCGGCTGGTGGGCGAGCTGCGCGGCTGGTCGCCCGCCTACTTCAGCCGGCTGCCGGGCGGGGGGCTCGCGATCGTCGGCATCGCCTGGCTGGTCCCGCTCGTGGGGGCCTACCTCGGCTGGCGCCTGGCTCGAGCGGGCGTCCGCTCGCCCGACCTCGCGTCTCTCGCCGGGTGGCCCGCCGGTGCGCTGCTGCTGGGTCTCGGCATCGGCTACGGGCTCGAGCGCGTCGTGGAGCCGTCCTGGACCGGCACGCTGGTGCTGTGGGCGATGGTCGCCGTGTTCGTCGGCCTGATGTCGTTCGTGACGTGGCCGGCGCTCGGCTGGCCGATGCTGGCCTACGCCGCGGCCGCGCGCCTGCCGGTGGCGCTGATCATGGCGCTCGCGATGCGGGGCCGCTGGGGCACGCACTACGACGCGCCGCCGCCCGGGTTTCCGGGGCTCCTGCCGACGGAGCGCTGGCTCTGGACCGGCCTGCTGCCCCAGCTCACAATCTGGATAGCTTTTACCCTCGCCGTCGGGATGTGCGCGGCCGCGGCCGGCGTCTGGCTGGCCTCCCGGCGCCCTCGCTGAACGCTCGCGGCCCCGCCGAGGCTATAATTTCCCCAACCGGCTGGTGCTCAACCGGTTGGAAAGGGCGGGTGTGTACTCCGACATCCCCACGTACCACGAGCGCCTCGCACACCTGATCGACCAGCTCCGCGACCAGGGCCACCTGGGGCTGATCCTGGTCGACGCCTCGGAGCTGGCGCAGGTCGAGCACGACTACGGCTCGAAAGCCTTCCACCAGGTGCTCTCGATGGTGAGCGGGCTCGTGGGCGAGCTGCAGGGCAAGGAGGTTCGCACCTCGGACATGCTGGTGCTGAACGACCGGGGCGGCAACGCGTTCCTGCTGTTCCTGTCGCCGAAGCGCGGCGAGCAGGAGCGCACGCCGCGCATCTCCGACCTCGAGGCGATCGCCCAGCGCGTCGGCGAGCAGCTCAACCGCAAGCTCGCCGACCTCACCTCGCCCTACCTGCGCGGCAAGCGCAAGGTCACGGTGGGCTACGCCGTGGTGTTCCACAACCCGCTGATCATGGCCGAGCGCGTGGTGTCGCGCGTGGTGAGCGAGGCGTGGGAGAGCGTTCGGATCCAGAAGATGCAGGCCGACTTCCAGGCGCGCTGCCGGCTGCAGGACGTGCTGCTCGGCGACCAGATCACCTCGGTGTTCCAGCCGATCGTGGACCTGCTCCAGGGCGGCATGCACGGGCTCGAGGCCCTCTCGCGCGGGCCCAAAGACACCCAGCAGCACAGCCCGATCAACCTGTTCGAGGCCGCAGCGGCGACCGACCTCGTCTTCGAGCTCGACCGGCACTGCCGCCGCAAGGCGCTCAAGACCGCTCGCGAGCTGCCGTCGCCCTATCGCCTGTTCGTCAACGTGGTGCCGGCCTCGATGTACGACCCGGACTTCCAGGGCGCGGCGCTGATCAAGCTGCTCGAGGGCCTCGGGCTGTCGCCGGAGCGCATCGTGCTCGAGGTGAGCGAGCAGTACGCGATCGAGAACTACACGCTGTTCGTCGAGGCGCTCCAGAACTTCACGCAGATGGGCTTCTCGATCGCGGTCGACGACATCGGCGCCGGCTACTCGGGGCTCGAGAAGATCGCCCACCTCAACCCGCGCTACCTGAAGTTCGACATGCAGCTGGTGCGCGACATCGACGAGAGCCACGTCAAGCGCGAGATGGCGCGCGCGCTCAAGACTTTCGCCGACAAGATGGACTCGAAGATCATCGCCGAGGGCATCGAGCGCGAGGGGGAGCGCCAGGCGTGCGTCGACCTCGGGATCGACTTCGGCCAGGGTTACCTGCTGGCGCGGCCCGCCCCGCTCGAGACCTTCAACCTCGGGGCGGCCGTGCCGTCTTCCGCTCTCGGATGAGGCGCGCGGCCTCGAGCCGCGCCGCGATCCCGCTCTCGGCTCCGCGATCCGTGGGCGCGTAGTAGCGCCTGTCGCCCAGGCCGTCCGGCAGGCACGTCATCCCGGCGACGCCCTCGGCCTCGTCGTGCGCGTAGCGGTAGCCCTTGCCGTAGCCGAGGTCCTTCATCAAGCCGGTCGGGGCGTTGCGGATCCACAGCGGCACGGGCTCCGCGCGCGTCTCGAGCGCGTCTCGTGCCGCGGCGCCGTAGGCCGTGTAGAGCGCGTTGCTCTTGGGCGCCGCCGCCAGGTACACCACGAGCTCGGCCAGCGCCAGGGCGCCCTCCGGCAGGCCGATGAAGTGGACCGCCTGCTGCGCGGCCATCGCCACCACCAGCGCCTGCGGGTCGGCGAGACCCACGTCCTCCGAGGCGAAGCGCACCAGGCGGCGCGCCACGTAGAGCGGGTCCTCGCCGGCCTCCAGCATGCGCGCGAGCCAGTAGAGGCCGGCGTCCGCATCGGAGTTGCGGATCGACTTGTGCAGCGCCGAGATGATGTTGAAGTGCTCCTCGCCGCCCTTGTCGTAGAGCAGCGCCTTGCGCGCGAACGCCTCGCGCATCGCGGCCGCGTCGACCCGGCGCCGGCCCTCGGCGTCCGGCGGCGCGGTCGTCACCGCCAGCTCCAGCACGTTGAGCGCGGTGCGGGCGTCGCCGTCCGAGGCCGCCGCCAGGAACGCGAGCGCCTCTGCGTCCACGGCGGCGCCGTAGCCGCCGAGCCCGCGCTCCGTATCGTCCGTCGCCAGGCGCAGCACCCGCTCCAGCTCCTCCGCCCCGAGTGGCTTCAGCACGACGACGCGCGAGCGCGACAGCAGCGCCGCGTTCACCTCGAACGAGGGATTCTCGGTGGTGGCCCCGATCAGCACGATGTCGCCCGACTCGACGTGGGCCAGCAGCGCGTCCTGCTGCGCCTTGTTGAAGCGGTGGATCTCGTCGATGAAGACGATCGTGCGCCGTCCCTCGCGGCGCCGGCGCTCCTCGGCGGCGCGCAGCACCTCGCGCAGCTCCTTGACGCCCGAGAGCACGGCGCTCATTGCCTCGAAGTGGGCGCGCGTCAGGCGTCGGATCACGAACGCGAGCGTCGTCTTGCCCGACCCGGGCGGGCCCCACAGCACGAGCGAGCGCAGCTGGTCCTGCTCGATCGCGCGCCGCAGCGGACGGCCGGGGCCGAGCACCTCGTCCTGACCCAGGATCTCGTCGAGCGTGCGGGGGCGGATGCGCTCGGCGAGCGGGGACTCGCTGCGCCCGGTTGAGTCGGGCCCCGCTCGCAGCTCGTTGCGCTCTTCAGGCGCAGCCTCGGGGAACAGCTGGCGGGTCTCCTCGTCGCGCGGGCGCGCCATCGTCGAACAGCTTACGCCAGCTCGGCCTGGGGGGCTCACCCTTGCGCGGAACGCCGCTGGCGGGCCGCCTCGAACAGCACGAGGGCGGCGGCCACGGCGACGTTGAGGCTCTCGACCGGGGCGGAGAGCGGGATGCGCAGGCGCGCGTCCGCGCGCCGCTGCACGGACGGCGGAAGGCCGCGGCCCTCGCGTCCCACCACGATCGCGACGGGACCCCGCAGGTCGGCCTCGTCGTAGCGGCGTTCGCCGTCGGCCGCCGTCGCCAGGACGCGGACGCCGCGCCCGGCGAGCGTGTCGAGCACCGCCTCCAGGGCCAGGCCTCCGAGGTGCGGCAGCCGGAAGGCGCTGCCCATCGAGCCGCGCAGCGCCTTCCAGGAGAAGGAGTCGGCGCAGCCCGCGCCGAGCAGCGCGCCCGTCGCGCCGGCGGCCTCGGCGCTGCGCAGCAGCGCGCCCAGGTTCCCCGGGTCTTGAACGCCGTCGACCACCAGCACCAGCGGCGTCCCGCGCAGCACGGCCTCGAGCGTGAACACCGGGCGCCGGGCGACGGCGATCAGCCCCTGGGAGGTGTCGAGCTCCGACAGCGACGCCACGAGCTCGGCGGCCATGCGCCTCACCGGCACCCCGCGTGCCTGGAGCGACGCGAGCAGCGCGGCGCCCGCGGGCGAAGCGCCAATCCGCGGCGCCGCCGCCAGCTCGACGATCTCGATGCCGGCGGCCATCGCCTCGCCTGCGAGCTTCGGCCCCTCGATCAGGCACAGGCCCGAGGCCGGGCCCTTCTCCTTGAGCGCGCGCAGCCGCTTGTAGAGCGGGTTCGCGCGGCTCCGGAGCGTCTCTTCGGCGGGCATTGGGGCGGGGGAGCGTGATAGTATCACCTCACGTTTTCGCCCCGTCCGGGGCGTGAGCTTCCCGGAATGATCGACCTCAAGAAGCGTCTGCAGGACGAGATCCAGCAGCTCGAGTACGAGCTGAAGGTGCACCTGCCCAAGGAGATCCTGAAGGCGCGCGAGCACGGCGACCTGCGCGAGAACGCCGAGTACAAGGCGGCCAAGGAGCGCCAGAGCTTCCTGCAGGCGCGCACGGCGCAGCTGCACCGGCGGCTCGCCGCGCTCAACATGGTGAACCTCGACCGCATCCCGCGCGACAAGGTCGGCCTCGGCTCGATCGTGACGGTGCTGCCGGAGGGCGGCGAGGAGACGGTCTTCGAGCTCGTGGTGCCCGAGGACGCCGACCCGACGGTCGGCCGCATCTCACCCTCGTCGCCGATCGGAAAGTGCCTGCTCGGCCACGAGGAGGGCGACTCGGTCGAGGTGCGGGTGCCGAGCGGCGTCCGCACCTACGAGATCCGCAAGCTCGTCACGATGCACGACCAGGTGAAGGACGAGTAGCCGCCCGCGTGAGGCCCGAAGCGCTCGCCCGAGTCGCGCTCGCTTCCGAGCCCGGACCGGCGCTTCAGGCGGTGCCCGCGTCGCCCGGCGTCGGACAGCTGCTGGGGCCCGAGGGGCGGAGCCTGCTGATCGGCAGCGCCTCGAACCTGCGGCTCTGGGCGGCCTCGCACCTCGGGCTCGTCCGTCCGCGCCCGGCGGCCGGCGGCCGCGCGCGGCGGCCGAAGACCAGCCTGGCGGGAATCGCGACGGCCGTGGCCTGGATCGAGACGGACGGCCCGTTCCGCCAGCGGCTCGCCTACGAGCGGCTGTGCGCGCCGGTCGTGCCCGTCTCGGCCCGGCGCGACCTCAAGCCGCCGGCCTTCCTGCACCTCGACCCGTCGCAGCGCTTCCCGCGCGCGACGGTTTCCGCCGCGGGCGAGGGCGCGCTCTACGGGCCGTTCCGCGACCGCCGCGCGGCCGACAAGGCGCGGGCCGCGCTGCAACGGCTGTTCCCGCTGCGCCCGTGCGACTACGCGTTCGAGCCCGACCCGGCGCTGCCGCTCGGGCTCGCGTGCCTCTACGCCCAGGTCCGGTCGTGTGCCGCTCCGTGCCTCGCGCGCGTGAGCGAGGCGGACTACCGCGGGCTGGCCGCGCGCGCGGCGGCGTGGCTCGCGGACCCTTCGCAGCGCCCGGACGCACCCGCGGCGGTTCCCGCGACGGTGGCAGCCGCGTCGGGCCGCGCCGTGATCGTGGACGTCGGCCGCCGCAGCGTGGGCCTCTACCCGCTGCGCGGCGGGTGCGTGCTCGACGACGCGGCAGTCGTGACGGCGCCGGTCGAGCTGGACGCCGCGCTCGCGCGCCTCGCGTGGCCTTTGCCCACGGCCGCGCCCGACTGGCCCTGGCTCACGGCCTGGCTGCGCGGGGCGAAGGCGCGCGCCGCGTTCTTGATCGTCGCGGACTCTTGGTCGGCCTCGCAGCTGCGCGCCGCGGTGCGCGCGGCGCTGCCGCACGCCTTCGCGCTCCCCGCGGCGGGTGATAACGTAAGGGCCGCCCCGGAGGAGCCGTGAGGGAGTACTCGCCGAAACGGCGGACGGCCGTCGTGTTCACCGGCACCGGCACCACGGGCGCCTACCACGCCGGCGTGCTGCGGGCCCTCGACGAGAGCGGCGTCAAGATCGACCTGGTCGTGGGCTCGGGCTCCGGCGCCATCACCGCGGCGTTCGCCGCCGTGTCGGGCGGCGCGTCGCTCTACGGCAAAGGGGGGCTGTGGGACGGCGCGAGCTGGAGCTCCTTCTATCGGCTGCGGCCGGCTCTGCGCGCGGGCCTGATGCTGCTCGGCGTCTCGTTCGTCATCTTCGCGCTGCCCGTGCTGCTCGGGCTGGTGCTGGGGTTGCTGTTCCCGCTGCTGCTGATCGCGGACCGCGTGTTTCCCGGGGCGGCCACGCGCGCCCTCTCGGTGCTGTGGGTGGCGCCCGAGGCGCTGAGCGGACCCTACCTGGCGGCGCAGGCCGTCCCGGTGCTGGCGCTCGCCGGCCTGGCGACGATCGTGCTCGGCGCCGCGTACTGGCGCCGCCGCGCGCGCCTCGCCGAGGCTTTCGAGTCGTACCTCGACGGAGAGCCGGGCCTGCAGCGGCTCCGGCGCGGGCTTTGGGAGATCGCGCGCGGCGCCGCGCTCTCGGGCGCTCCCGCGAGCGAGTCCGAGCTGGGCCGGCGCTACGTGGCGCTGCTCTCCGAGAACCTGGGCGAGCTCGGGTTTCGCGAGCTGATCGTGCGCGTGGCCGACCTCGACCGCGGGCGCTCGCTGGCGTTCGCGCTGCTGCGCGAGGAGGATCCGCAACGAATCCACGAGGACATGGTGGACCTGCGCGCGCCGGGGCAGGGCGCGCTGCTGTTCGACGCGATCGCCACGGGCGTGCTGTTCCCGCTGGCGTTGCCGCTGCGGCGCGTGGCCTTCCCGAAGGGCTCGGTCCACGCCGGCGAGACGCACCGCCTGACGGACGCCACGCTCGTCCCGGGGTGCGGGATCGAGGAGGCGCTCGCGGCCGGGGCCGAGCAGGTCGTGGTCGTGACCGGGACGCCCGAGGAGGTCGGGCCGCCCACGCGGCGCCGCGGCCCGCTCGCGCGCATCGACGCCACGCTGCGCGCCCTCGAGCAGCAGGCGGCGGCGGAGATCGACGCCACCGAGCGCACCAACCGCATCGTGGGCACGCTGGGACACCGCGTGACGGGCGGCCGCGGGGCCTGGGAGGATCCCGCCACCGGCGAGCTCGCGCGCGAGGTGGACCTGTGGGTGATCCGGCCGCGGCGGCGGACGCTCGGCCCCACCGAGCTCGACGGCGCGCGCGACCCGGCCACCGAGGTGCTGCAGACCACCGACGACCTCGTCGAGCGGGGCTTCCGCGACGCCTATCGGCAGTTCATCGAGCCGGTCGTGGGCCAGGCGCCCCTGCCCGAGCGCGAGGAAGGGAAGTACCGCGACAGCCAGGCGGTGGGCCTGTGAGCGGGGCGCGAA
>CAZMRX010000077.1:0-8766 GCA_964568755.1 uncultured Acidobacteriota bacterium | reverse complement strand
ACACGGGCCGTCTGACCGGTCGAGAACGGATCATTCGCTCGGAGCAATGGTGCGGCCTCGCGAATGATCCGGGTCAGCAGCGGTGCTTGCCGTGCTTGCCCATCGGGTGGAAGCACTTCTTCTTGGACGGAACCGGGGGCTTCGAGGGCGTGTGTCCTGCCAGCAGGCCGTCGATGATGCGGTTGGCCTCGATGATCAGCGGCTGGCCCTTGGTCGGCGACAGGCGGCCCGTGCGGATCAGCGTGTCCACCTGCTTCACGAAGACCTCGAGCGCCTGCACCGCGAGGCGGCTGCAGCGGCCGCGGGCGTGGCGGTCGGCGGTGGTGAGGTGCGCGATCAGCGACGTCGCGTTGCCCTTGCTCAGGAACCCCGCGGCGTGCAGCGCGCGGACCTGCTCGATCAGGTCGCCGATGGAGACGGCCCCTGCCGTGGCCTGCATCAGGAAGTAGCGCTGGACCGTGGGCGAGGAGGTCAGGTAGCCGCGGCCGACGATCTGGCCGCCGTCGTTGATCGACACGGCCTCCTGCAGCACCCACTCGCTTCCCGCGGGCAGCCGGTCGTTGAGGTCGACCACCTGGCCCCCCGAGACGAGGAAGGCGTGCTCGCCGACGGCGAGGAACATCATCCCGACCACGGCCCCCGCCGTGTTCACGTCGTTCGCGCGGCTGTTGAAAGCGCCGGTCGTCTCGAGGCCGAGGCTCGAGACGGAGCCGCTCGCGAGGTCGTAGGCGACGGCGTGGTCGGCGGTGAAGCCGGGCAGCCGGCCCTCGCCGACGATCCGGCCCGCGTTGCTGACGGCCCGGGCGCTCGTGAGGTAGGCGCTCGGGTTCTGCGCCAGCAGCGTGACGGTGCCGCCCTGGTAGACGAAGCCGCGCTGCGGGGCGCTCGACGACTGGAACTCGCCCACGACGGCGCCCGCGTTGTTGACGTCGCGCGCGCAGGTGAAGTCGAGCGTCGGGTTGGTGGCCAACAGGGCGTGCAGGTCGGTCACGCTGCCGTTCGCGTACACGAAGGCGCGGTGCGGGTCGGGAAAGACGTCGTCGTAACGGTTCAGGCAGCCGACGACCGCGCCGCTGTCGTTGATCGCGTAGGCGAACGAGTCCGGGGCGAGCACGCTCAGCTCCTGGACGGAGGTGGCGTTGGCCGGGGCGAGGATCGCCTGCCAGCGGTTGTCGGGCCCGGGCAGCGACGCGAACGCGTAGCCGACGGCGGCGCCGTTGTTGTTGATGCCGAAGAGCGTGCTCAGCTGGTTGCCGGCCGGCACGCCGAGGTCGAGCCAGGCCCCGTTGCTGTAGATGGCGGCGTGGGCGTCCGGGCCGACGTAGACCCAGCCCGCGATCTGGCCGTTGTTGTTGATGCGCTGCGGGACGCCCGCCAGCTCCACGATCGAATAGGTAGGCGTCTGCGCGTTCGCAGGAGCTCCAGAAGCCCCGAGAGCGAGCGCTGCTGCCAGAGCGAGCGCTGCTTGCGAACCCTTGCGACCCCCGAACCCGCGGTCCACTGGACCCTCCTCCCGAGTCCTGACTGGCGACCGTGGGGGACACGGTGGCCGGCCCGACTCACTACGACCGAGGAGCAGTCTAGATGATCGTTTCTGCTACAGCAATACAGAAAATAAGCACACCTTTCGACTACCCGACTTTCGGGTGATCGACAAGGCTCTGGTGTCCTCGTTGGGTCCTGAAATATAACCCAGCGAGCACTTTAGGTGCTTTTTTCTCTGCCGGTGGTGGGGAAGAACGGCCCTGGGTGGGCTGCCCGCTCCCAGCATCGACAACTTCGACTAGTGCGTGGGGCTGATTGTATGGCGAGCAGTTATCCGATTCAAGATGGAATGTGAAGACGTATTATGTATACGTCTTCCGGGGTGGCTAGGCCTCGTCGAGCAGTCCCTGGAGCGAGGCCCACGGGGGCTCCAGGGGGGTCCACTCCATCCGGATCACGGGGACTCGCGACACGAGCTCCGCGACCACCGCGAAGGCGGCGCGCCAGAGCGAAGGAGAGTGAGGCACCGGCACGGACGCCAGCACACGGCCCGCGGCTTGCGACGGGGCGAGCCGCTCCGCGCGAAAGCCGGGCCCCTTGGCCAGGTCCACCAGCAGGCCGAGGGGAGCTCGGAGCGCGCCCGCCTGCGGCCTGCCCTCGCCCCAGAAACCCGAGCGGACCAGCGTGAACGGCCGCCCCGGCGCAATGGCGACCAGCTCGTCCGACAGCACGGGCACGGGCGACGTGGCCGACAGCGTCGTCTTCCCGGCGCCGGAAGCGCCGAAGAACGCCACCCCGCGGCCGCCGAGCACCACGCCGGCGGCATGGAGCGGCAGGCCGCCCACCAGCGGCAGGCGGGCCATCATCGACGTGCGGATCACGGTCTCGAGCGGGTACGCACGCGCCTCGCGACGCTGCAGCCGGGCGCGCGAGGCGAAGGGCTCGATCTCGGCCGTGAAGCTGCGGTGGCTCGCCAGCAGCCGCTCGCCCACGAAGCGCTGGACCGCGGGCTCCCACTGCGGGAACAGCGTGGGGTCGTCGCTGCGCCAGGGAGGCTCCTCCACGAGCTCGATCGCGAACGGCGGCTGCGGCCCGTCCGGCTCCGGGTCGAGGCGGGCGAGCGCCTCGCGCTCGCTCGGGATGAGCCGCTCCTCGGGCCCGGCCGCGAAGCACAGGCCCCCGGCGCCGAACTTCACGCGGACGCGAGGCGCGCGCTCGCGGCGGCTTCCGCCTGCTCGAGGTGGGTCGCGTCCGGCTCGAGCGCGTCGCCCGTGCGCTGCAGCGCCAGGGCCGGGCAGAACGGGAACGCCGCGAGCGGGCCGCCCGCGACGCGCAGGCGCTCGTTCGCGGCCCGCGCGACGGCTGCCGCGGCGACTCGCTCTTCCGACTCGCGCCAGATCGCCACGAGCGAGGCGTCGCGCACGTTGCCGAGCGGCGCCCGTCGCCACTGCAGGCACGGGAACACGTTACCTTCGGGGTCGATCGCCAGCGTCGTGCGGCCGAGCCCGCAGTTGACGCCGCCCGCGACGCGGTCCTCGCTCGGGATCTGGCCGTGCGCGCCGAGCGCCCGGAACATCCGGGCGACCGCCGCCGGCGAGGCCCGATAGGCGAGCGGACCCGGGTCGCCGTCGTCGCGCGGCGTGAGCACCGGGTCGAGTCGCAGCGGCACGCCGCGATCCGCCGCGATCCGCTGCATCTCCTCCATCTCGTCCTCGTTGAGGTGGGTGAGCGGCGCCTTGAGCACGACCGACACCTGCTCCCGCAGCAGCCGGTCCAGGCCGCGCAGCATCGCCTCGAAGGAGCCGGGCGTTGCGGTGGCGCGGTCGTGGGTGGCGGCGTTGGCTCCATGGATGCTCAGCTCGACCGCCATCGGCCGGAGCGAAGCGAGCTCGGCGGCGAGATCATCGGTCACGAGTGCGCCGTTCGTGAGCACGCGCAGCGCGAGCGCGCGCTCGCGCACCCCGCGCGCGATCGCGAGGAACTGCGGGTGCGTGAGCGGCTCGCCGCCCGTCAGCGCGACGTAGAGCGTGCCCAGCTCGCGCAGCTCGTCGAGCACGCCGAGCCAGCGCTCGCTGGGCAGCCCCCGCAGGTCGCCGTGGCGCGGGTTGTAGCAGAAGACGCAGCGCCAGTTGCAGCGGTAGGTGATCTCGAGGCTCGCCGAGAGCGGCTGCGCCCGCTCGAGGGCGATCTGCTTGAGGCGTGCCGAGGGGGTCCAGGCGAGCGCCAACTAGGCCTCGCCCACCAGCCCGCGCTCGCGCAGCAGCGTCAGGAAGCCGCGCACGTCCTCGCGCGCCTGCCGCTCGTCGGTCGCGAAGCGCTCGACGAGCGCCGCGACCAGGCCGTCCTCGCCTCGCTCCTCGAGGAGCGACCAGAGCAGCGTCCCGGTCGGGTTCAGGCCCAGCACGCGGCCCTCGCCGAGGCTCATCACCACCGCCTCGTCGCCGATCCGCTGCCAGGCCACGTCCGGATGCCGGCGCAGCGCCATCGTCAGCTCGAGACCGGCCCCACGGCCGTGCAGTCGACTCCGCCGCCGGGCGTCTTCTGGCAGCCGCTCATCAGGCTGGGTTGCGCTTCGAGGGGCTGCTCCCAGGCCACGGACGGCTTCTCGTACGGCAGTCGTCCGTCGGGACCAGGTGCGAAAGGCCCGGTTGCGCCGTCCCTGCCTTCCTCCATCCTGAATCCCCCCAGAAGCTGGCTAGAGTGTAACCGGGAGTGCGCCGCCGGAGAAGCCGCTTCGCCTCGTCAGGGGAACGGAACCTGAACGCCGTAGACGACGCCGGGCTCGCTGCCGACCAGCAGCAGCTTGGGCGTGACCCCGATGTCGAGCGACGGCGCGCCGACCTGCCCGAGACCCCCGCCCAGGACCTGCAGCTTGAAGGTCGGGGGCGTCCCGATCGTCGCGCTCGTGAAGTCGAGCTCGTAGAGCTTCCCGCTCGCGCTGCCGACGTAGACCAGGTTGGTCCCCGGCCAGTACAGGATCACCGACGGGTTGAGGCCCGGCTGCGTCCACTCCCAGTTGAGCGTCATCGCGGCGCCGGAGTCCGAGATGCTCCAGACCTTGGTGTCCGTGGCGAAGATCAGGTCGTCGTTCCGGCGGTCCGGGAACAGGAAGCCCTTGGCCGGGCCGTCTGCCGGCGCCGGCGTGTAGACGTGGTCGTCGCCGATCAGCCCGGTAGCGGCGTTGATCGAGTAGATCACGCCGGCGTCCGTCCCCACGTAGACGCGCCCTCCACGCAGCACGGGGCTGCCGGTGATGTTGCCGAGGTCGCGCGACCACACGTACGTGAACACGGGGGCGGCCGCTCCGATTTCCAGGCAGAAAAGGGTGTCGCCGCCCAGCCGCTTCTGCGAGGCGAAGTAGATCCGCCTGCTCGCGTAGTCGATCGCCGGAGTCCCGCTGATCGCCCCGATCGGGCCGGGGGCCCCGCCCGGGCCGTAGGCATCGAGGAAAGCGCCGCTCGACAGCTCGAGCGCACGCAGCTCGTTGGCCATCACGTTGTCGCGAGTGCCCACGAACAGCGCGTCGCGAACGCCCGAGTACTGCGCGAAGATCCCGCCGGGCGCGCCGGTCATCGGCTTGCCCTGCGACTGCGCCGGCCACGGCCGGTTGCCCGTGCGCGCGTCGATCGCGTGCAGGAAGCCCGGCGTCGCGTCGTCGGCCGCGAACAGCACCGTGCTGGCCCCGCCAGCGAGCGGGACCACGAAGGGCACCACGGGCGAGCGCGAGTGCGCGACGCCTGCGAGCTGCGTGGGCATCCAGGGGCCGGGCCACTCGCCGCCGGCCGCGCCGCGCGTGAGCGCGTGCACCGTGCGGTCGTTGGACAGCGCCAGGATGCCCTCGCCGCTGATCGTCGGCGGCGCCACCGCAGTGCCCCCGGTGGCGTAGGCCCACTTGACCGGGCCGCTGGCGTCGAACGGCCGCGCCTTCACGGTGCGGCCGGGGGAGTAGAGGCCGCTCACCTTGACGAACACGCTGTAGCAGTAGGCCGTGTCCAGCTCGAGACCGGTGTGGAGGTAGTTGTCCTTCGCGAGCGGAATCGGCGTCGTGACGACAGCCTCGCCTGTGTAGGGCGCGCCCAGGCTCGAGGGCGAGAGGCAGTCGTTCGTGCCCGTGAGCGCCTTGTTCCAGCGGATCCGGATCTCCTCGGGGGCGGCGGTGTTGACCCACAGCAGCTTGTTCTGCCCGGTGTTGGCGGCCGGGCCCCCGCGCGAGGAGGCCGCGAGATGCTGCACCTCGCCGCTCGGAACGGTGGCGGAAACCGTGACGGCCCACTCGCTCGACACCGTCGGCGCGCCGCAGGTGGGCGTCGTCGTCACGACCACGTAGTAGGTGCCCGGGCCGGGGAAGTTGGCGCCCTTGAGCACGTAGGTCTCGAAGTTCTCGCCGGGGATGATCGTGATCGCGCCGCTGCCCGAGACGGTGCGGAAGCCCCACTGCCGCAGGACCGCCGCTCCGCCCCCGAGCTCCAGCGCCTTCGCCGATCCGCCGATGCAGTCGACGCACACCGAGCTCGCGCCCTGGGTGTCGAGCGCGATCGAGAGCAGGTTGCCGAAGTAGACGTTCAGCGCCGTGGGCGTGACGACGCACTCGTCCACGCGGGCGGTCACCCCGATCGTCCGGGCGCCCGTCAGCGGCGGGTTCGGCAGCAGCACCGTCGGCGTGAAGGCGAACGGGTTCGTGTCGTAGGGCGCCGGCCCGACCGGCGTGATCGACCACGCGTAGGAGTCGTAGAAGTCGGGCGTGCCCTCGAGCGAGAAGGTCCCCGTGGTAGCGGGGCATACCGAGGTCGGCCCCAGGATCTCGGGTGTGGGGCCGAGCGTGAAGCTGCGCGTGAGCGCCGGCGGCATGCCGGCGGTCGTGAAGCGGAGCCTGTAGCGCCGGCCGGCCTTGTCGATCGTCAGTCCGTTCGCCCCGGTGAAGGACGCGACGCCCGTCGCGAGCGGGAGCCCCGAGATGGGGCCGCCGAGGATCGCCGCCGGGTCGCCCGTGCCCGGGGCGATCGCCGGGACCACGTTGGCCGTCGCGCAGCTCGCGACGTTGCCGCCTTCGTCGTACGCGGTCAGCTCCACGTCGCGCGCGTAGGGGGGCAGCCCGGAAGCGCAGCCGGCGGGCTGCAGCGAGACCTCGAGCCGCTGCGGCTGGCAGGCCGTGCTCAGCAGGATGCTGACGTCGTCCGATCCCTCGTTCACCACCACCGCGTCCGGCCGGCCGTCGCGGTTGAAGTCGTCGACCACGGCCGCCACGGGAGCCTGGCCGACCACGACGGTCTGCGGCGGGTCGAACGCCAGCGTCCCGATCCCGCGCAGCACCGACAGGCCGGCGGCGGTCGCGATCAGGTCCGGGCGGCCGTCGCGGTTGACGTCCGCCGCGGTCACGTGCCGCAGCAGGTACGGCGCGACGAACACGGTAGGCACGGTCGCGAACCCCGCCCCCAGGTTGCGGTACACGTGCAACCGATCGGTGAGGCCCGCCGCGACGGCCAGGTCGAGGAGTCCGTCGGCGTCGAAGTCGGCCGCCGCCAGCGAGATCGGGCTATCGTTGACGCCCAGCGTCAGGGTCTGCGTCACCGCGAACGAGACGGTGTTCGCGATGATCATCACGTCGTCGGAGTCGTCGTTGGCCACGGCGAAGTCGACGTCGCCGTCGCGGTCGAAGTCGGCGGCCACGATCGCGGTCGGCTTGTTGCCCACCGGGGGGTTCCAGCCGAGCACGAACTGGCCCAGGCCGTTGTTGTGCATGATCAGCGCCACGCCCCCCGACGTCTTGATGCAGATCGCGAGATCGAGGTCGCCGTCCAGGTCGACGTCGGCGGCCACCAGGTCGTCGGGCGGAAAGCCAGCGCCCATCGGAACGAGCGGCTGCGCCGCGAAGACGCCGGCCCCGGCGCCGAAGAAGATGGCGATCGAGGGGATCGCCTCGTTCGGCGCGCTCACGGCCAGGTCGAGCAGGCCGTCCCGGTTCAAGTCGGCGGCGATGACGGCCTCGGCTCCGGCGGCCGCGAGCGTGGCATAGGGGGTGAATCCCCCGAGGCCGTCTCCCCGCAGCAGCGAGACGTTGTTGCCCGCGCTGTTGGCAACGGCCAGGTCCAGGTCGCCGTCGCCGTCGAAATCGCCCGACGCCGCGGCGCGCGGCATGTCGCCGACGCTCACGCGCGGGGCCGCCGAGAGCAGCGGGGGACCTGGCGGCCGGTTGATCACGATCACGACCGCGTCGGCGCTCCGGCACGGCACCGCCAGGTCGACGAGCCCGTCGGAGTCGGCGTCGATCGGCGTGATCGCCTGCGGGGAGTTGCGCATCGCGTGCTGGCTGTGCGCCGAGAACGCTCCCAGCCCGTTGTTGGTCAGCAGGCCCAGGGTCTGGTCGCCGGATCCGGCCGACGTCGTGACCACGATCTCCGGCCGCCCGTCGCCGCCCACGAGCTCGAGGAGCGCGACGGCGGTCGGGTTCGTCCCCACCACGTAGGGCACGGCCGGGAGGAAGGCAAAGCCGGGGTCCCGCAGGATCACCGACACCCGGCTCGCACCGTTGTCGGCGGTCACGAGGTCGAGCTTCAGGTCGCCGTCGAGATCGGCGGCGGCGATGCCCTGGGGGTTCGCGCCCACGAACAGCGTCGGGCCGAAGCCGAAGGTGCCGTCGCCGTTGCCGCCGATGACCCGCACGCTCGCCGAGCCGAAATTGGCCACGGCCAGGTCCCGCCGGCCGTCGCCGTCGAGATCCCCGGCCACGAGCGCCCGCGGGAGGTTGCCGGCGCCCAGGGGGATCGTCGTCGGCCCCACCAGGCCGCCCGTCCCCGTCCCCAGGAAAACGGACAGGTCGTTCGAGTCCTCGTTGGCCGCGACCACGTCCGGCGCGCCGTCGCCGTCGAAGTCGGCGACGACCAGCGCCGAGGTGTTGAAGCCGGCGGCGAGCGAGGCTCCGGCGGCGAGGCCGCCCATGCCGTCGCCCAGGAAGACCTGCACCCGGCCGGTGCCGGGGGCTCCCTGCGCGACGACGACGTCCGCGTTGCCGTCCGCGTTCATGTCCGCCGTAGCCACTCCGCGTGGGGCGGGGACGAGCCCGGTGATCGGCGTCGTGCTCGTGAACCCTCCGTTGACGTTTCGCAGGATCCGCAAGCTCGAGTCGTTTGCCGAGACGACGGCCAGGTCCTGGCGTCCGTCCCGGTCGAAATCGGCGGCCGCGGTCGACACCGGGCCGTCGCCGGCCAGGTAGGAGCGCGGCGCGCCCGCGAACGAGGCCCGGGCGCACGGCGTCCCGGAGCGGTTCTCCACCACCACGGCCTG
>CAZMRX010000076.1:13884-17043 GCA_964568755.1 uncultured Acidobacteriota bacterium | reverse complement strand
GGCGTCTTCCGGACTCCTGGACGGCGCCACCCGGCCCGTACCGTCGCCGCCGACCCTCCACAGGCCGGTCGTGGTCGCGACCCACAGCACCCCCGACCGGTCCTCGAGCGGGTCCCTGACCGAGAGGTCCGTGGGCAGCGCCGCGAGCCTCGGATCGGGCCCGATCGCGCCGGCGCGCAGGCTCCGCACGCCGCCGTGCTCGAGGCCGACCCAGAGCTTCCCGTCCGCGCCGGGCGCGAGCGCGGTGATGGAGTGGGTCGGAAGGCTCGGCGTCGTGGCGGCCGTGAGGTCGACGAACGACCGTCCGTCGAAGCGGGACAGCCCTCCGGAGGTGGCGATCCAGACGAAGCCGTCGGGCCCCTCGACGACGTCGCGAACCCCGATCCCGGCGAGACCGGCCTCGATGCCCCAGCGGTCGAGGCCAAGCGGCGCGCGTCGGACCTCAGGTGCTTGAGATGCCACGACACCGCGTGCGAAGGGCCAGGCGAGCGCCCACGCGGCCGTCGCCGAAGCCGTGCGCCCCCGGTGCTCGCTCAGCCGGCGCCCCCCTCGTGGGCTACCTGCCGCCGACGAGTTCGGCCGCGCACGCCGCGCTGTCCAGGACGCGGATACCGTGCGCGCGAAGGACGGAGAAGTGCCGGACATTGTCGGTCACGACCAGCCGCGCGCCCGCGCGCCGGGCGGCCTCCGCGATATGGGCGTCGTAGAGTCGCCCTCCCGCCACGCGCTCGCGCACCACGTCGCGCACCAGCTCGAGCCGGGCTGCGGCCGGCAGTTCGACGACGCGGAGCCGGCCCAGCAGCTCCTCCTCCAGCAGGCGTCCGGCATCCGCCGGGCTCAGCCGGAACTCCTCGGGCAGGCGGGTCGCCACGGCGTAGAACTCGAGGCAGCAGTGCCAGGCGGTGAGCGTCCGGCGCGCCGGCCCTTCCGACACGGCCCGCAGGACCGCCTGCGCCCCGCTCACCCGCGGTCCGAACTCGATCAGCCCTCCCAGCAGGACGCTGGTGTCGAGAAACGCACGGTTCAGCGAGGCCAGCGGTTCCTCTCCTCCTCGATCAGGGCAGCCACGTCCACGTCGGGGAGGTCCTTCGCCGCGGCGGTCGGGCGGGCCACCAGACGGCGTCCGACCCTGACGAGCTTCGGCGGCGGGACCCGGCGGACGAGCCGAACCGAGAGGTCGTCCACGAGGACGTCGAGGAGAGTGCCGGGGCGCAGCCCGGCACGGGCGCGAACGGCAGCGGGGATCACGACCCGCCCGGCTTTGTCGATGGTCGTGCGCATGCCATCAGCTTACCACGTCGAATGGCAGACGGCCCACTCGCTCGTCGGCCTGGAACGGCTCCGCCTAGAACGGGTAGCCGAGGCCGAAGTAGAAGCGCGTGCCTTCCTTGCTGTCGGCCGCGATCGCGTGCACGGTCACCGGCGCGAGCGTGGGCTGCAGCAGGATGCCGCCGCCGTAGGACGTGTGCCAGGTGTCCGAGTCTTCGTTCTCGAGCCAGACCCGGCCGGTGTCGGTGAAGGCGACGAGGCCCACGCGCGTCGGCAGCAGCGGGATGGGCAGGCGGCCGAGCCAGGCGCGTAGCGACAGGCTGCCGTAGAGCGACGAGTTCCCGAGAAAGCGGTGGCTGCGGAAGCCCCGGTTGTTCCGGCCGCCGACGTGGGCCGCCTCGAACCACGGCGCGTCGCCCCAGAGGTGGCGTCCTCCCACGCGCGCCGCGACGTGGACGCGGCGGGAGCCGGCGTAAGCGGCCAGCTCGCCGTCGACGCCGCCGTACGCGTCCTTCACGTCCCAGGCGGCGGGCGCGTAGAAGCCGGCGGCCTGGACGTTGACGCCCGTGACCTGCTCCGTGGTGCGGGAGTCGGTCACGCTCTCGGTGACGTTGATCCGCGCCCACGAGTCGGGGCGCTGGCGAGAGTCGAAGTGGAGTCCTCCGCGCACCGCCGCCTGCGTGAAGTAGCCGATGCCGTAGGGCGCGGTGCTCCCGAGGATCGTGTCGAAGGACCGGGAGCTGTCCGAGTAGCGCACCTCCGGGCCGAGGAAGGCCTCGAGGCGCCGGCCCAGGTCGAAGCGGACCGTCGGCCGGGCGAACAGCACGCTCTGCTCGGCGCGGTAGGCCTTCTCGGTCGGCTCGCCTATCGAGTCGTTCCCGTAGCCGAAGAAGTTGAACTGCTCGATGTCGGACGCAAAGGTCTCGAGGCCGAAGGACTGGCCCGAGCCGACCCGCCGGAACGTCCCGCTGTACTCGACCTTGCCGGTTCCGGCCCCCGTCGTGATCGCGCCCCGCAAGGACTGGATCTTCCGGGCCGGCTGGGTCCTGAAGCCCCACGTCGTGCGGGTGAACCCGTAGCCGAGGACGAGCTCGACGTCCGGGTGGTACGCGAGTACGGCGCCGCCGGTCGTCCAGTGCCCGTGGCTGCGGGGCTCGAGCCACGGCGCGTCCTTCACCGGGGCGGG
Organism: uncultured Acidobacteriota bacterium; assembly: GCA_964568755.1. Lineage (GTDB taxonomy): Bacteria > Acidobacteriota > Vicinamibacteria > Fen-336 > Fen-336 > DATBSL01. Next base: position 14,588 of record CAZMRX010000076.1, on the reverse strand, counting down.
GTTCGTCCAGGCGTCGCGGCGCACGTGAGTGCCGTCCCCGCGCTCGACCTTCGCCTCGCCCTTGTCCGTCCAGACGTCCGTGCCGCCGCTCCTCGAATCGTCGACGCTGTCCTGGCCGCCCCCCGCGATCACGCGGACGCTGATCGGGCCGCCGGCCGGGCCGCTCCGCAGCACGCGGTCGTTCCCGCCGTGCAGGTAGACGCGGACCTCGTGGGTCTCGCCCGGGAGAAAGAGGCGGCGGAAGAAGGGCGCCTCGCCTCCCCCGCTTGCGGCGATGGTGACCTCCATCGAGTCGTCTGTGCCGCGTGCCAGCGTGACGAGCTCGGCCGCGTCCGTCGCGTGGACGTCCACCTCCTTCGCGTAGTAGCGGTAGACGCGGAGGATGTAGTCCACGAGGCCCGCGCGGCGCGTCTTGAGCTCGGCGAGCGTTTGCGCGCCGCTCTTTGCGTACCACGGGGCGGGCATCTGCCGAAGCGCGTGCTCGATCGCGTCGTCGGTGAGACGGGCCTGCAGGTCCTTCGCCACCTCCTGCCAGGCAGCCCCGTCGAGGTCGGACAGCAGCCAGCGATCGACTTCGAAGCTGTTCTGGAGCGGCCCCTCGAGCTTGCGCGGGTACTCCTCCGTGAACTTGAGCAGCTTCGGGATGCGGCCGCGCAGGCCCCGGCTCAGCATCCCGTCGTGGTGGACGAGGACCATGTCCGGGT
>CAZMRX010000076.1:0-13784 GCA_964568755.1 uncultured Acidobacteriota bacterium | reverse complement strand
GGGTGTGCGAGCTCTGGTCCTGCGCGATCTTCGCCGGGAAGCGATCCCGCCACTCCTCGGGCAGCATGCGCTCCGGGTGCTTGTGGAGCGAGCGGAAGGTGTAGGCCTTGCCGTCGGCCCCCTTGAAGGCGAGACCCAGGCCCTGGGCCTGGCCGACCACACGGACGGGCGTCAGCCCGCCGCCGGTTGTCTGCAGGTCGAGCACGGGGACCTCGACGGGTGTCGTCCACAGGTCGCGGTAGCCCCGGCCGAAGAGGAACTCGTGGAACGCGCCGGCAGCGTACTGCGGCCCGGCGGCCACGCTGCGCGTCTCCTCGCCGCGCACCCCCGCTGCCGCGACAACGCCCGCCAGCGCGACCCATCCGATCCTGCCACTCGACCGCATCGCCACCGCCTCCTGGGTCCCCGGCCCGAGCGCCGGGCCCTGCCCTCTCCAACGCAAGCCTTCAGCCTAGCGAAGCCTGCGTGGCTGGGACTATCCGCTTCGTGCCAGGGCGGATCGTTGGCACGAAACGGATAGCTGACCCCGGATGATGTCGCTTATGCTTGCCGACTCCGTCCGGGAGGTTCAGCCGAGTTGACGATGAGCGCCACGAACGCCGAACAGCCGCGGAACGGACCGCGCCCCCTCGATCGCCTGCTGGGCCTCTTCTCGCAGGTCCAGCCGGGCGAGGGGGGCCGCGCCCTCCTGATGCTCGTGAACGTGTTCCTGATCCTGGTGTCGTATTACGTCATCAAGACCGTCCGCGAGCCGCTGATCCTGAACAGCGAGATCCCGGGCTTCCTGAAGGCGCTCGGCGTCCACGACACGGCCGAGGTCAAGACGCTCGCCGCAGCCGGTCAGGCCCTGGTGCTGATCGGCTTCGTACCCGCCTATAGCTGGTTCGCCTCGCGTGTGGGCCGAATGAAGCTGATCGTCGGGGTCACGCTCTTCTTCGTGGCCAACATCCTCGGCTTCGCGGTCGCCGTGCACGCCGGGATCCCGTTCGTCGGCGTGGCGTTCTACGTCTGGGTGGGCTTCTTCAGCCTGTCGATCATCGCGCAGTTCTGGTCCTACGCGAACGACATCTACACCAAGGACGCCGGCAACCGCCTCTTCCCCATCATCGGCATTGGCGCGACGGCCGGAAGCCCGATCGGGGCCTGGATCGCCGGGCGGCTCTTCCACGTGCACGTGAGCGCCCACCAGATGCTCTTCCTGGCGGCGGGGCTGCTGCTGCTCACGCTCGTCCTTTACGTCAGCGTCAACCGCGGCACGACGGCCCCGGCCGGGGCGCCCGGGATCCCCGCGGCCGCTGCGGCGCCGCTCGGCAAGCAGGACGCCTTCGCCCTCGTCTTCGGCAACCGCTACATCCTCCTGATCGCGGCGCTGCTGATCGTCCTGAACGTCGTCAACACCCTCGGCGAGTACATCCTGAGCCACCTCGTGGTGGAGCACGCGTCGCAGCTCGCTGCCGCGGACCCTGCTTTCGACAAGAGCGCCTACATCGGCGCGTACTACGGCAGCTACTTCTTCTGGGTGAACGTGATCGCCGTGCTGCTGCAGGCCTTCGTGGCCTCGCGGCTCGTCAAGCACTTCGGGCTCGCCGGGGTTCTCTTCGCCCTCCCCGTGATCGCCCTCGGGGCCTACGGCTTCGTGGCGGCGGGAGCGACGCTCGCGGTCGTGCGCGCGGCCAAGACGGCCGAGAACGCGACCGACTACTCGGTGATGAACACCGCCAAGCAGCTGCTGTGGCTGCCCACGACGCGCGAGGAGAAGTACAAGGCGAAGCAGGCCGTGGACAGCTTCTTCGTGCGGCTGGGCGACCTCGTCGCCGCATTCGTAGTCTTCGCCGGCACCACCTGGGTCACGCTCGACGCCTCCGGTTTCGCCATCGTCAACCTGTGCTTCGTCGCGCTCTGGCTGCTGCTCGCGGCGGCGCTCGTCCGCCGCAACCGGCGACTGACGGCCGAGACGGCGGCGCCCTGACGAGCGGCCGCGGGAGGACGAGGATGCGAGCAGCCTCGCGAGCGAGCACGTGGGCCGGCGGAGCCCTTGCGGCACTCGTGGCCGGTCCCGTCTTGTCGTGGGCCCAGCCCACCGCCGACCCGACCCCGCCTCCCCTGACCTTCAAGTCGCTCGGCCAGCCTTGGCGCCTCAAGCCGTACGTGGCCGGGTCGATGACCTGGAATCGAGAGGGCGGGGAGCGGCTCGGTGGGATCGGCGTGGCGGGTCTCTACAAGGACCTGGTCCTGCCGATTTCGGGGGCCTTCGGGGTGTCGGCCGAGGGCTACGTCGGCGGCATCGGAAGCACGACTGCCACGAGCGGCGGCTGGGACGGCGGGGCGCGGCTCCTGGCCACGAGCCGGCTGCTGTTCCTGAACCTCGGCCTCGATTGGAATGCACGCACCGAGCAGGCCGACTTCATCCTCGCCTTCACGCCCTACTTCGGTCGCGGAGGCCTCTTCGGCAGCGGCGGCAACTTCCGCTTCGAGTGGATCCCCGGCCGGGGGAACTCGTTCAACTTCGGCTTCCAGCTCCCGCTCGAGGCCCACATGGGCAAGACGCGGCCCAAGCACCGCAACGCACACCCCGTGAAGCCGCCGCCAGAGCAGCGAACGCGCACGGCGGTCCCCGAGACGACCCGGGCGCAGCTCGACACGCTCCGCGACGCCGGCCGCTGGCTGATCCTGCACGCCAACTTCTTCAACGACGACGACGACTCGAGCTACGACAAGGCGATGGAGCGCTTCCGGTCCGACGTGGAGGCGGCCAGGCGTCTGTTCGAGAAGAAGGACGCCGATCACCCCGAGGGCCGCTCGTACGCGCTCGAGTCGCGGCACTACGACGAGGCCTTCGACGCCGCCTTCGCGAGCGCGGTCGGGCCCGAGCGGGGCCGCGCGGTGGCGGACCTGGCGAGCGCGGTGCTGCTCGACGAGGTGCTGCTGCCGTACGACCGGCTGATCGGGCGCTTCAAGAAGCCCGACACGCTCGCCGGCTTCGCGGAGCAGGGCCGGCTCGCCTTCGGCCGAGCGCTCGACGCCTCGCCGGGCCTCGATGCCTCGCGCCGGGAAGCGGCGCTCGGCGTGTACGACGAGATCACGCGGATGCTCGAGCGGGCCCGCGAGGCACTGAAGCGGAACTACGAAGGCGACGAGCGCAAGGTCTGGATGCCGCTCGACCTCGCGCTGCGACCCGAGCAGCAGGACTCGCAGCAGGAGATCGACGCGCTCGTCGCGCGGGCACTCGGCCGTCCCTTCACGCGGGGCAACGCGCTCTTCCCCACCAACGGCTCGCGCTTCCAGCTCGAGCTCCTGCGCTCGCTCCACGAGGCGCGCGAATACCACGTGCTCTGGATCCACGACTACGCCGGACGCGTCGGCGGCCAGCCCGACCCGGTGGCTCACGACGTCACCACGAAGGGCTACCTGAGGGCGATGGCGAGACGGGTCCGGGAGTACGACGCGACCGGGAGCCTGCCGGCCTTCTTCCTGTTCCAGACCCAGTTCTTCTACGAAGGCAGCCAGAGCCGGCTGTACCTGAGCCTCCTCGAGGACCCCCTCGGGCACGACCTGAAGCTCGGCGAGGGCCACGAGAAGCGGGAGGCCGAGGTCCGCGAGGCGCAGCAGGAGCTCCGGAGTGCCGTCGCCTCGTCGACGCGGCTCCAGGCCGAGGCACAGGCGCACGGAGGCGAGGGCTGGCTCCGCGAGGTGATCAAGGTCCACGTCAGCGTGACCTTCCCCGCGGACCTGTCCTTCCGCTCGAGCCGGGTGATCGACTTTCTCCCCTTCGCGCCCGACTCCATCACCCTCGACCACCGAAAGCTCTTCTTCTACGACGTGACCGAGCAGGACCCGGGTCGCGGGCAGGCGCTCTTCAGCGGCACCGGTGTCGGCTCCGAGTACGGCGGGCCGACCTGGGACGACCGCGGGCTGCTCGCCTCCGGCCCCGCGCTCGTCCAGCTCAAGACCGAGGCCGTCTGGCTGCTCCGGTCGCAGGGGTTCGCCGAGCGCGACATCCCCGAGCCGCTCCGCGAGCGGCCGCTGCCCGAAGGCTACGGGGCGCTCGTGGACGCGCGCGAGGCGTCAGGGCACGGCGCGCGAGCGCTGAACGTCCACAACGAGGTGGGCTTCGGGCGCAAGGAGGCGACGCTCGCCCAGGCCATTCTCTACACGCTCGCCCCGCCGGACACCGTCATCGTCGTGCCCGACTCGCTGTGGGCGAGCCCGTTCTGGGCCGGGCAGCTCGCGGGGGCTGCGCTGCGGGGCTGTCACGTCTACGTCGTGGCGCCCTCGCTCGACAACGCCCCGGCCGCCGGCGCCCCGATCCTCGCCCGGACCCGCGAGGTCTTCGCTCGGCTGCTCGAGGTGCGCCGCATCATGGGCGACCCGATCGCGGCGTCGGGCGGCCGCCTGCGCGTGGGGCTCTACACGCGGGCGTCAGCCTCGGGCGACACGCTCGGCAAGATCCGCGAGGCGGCCGAGGGCCTGCGCAGGTACGCGTTCCTGCAGGAGGAGTTTCCGATGCCGACAGACACCGCGCGGCTCCTCGACGACGTGGCGGCGGAGCTCGAGGCCGGCGGCTACCAGCCGCGGTTCATCGCGGCGGGCACGCGCGAGGGCCGGCCCAAGATGCACCGCAAGACGCAGCTGCTCGCGACACGCCGCGCCATGCGAGCCTACGCCGACATCCCCGAGGTGGTCGCCTCGCTGCGTGGGCAGCTCGGCGCGCGCGCGAAGGCAACCGCGGAACCGACGTCCATCTTCGGCGAGGAGGACCCGCTCGACACGCCTCGCCCGATCCTCGAGCGGATGCGGCGCGAGCCGTTGCCGGACACGCAGGATGCCGTCTACTACCTCACGGTCGGCTCGAAGAACCAGGACCCGCGCAGCGCCTTCCTCGACGGCGAGACCTCCTACCTCGTCGCGGGACCGTGGTCGCTCGTCGCCTACAGCGACTTCCTGCTGCTGATGGCGGCCACCACGTGGGTGGAGGACGAGGCCGAGCTCACGAAGCTCATTCCGGTCGAGGAAGAGAAAGCCCGCAAGCTCGGCCGGCGCATCAAGAAGGTGCTCTAAACCGCCCGACGGGTGGTACGCTGCGGCTAGCTCGGTGGGCGGCGGACGTCCCGCCGCGGGAGGACATGAGATGCGTGGTTTCAGGTCCGGAGTCGTCGCGAGCCTGGTGGGCGGGGCCGGCCTGCTCCTCTGCGGCCCGTCGCTGCGCGTGTCGGCGCAGGCGCCCGACCCGGCGCCCGCCCCCGTGCCGACGAAGAGCGTCTACGGCAAGCTGGTGAGCGTCGACAAGACGCTCGGCAACGTGCTGATGGCGGAGGACGGCGGGGCGCGCCTGGCCTGGCACTTCGACCCCGCGGTGATCGTCGAGGCCGCGCGCTTCAAACCGGGCGACCCGCTGATCGTGATCTACCGGCAGGTCACGCCGAAGGAGAAGCGGGTCACCGCGATGGCGTTCCCCGGCACCGCGAAGTCGCCGATCTACGTGAACATGACCGGCGACCGCGTGGTGATCCGCAGCTCGGGCGGCGTGGGCGGGTCCTGCAACCAGGCGAGCGGCGCGGTGAGCGAGTCGGTGATCCCGGCGGGCGGCCTCGCCGAGGTGATGGACGAGTGCTGGTGCTGCGCGCCCGCCGGCGAGACGTGCACGCCCGGGAACAAGTCGGGGCTGGGCCGGGCGCTGCTCGTGCAGTGCTTCAAGTAGCGCGCGGTCTCTAGCCCGATCGCGAGCCTCGCCAGCCCGCGGCGAGCCGCCAGAACTGCCGCTCGTCGAGCAGCGTGATCTTGAGCCCCTTCGCGCGCAGGCGCTTGATCTCCATCAGCTTCAGGCCCGCGTCGCGCCCCGCGGCCTGGCGCGGGTTCGGCTGCCCGCGCACCACGACGCTGGTGCGCGCCGAGGGCCCGCCGTGCACGACGGCCCCCGCCCGCCGGGCCGCCGCCCGGGCCTCGCGGCGTGGCCGGACCAGGATCCCGGTGAACGCCAGGTGGACGCCCTTCAGCGAGCGCAGCCGGCCCGCCTTCAAGGGCGCGGGCGCGGTGCGCAGCGCCGCGATCAGCTCGTCGGCGGTCTCGTAGCGCTTGCGGCGCTCGCCGATGCAGCGGTAGACGATCTCCTTGAGCTGGTCGCCGCACGGCAGCAGGCGGATCTCGCCGGTGCGGATGCGCGCCTGCGCGTCGCCCCTCACCAGCATCCCGATCAGCTGCCCCACCTGGTAGACGTCGTCGCGCGCCCGCCATTTCGGGACGGCGCCCGCCACGATGTCGCTCGGGGCCAGCATCGGGTTGAGCGCGTCGGCCGTGGCGCCGCGCCGGTCGTGCTGCTGGCGCACGAGGCCGAAGTCGCCGAGCTTGAGGCTCCGGCCGTCGCACACGAAGACGTTCATCGGCGTCAGGTCGCGGTGCAGCACCTGGCCGCGGTGCAGCTTCCCGAGCACCTGCAGGATTCCTGCGATCTCGCGGCGCGCGGTGCGCTCGGGCCAGCCCCGGCCGGTGCGGTGGAGGAAGGCGCGCAGGTCGCCGTGGCGGGCGTACTCGAGCGCAAGGCAGTAGAGCATGCGGCCGTCCGGGCGCACGAGCGGGAACGCGTCGAAGACCTGGATCGCGCGGGGGTGACCGTCGAGCAGCTGCCCGAAGTAGGCCTCGCGCAGCCACGCGTCGATTCGCCCGCTGACCTTGATGCACAGCCGGGCGGGAACGAGCGGCGAGCGGCCGAGCCGGCGGGCGAGGTAGACCTGGCCGAAGCCGCCTTCACCGAGCAGCCGCGAGACCCGATACTCGAGGCCCGTCTCGGGGCTTCTCACCAGCTGGCCCGGCGCCAGCAGGTGGCGGGGGTTGACCGGAAGGGCGCCGGGGGGCCGCGTGCGCGTCCGGCCGGCGGAGACCCGGTCGAGCCCCCGTGTCCGCGTGGCTGCGCTCGGCACGGCCCCAAGGTATCAGAGCGGGCCCCGGTGTGCTCCGGCTCACGCGTTGACAAGTATTGACGGTCCTTGGCGCTCTCTGGCAGCTCGCCCGAGAAGCGTCATGCAATACTCCCCGGAACGTCGCGCGCCACGAGGGCGCTCTGCTTGAACCCGGGAGGACGGATTTGAGGAAGCTCGAGGCGACGGCCGGCGCGACGCTGGCCCTGCTCCTGACCTGCAGCATCGGTCCCTGCCACGCGCAGAGCCTCGAGCCGGCCGACCCCCCGCCCGCGAAGAGCTTCGACACGCGCGGGATGTTCGACGTGCCCCGCGACGACCGCCGCACGCTCTCCGCGTTCCCGAAGAACCTCGGGCGCAACTTCGTCGGCGTGTTCTCGGGACAGAACCTGATGCCGTTCGCCGTCGGCCTGGGAGCCACCACGCTGGCCTCGGCCTTCGACTACCGCACCAAGGACATGCTGATGGGAGCCTGCCAGACCTGCGGCAAGACCGGCGCGACGCTCGGCGGCAGCGCGATCGTCCCGGTCGTGGGCGCGCTGTTCGTGGCGGGCCGCTTCGCACCGCAAGGGCAGTTCCGCGCGGCAAGCTACGACTTCGCGCAGGCGATGATCGTGAACGGCGCCTACACGGGGCTGTTGAAGTACACGGTCAAGCGCGATCGGCCGGACGGCAGCGACTCGCTCTCGTTCCCCTCGGGCCACACCTCGACCGCCTTCAGCCTCGCGGGTGTCGCAAACCACCACTACGGCTGGAAGGTCGGCGTCCCGATGTACGCGCTCGCCGCGGGCATCGGGCTCTCGCGCATCGAGCAGGACCGCCACCACCTGAGCGACGTGATCGCCGGGGCCACGATCGGCTTCCTGGTGGGCCGCACGGTCACGCGGCTCGACGGCGAGCGCCCGGCGAAGAAGCGCTTCGTGAGCGTGGGCCCCGCGACCGACCCGCACGGCCAGGGCATCGGGCTCGGCGTCTCGGCGAGCTGGTAGCCGCTCAGCCCTTCGCGGGCGCCCCGTAGCGGATCACCTGGGCCCGCTCGAGCGTGACGAGCCCGCTGCCCATCATCGGCTCGATCGCCTCCAGCAGCGCGCGCACCTTCGGCTCCGCGTCCACGATCTCCACCACCATCGGCAGGTCGGCCGAGAGCCGGAGGATCTTCGCCGTGTGCAGGTGGCTGTTGCGGCCGAAGCCCATCGGGCCGCGCAGCACGGTCGCGCCTGCCAGGCCCATCTCGCGCGCCTTGAGCACGACCGCTTCGTAAAGCGGCAGGCCGCCGGGCGCGCGGTCGGCCTCGCCCAGGAAGATGCGGGCCAGCACGGCTTCGGTCGGGACCTGCATGGCGGTCCTCCCTCTAGCGATTGGCGACGGCGCCCAGCAGCGAGCCCAGCCAGACGGCCACCAGGCACAGGACGACCGACAGCACGACGTTCCCCCCCGCCCGCAGCCACTCGCCGTCCTGCGCGAGGCTCAGCGTCTGCAGGCTGAAGGACGAGAAGGTGGTGAAGCCGCCGAAGAGGCCGGGCATCCAGAACTGGCGTGTCACGGGGCTCACGAGCAGGCGCCCGTCAGGGCCCGTGATCGTCGCCACGAACCCGATCAGGAACGATCCGAGCACGTTGACCAGCAGCGTGCTCCACGGGAACGTCTCCCCGAACGAGCGGGCCACGAGGCCGCCGAGCCCGTAGCGGGCCACGCCGCCGAGCGCCGAGCCCACGGCCACGGCGATGAAGATCGCTGTCTCGGCTCGCATCCCGATCACGGTCGGACCACGATCTTCCCACGCGCGTGGCCGGACTGCATGCGAAGGCCCCCTACGGGACCAGCAGCACTTTACCCGTCGTCTGGCGCGCCTCGAGCGCACGGTGCGCCTGCGCGGCGTCGGCCAGCGGGACGCTGCGGTCGATGCGCACCGAGAGTCGCCCGGCCGCGGCCATCGCGAACACGTCCGCCGCGCGCGACTCGAGGCTCGCCCGGTCCGCCACGTGGTGGAACAGCGTGGGCCGCGTCATGAACAGCGATCCCTTCTGCGAGAGCAGCAGCGGGTCGATCGGCGCGACCGGCCCGCTCGCGTTGCCGTAGAACACCATCATCCCCCGCGGCGCCAGGCAGTCGAGGCTCTTGAGCGCGGTGTCCTTGCCGACGCCGTCGTACACGACGTCCACGCCCCGGCCGTCCGTCAGCCGCTTGACGGCCGGCACGAAGTCCTCCTGCGTGTAGAGGATCACCGCGTCGGCGCCTGCCTCGCGCGCGAGCGCCGCCTTGGCCTCGGTCGAGACCGTGCCGATCACGCGCGCTCCGGCGGCCTTCGCCATCTGCACCAGCAGCAGCCCGACGCCGCCCGCGGCCGCGTGGATCAGGCAGGCGTGCCCCTTCGCGAGCGGGAACGTGCTGCGGCACAGGTAGTGGGCGGTCATGCCCTGGAGCATCAGCGCGGCGGCGCTCGGCGGGTCGATGGCGGCCGGCACCGCCACCGCCTTCTGCGCCGGCATGCGCACGCGCTCGGCGTACGAGCCGAGCGCGCTCGTCCAGGCCACGCGGTCTCCCACGCGGAACAAGCCGGCCTCCCGGCCCACGGCCGTCACCACGCCCGCGCCCTCGAGGCCGGGCACGAGCGGCAGCGGGTTCGGGTAGAGGCCGGTGCGGTGGTAGACGTCGATGAAGTTGACGCCCGCCGCCTCGACCCGGACCACGATGTCCGCCGACTCGGGCGCGGGCTCGGGCAGCTCCTGGATCCGCAGCGCCTCCGGCCCGCCGAACGCGTCGATGCGAATGGCTTTCATGCGCCCGCTCCTTCCGCGCGGCGCGGCCCGCGGGGCCGCGCCCACGGCTCCAGCCTACGACGAGTCATGCTACTCTCGCGAGAGTGAGGACGCTCAGCCGGCGCGAGAAAGGGCTCCTGGCGCTCGTGGCCGTGGCGGCCTCCCTCCTGCTGCTGTTGCGCTTCAACAGCCCGGCCGGCACCCCCGCAGCCCGCGCCCGCACCGAGCCGCTCCCGCCGCCGGTCCCGCGCATCGACCTGGCGCGGCTCTCCGCCGAGCGGCCCGAGGGGAGCGCCGGCAATCGCGACCTGTTCCGCTTCGGGTCCTCCGCCCGCTACGAGGAGGACGACGAGGACGAGGCGCCGCAGGCCAGCGGGGCGTTGCCCACGCCGCCGCCCAGCCTCGCCGTCGACACCGCGCCCGCGCCCCCGGTGATCAGCCTGCCGCCGCTCAACCTCAAGTACCTCGGCTCGGTCGAGAACCGGGCCGGCGTCAAGGTCGCGGTGCTGCTCACCGACCGCAAGGAGGTCCTGACCGGCCAGGCGGGCGAGACGGTCGCGAACCGCTACCGCATCGCGCGCATCGGCCTCGAGTCCGTGGACCTCGAGGACGTGTCCTCGGGCCAGTCGCGCCGCATCCCGCTGCGCGGCAACTGACCCGCTTGAGCGACGCGCCGCGCTTCAGCCGTGACGCAGGCGGGTTCCTGCTCGAGACGCGGCTGCGGCTCGCGCGCCCGCGCAGTGAGGTATTCCCCTTCTTCGCCGACGCCGCGAACCTGGACGTCCTCACGCCGCCGTGGCTCCACTTCCGCATCGTCAGCCCGCTGCCGATCGAGATGCGCGCGGGCGCGCTGATCGACTACAGGCTCCGCGTGCACGGCATCCCGATCGCGTGGCGCTCCGAGATCACGGCCTACGACCCGCCGCGCCGCTTCGTGGACGAGCAGCGCCGCGGCCCGTACCGCTCGTGGCGGCACGAGCACCTGTTCCACGAGGACGCCGACGGCACGCTGGTCGAGGACCGCGTCCGCTATCGGACCTGGGGCGGCCGCTTCGTCCACGAGCTGCTCGTGCGCCGCGACCTCGACGCGATCTTCCGCTTCCGCCAGGCGCGGCTGCGCGAGCGGCTCGAGCATTCCCGCCCGATTCCCGCCCGGCCGGACTAGAATCGGTCCGCCGCCATGCTGAGCCGGATCCTCGACGACGCGCGCCGACAGCTGGTGCAGGACCTGCGCCAGAAGCTCGGCGAGGTGCGCGTGGCGCTGGTGCGCGCCGAGGCCGCGGAGGAGGGGCAGAAGGCGGTCGGCCGCGCCATCGGCCAGCTCGACGAGCTGTTCCTGCTGGTGGTGGTGGGCGAGTTCAACGCCGGCAAGAGCGCGGTGATCAACGCGCTCGTCGGCGAGCGCGTGCTCGAGGAAGGCCCGACGCCCACCACCTCGCGGATCCAGCTGCTGAAGCACGGCAGCGAGCGCACGCGCACCCCCGTGGGCGGCGACTACGAGACGATCACGCTGCCCGTCGCGATCCTGCGCGAGATGAGCGTCGTGGACACCCCGGGCACGAACGCCGTCGTGCGCGGGCACGAGGCGCTGACGCGCGAGTTCGTCCCGCGCTCCGACCTGGTGCTGTTCGTCACCTCGGCCGACCGGCCCTTCACCGAGACCGAGCGCACGTTCCTCGAGTCGATCCGCGACTGGGGCAAGAAGGTCGTGGTCGCGGTCAACAAGACGGACATCCTGGAGAAGCCCGACGACGTGCGCAAGGTGGTCGAGTTCGTGCGCGACAAGCTGCGCGAGCTGCTCGACCTTCGCCCGGAGGTGTTCGCCGTGTCCGCGCGCCAGGCGTGGAAGACCAAGGCCGCGGGCGTGGCGCCCGACCCGCTCACCACCGGCTTCGGCGCCCTCGAGGCGTACCTGACGCGGACGCTCGACGACGCCGAGCGCCTGCGCGTCAAGCTGACGAGCTCCCTGGGCGCCGCCGATCGCGCGCTCGACGACGCTTCGAAAGCTGCCGAGTCCCGGCTGCAGGTGGTGGCTGAGGACGAGGCCGCGCTCAAGGAGATCGAGGCCTCGCTGCTGCAGCAGCTCCAGGACCAGACGCGCGACTTCCGCCTGCGGCTCTCCGAGGCCGAGCGGCCGCTGGTCGAGCTCGAGAGGCGCGGCGAGCAGTGGCTCGACCAGACGCTGCGCGTCACGGGAGTGCTCGGGCTGCTCGACGCCGAGCGCACGGGCGGCAGCTTCCGGACCGAGGTGGTCGCCGGGTTCCAGACCGCGATCGACAAGCGCGTGGAGGGCGTGGTCGACGCGCTCGTGGCCGGCGAGGGGCGGCTCTGGCCGGCGGTCGCCGAGCGGCTGGAGCGGCGGCGGGCCGCCCACGGCGGGCGGCTCCCAGGCGTGCCGCAGGCGCCGCCCCAGGCGGACAAGACGCGCCTGCTGCAGTCGCTCGCCCGCGACTGCCACCGGGCGCTCGAGAGCTTCGACACCGGCGCCTTCGGCGCGAGGCTCGCGAGCGCCGCGCGCTCGGCCGCGTGGGCGGCGCTGCTGCTGCCGATGGCGGCCGTCGCGGTGGCCACGCTGGCGGTCGCGCGGGCCGAGACGGCCACCGCAGCCACCGTCGGCGTCGTGGCGACGGCCGCGCTGGTCCTCGCGGGGCTCGTGCCGCTCGCGCTGCTGCGCGGGCGCGAGAAGCAGCGGCTCGCCGAGGCCGCGGCGTCCGTGCGCCAGCGGCTCGCGACGGCGCTCCGCACGGGCTTCGAGCGCGAGCTGGACGCGAGCCAGAAGCGCGCGCAGGAAGCGGCTTCGCCCTTCGGGCGGCTGGTCCGCTCGGAGGGAGAGAAGCTGCGCGGACAGGCCTACGAGCTCGGCGCGCGCCGCAAGGACGTGGACGCCCTGCGCACGCGGATCGCGGGGCTGCGCTAGCGATGGCGCCCGAGATCAGGCCCTCCCCCGCCGCCTCCGACGCGGCCGCCGCCTTCGCCCGCTTCGTCGAGCTGATCGCGCGCCTGCGCGCGCCCGGCGGCTGCCCGCGGGACCGCGAGCAGACGCACGAGAGCGTCAAGCCGCTGACGATCGAGGAAGCCTACGAGGTGGCCCACGCGATCGACGAGAAGGACGACGTCGAGCTGGCGGCCGAGCTCGGCGACCTGCTGCTCCAGGTCGTGTTCCACGCCTCGATCGCCGAGGAGCGTGGGGCGTTCCGGCTGCGCGAGATCATCGAGCGCGTCTCGGAGAAGATGATCCGCCGCCACCCGCACGTCTTCGGCGGCGACGACGCCGCGACCTCCGGCGAGGTGCTGCGCAACTGGGAGGCGATCAAGGCCGAGGAGCGCGCCCAGAAGGGCAAGGACGACGCGTCGATGCTCGACAGCGTCCACAAGGGCCTGCCGGCCGTGATGGAGGCGTTCCAGCTCACGACCAAGGTCTCGCGCGTGGGCTTCGACTGGAAGGACGCGGGCGCGGCGCTCGAGAAGCTGGACGAGGAGGCGCTCGAGCTGCAGGGCGCGGTCCGCGAGGGAGCCGACGCGCGCAAGGTCGCTGAGGAGGTCGGCGACCTGCTGTTCGTGGCCGTGAACGTGGCGCGCCTCACCGGGGTCGACCCCGAGAGCGCGCTCAAGGCCGCCAACCGCAAGTTCCGCCGCCGCTTCCGCTTCATCGAGGAGCGCTTGCGATCGGACGGGCGTAAGCCCGCCGACTCGACTCTCGAGGAGATGGACCGCCTCTGGAACGAGGCAAAGACCCTCGAGTCCTAGGTCCGCCGATTTCCGCGAGCGGGCCGGGAACGGCGCGGCGCGCAGCCCGTACAATCCTCGCAGGACGACCATGAGCCTGCTGACCGTGGCCGACGCGCGCAAGTCCTACGGCCCGCTCGCGGCCCTGCGCGGCGTGTCGCTCGAGCTTCAGCCCGGCGAGCTGCTGGGCCTGCTGGGCCCGAACGGCGCCGGCAAGACGACGCTCGTGCGCGCGATCGCCGGCCGCGTGCGGCTCGACGCGGGCGAGCTGGCACTGCTCGGCCGCCCGCTCCAGCCGGGCACTCCGCGGCCGGAGCTCGGCATCGTGCCGCAGGAGATCGCCGTCTACCCGCGGCTGTCCGCCCGCGAGAACCTCGAGGTCTTCGCC
>CAZMRX010000075.1:2056-17492 GCA_964568755.1 uncultured Acidobacteriota bacterium | reverse complement strand
GGAATCCCACGCGCGACCTGCCGATCGGGATCATCGCCTCGCTCGTGATCTGCACCGTGCTCTACATCGTGGTGGCCGCGATCATGGCGGGCATCGTGCCCGTCACGAGCTACCGCTCGGTGGAGGCCGCACTGCCGGGGATGCCGATCGTGCCGCAGGCCGAGAGCACCGCCTTCCTGAACGCGCCGGTCGCCTACGTGCTGCACGTGATCAACCAGGACTGGGCCGCCGGCCTGATCTCGGCCGGCGCCGTGGCCGGCATCACCAGCGTGCTGCTGGTGATGCTGATGAGCCAGCCGCGCATCTTCTTCTCGATGAGCCGCGACCACCTGCTGCCGGCGGGCGTCTCGAAGGTGCACCCTCGCTTCGGCACGCCCTACATCACCACGATCATCACCGGCCTGATAGTCGCGGTCGTGGCGGGGCTCACGCCGATCAACGTGGTCGGCGAGATGACCTCGATCGGGACGCTGTTCGCGTTCGTCGTGGTCTCGGCTGCGGTCATCATGCTGCGGATCAAGCGTCCCGAGGCGCCGCGGCCGTTCCGGGTGCCGTTCGGCTACCTGTTCCCGGTGCTCGGCGTGCTCTCGTGCCTGTACCTGATGCTGAGCCTGTCCGCCGTCACCTGGGTGCGCTTCCTGGTCTGGCTCGACATCGGGATGATGATCTACTGGTTCTACGGGCGCACCCACAGCCCGCTCGCCGACCGCGCGGAGCAGGCGGCGCAGAGCGGCCTCGAGCGCGGCGGCAACGTCGTGACCATGCTCGGGGCGCTCGCGCTCTTCAACGGCTTCTTCATGACCATCCTCGGCTTCATGACCGAGCTCGGGATCACGACCGAGGCCACGACGAAGTGGCACGAGATCCACGTCACGCCGCACCAGGCCGACACCGTTGGCCTGATGGTGCTGGGCATCGGCCTCGTGGTCTTCCTGGCCGGCCGCGCCATCGCCAAGGCGGGAACCCGTCCGAACGCGGCATGAAGCAGGCGACAACAGCCGAGGACCGCGGGTAGCGGCGGAACCGGAGGGCTCCCGGGCCGGGTCCCCGATCAGGCCCCAGGACCCGGCACGGGATCCCGGTCCGCCGCGGAGACGAGGGCCAAAGCTGGCAATCAACCTTCGACGGGGGTCTTGCGTTCCTCGCGCTGGCGGATCTCGCTCTCGACCTCGACCAGGTTCGTCACGCTGAAGGCGAGCGTGCCGCGCGCGATGTGGCCGAGCGCTATCTGCTCGACGCGCGAGCCGACGACGCCGACGAGCGTCACGCGGCCGCGGTCGACGTAGACCCGCACCGGCTTGTCGATCAGCTGCGCGAAGCGTTGGAACAGCGGGTCGGCGTAGATGCGCGTGAACACCTCGGTCCGCAGCGAGATGTCGTTCGGCGAAAAGCCCTGCACCCGCAGGTTGTTGATCACGTCGCGGATCGCGTCTATGCGCGTGAGCCGCTCCTCGACCTGGCCGCGCTTCCAGGGGTCCTCGACGAAGCCGCCCAGGCTCACCACCCCGTCGCGCACCTCGATCCCGACCGCGTCGAAGGGGCCGTAGCGCTCCCAGCGCAGCACCGCCTTCTCGACGTCGGCGCGGATGTCCTTGTCGCTGCGCGGGTGCTCGGGCACCACGCGCAGCAGGTTGACGACGCTCTTCACCTCCTTGCGCGCCAGCTTGTCGGCCTCGCGCACGTCCACCCAGCGCAGCACGATGCCGGTGAGGCGCCCGACCCCGCTCTCGACGTCCACCTTGATGTCCCCGCGCTGGTCGAAGCCGGCCTTCACCAGGCGCGCCTCGATCTTGCGCGCGAGCTGGGCGTCGGTCGCCGCGGACGCGTGCGCCGACAGGGCGAGGATGCACGCGACCAGTGCCGCCCGTGGGGCGTGCCGGCGTGACGTCATGGTCCCTCCCCGCTTTCAAACCCGATTATAGCGGGCTGGCGCGCTCGGGGTTCGGGGGCCGCCCGTGAGAGGATCGGTGGGAACGGCGGTCGGCAACGAGGGAGCGTGCGATGGGACGCATCGTGGACCTGTGCGGCGAGGTCGCGGCGGCGGCGGACGAGGGGCCCGAGGGCCTGGTGCTGCCGGTCGAGGCCTGGGACCGGCTGCGGCAGGACTGGTCGGACGAGGACATCGAGGACGCGCTCGGCCTCGTGCGCGAGTCGCTGCTGCAGAGCGAGCTGGTGGAGGCGACCGACAGCCTGAGCGCGCGCCTCGTGGAGCTGCTCGGGACCTGGAACGAGCCTGCGGCGTGGGCCAGGGCGGTCGAGGGCCACGCGAGCCTCCCGCTCGAGGTGATCGGGCAGATCGCCCGGCGGGTCGACCGCGTCGAAGAGGTGCTCGAGGTCTTCCGCGACGACCAGGGGCCGGACCGCCGCGGCTTCGACGAGCTGCGGCGGCGCCTGATCGACGTGGGCATCGAAGCCGAGATGAAGCCGGAGACGCCGGAGGAGGAGTAGCCCGCCGGCGGGCTGCTACACTGGCTCGATGAGATCTCTGCTCGAAAACACGGCGCGCCGCCTCGCGCTCGCGGCGGCGCTCGTCGCCGCCTGTGCTCCCGCCAGAGCCGGCGAACGGCTCGAGATCGCGGGCTACGCGGGCTACACCTTCCCCTTCTACAGCCAGACCTTCCGCTACGACCCGGGCCAGGTGACCGTGCCGATCCCAGGCGTCAGCGTCGAGCAGAGCGGCAGCTTCGAGGCCGATGCCTCCGGCGGTCCGGCCTTCGCGGGCGCCATCACGCTCTACGCCACTTCCGGCCTGGGCTTCGAGCTCCGCTACGACCACGCGGATATCAAGGTGGCGACCCGCGGCGCGAGCTACGCGGTGCGCGTCGGGCTGCCCTCGCCGCTCGACCCGGTGGTGGCCAACCTGAGCCTGAGCGAGGGCGAGGTGGACTTCGGGGCCGCTTCGCCGCTCTCGTTCAACCTCAAGCTGCGCAGCGGCGGGTCCGTGCGCTTCACCACGTCTTTCGGGGCGAGCAAGCTCGGCGACATCGAGGCGACCGTGACGCAGTCGATCGGTCTCGGGGTGATCGGCTTCGACGTGCCGGGAAACAGCGTCCAGATCGGGACGCTCAGCCTGCGCGCGACTGCGGCGGGCGACGGCGAGAGCAGCTGGGGAGCCAACCTGGGCCTCGGGCTTCAGATCCCGATCGGCGAGCACGCCGCGTTCCTGATCGAGGGGCGCGGCTTCTACTTCCCGAAGCGCACCATCGAGTGGGAGCCCGTGCTCGACCGCCCGCTCACCCCGATCGAGCAGACCCTGCTCGCCCGCGTGCTGGAGCGGCTCGACCCCGTGGAGTTCGAGCCGTGGTGGGTCCAGGCCAGCATCGGCCTGTCGGTTCGGTTCTAACGCCCACGGGGGGCCTGGGGGGTGTGTAAACCCCCCAGTGTCCAGCGCGTGGTACCCCACCGTCCTTGCTCCCGTCCCTTCCCTCTTGCTCCCGTCCCTTCCCTCTTGCGCCCGTCCCTTCCCTCTTGCGCCCGTCCCTTCCCTCTTGCGCCCGTCCCTTCCCTGTTGCGACCGTCCCTTCCCTGTTGCGACCGTCCCTTCCCTGTTGCGCCCGTCCCCTTCCTGTCGTGATCTCCGTGTCCTGAACCAAACCCGCGGCATGTCTCGCGTCACAGCCATGTCCGTTCGCCGGGGACTCGAGCCATTCGTGCGCCAGCACACATCACCGGCCGCCATCGGTCCGCGGGTTGCATTCGCGTTCAGGCGAGGGGCAGGGCGCTCCTCGGAGGGTGCGGCACGATGCGATGGCACCTGGCGAGCTGGACGACGGCGGCGGTCCTGGCGGTCGGGGGCCTGGCCTCGGCGGGTGACGGCGGGAAGCCGCGGCGCCCACAACTCGACCTGCGGGCGAGCCCGCGCGTCGCCTTCTCCCCCGCCCAGATCCTCATCACCGGCCAGCTCAAGGGGGGCGCCGAGCTCGAGGAGTTCTACTGCCCGGGTCTCGAGTGGGACTGGGGCGACGGGACGCGCAGCCAATACGAGTCCGACTGCGCGCCGTTCGAGTCCGGCACGACGCTCGAGCGCTTCTTCAGCGCGCGCCACGCCTACCGCTCCCCCGGCGCCTACCAGGTCCGGCTGACCCTGCGCCGGGCCGATCGGACGCTGGCCGTCGCCTCGGTCGCCGTCAGGGTGCACGGCCTCACGGCCTCGGCGGCCGACGCGTCGGACTTTTGAGCTCGGGCTGTCCGGGGCCCTGACAGGACCCGACCGGATCGCGGACACGCGAGGGCCGCGAGGGCGCCGCCGCGTCGTATAGAATCGCGGGCGCCGCCTGGCGGCCCTCCGAGAACCACCGATGCGCCCCAGAACCGCCGGCTTGCTGCTCGCCGCGCTCGTCGCCGCCCTGGCCCTGGGGCGGGCGCAGGCAGGAGGCGCTGCAGCCGCACGGCACGTGCCGGCCCCGCTGCCGCCGCCGGCCGGCAAGGACGCGCCGGGCCTGCCGCCCCTGCCCGAGGTGTCGCCGCGCAACGCGAGCTACACGATCGAGGCGCGGCTCGATCCGGAGAAACGGACGATCACCGGCTCGCTCGTCCTCGACTGGACCAACACGAGCGACCAGGCGCTGTCGAGCTTCCCCTTCCACCTCTACTGGAACGCGTTCCGCAACAACCTCTCGACAGCCGCCCGGGCCGAGGGGCGCCGCGCTCCCACCCAGCGCATGCGGGACGAGCGCAGCTTCGGCTGGACCGAGGTCAAGAGCGTGCGGCGGCTGGGCGAGCCCGATGAGGACCTGACGCCGACCCTTTCCTACCCGAGCGAGGACGGGAACACGGACGACCGCACGGTGATGCAGGTGCGCAGCGGCACGCCGGTCGCCCCGGGCGGCCGAGCCCGCTTCCGGATCGAGTGGGAGTCCAGGATCCCGCACGGCAGCGTCGGGCGCGCGGGGTGGGTCCACGACTACCACTTCGTCGTGCAGTGGTTCCCCAAGATCGGCGTGTTCTGGAACGGGCAGTGGAACTGCCATCCCTTCTACGCCTGGACCGAGTTCTTCAGCGACTTCGGCGTGTACGACGTGACGCTCACGCTGCCGCAGGGCTTCGTGGTGGGCGCCACGGGCCGGCTCGAGTCGAAGGCCGGGAACCCGGACGGCAGCGAGAGCTACCGCTTCGTGCAGGAGGACGTCCACGACTTCGCCTGGACCGCGAGCCGGCGCTTCCTCGAGCGGCGCGCGCGCTTCGACGACGCCGGCTACCCGCCGGTGGAGATCCGGCTGCTGCTGCAGCCGGAGCACGCGCACCTCGGCGACCGCTACCTCGAGGCGACGAAGATCGCGCTGCGCACCTACGGCACCTGGTCGGCGCCCTACCCCTACCCGCAGATCACCGTCGTCGACCCCGCCTGGGGGTCGGGCTCGGGCGGGATGGAGTACCCGACGCTGTTCACGGGCGGAGCGGCCGTCCTGGCGCCGCCCGAGCTGCAGAGCCCGGAGGGCGTCACGATCCACGAGGCCGGCCACCAGTTCTGGTACGGGCTCGTGGCCAACAACGAGTTCGAGGAGGCGTGGCTCGACGAGGGCTTCAACACCTACATGACGGCCAAGGCGAGCGACCACTCGCTCGGACCGGAGAGCTGGGGCCGCCGCTTCCTCGGCGCCGACTTCGGGCGCGGTGCCCGCTCGGGCTGGCCGTTCGTGGCGCCGGGCGTGCGCCTGGCGCGCGGCAGCGAGACCCTGCCCGGGCTGCGCCAGGGCGGCGAGGCGGACGTGATGGCCCGGAAGGGCTGGACCTACCGCGACGGGGCCTCCTACGGGCTCAACTCCTACGGCAAGCCCGCGCTGGTGATGCAGACGCTCGAGGGCCTGCTCGGCGAGGAGACGATGCTGAAGGTGCTGCGCACCTACGCGCGGCGCCACCGCTTCGCCCACCCCACCACCGAGGACTTCCTGGCGGTGGTCGACGAGGTCACGGGCGGCGGCTGGCGTTTCTACTTCAACGAGACGTTCTTCTCCTCCGAGCTGTGCGACTACGCGGTCGAGGTGAAGAGCGAGCGCGTCCGCGAGCCGTCGGGATTCTTCGACGGCGAGGCCGGCGCGCTTGCCTATCGGGAGGCCCCGAGCCAGACGCGGCGCTCTGAGCGTGGGTCGGGCGCCGTGCGCTACGAGTCGCAGGTGACGATCCTGCGCCACGGCGAGGTGCGGCTGCCGGTCGAGCTGCGCGTCGAGTTCGAGGACGGGCGCGTGGTGAGCGAGCGCTGGAACGGACGCGACCGCTGGTACCGCTTCCGCTACGAGGGCGCGAAGCCGGTGCGGGCGCTCGTCGACCCGGGCCGCAAGATCGCGATCGACGTCGACCCCGCCAACAACGAGTGGATCGCCGACGAGCGTCCCGCGCGCCGCGCAGCAACCAAGTGGGCCGCGCGCTACCTGTTCTGGCTCCAGAACCTGCTGGAGCTGCACACGGTCGTGGGCTAGCGGCATGCTCGCGTCCCTGCGCAGCGGCGCGTCCTCGCTCGGCCTCAACTGGGGCCTGATCGTGCTGGTGCTCCTCGCGAACCTGGGCTTCGCGCTGGTGCTCGCGGTGCCGCTCGCGCTCCAGCTCGAGGGCGACCTGCGCAACCGCGGCGCCTCGAGCGCGATGATGTACGGCTTCGACTACGACTGGTGGAGCCACTGGTCCGAGCGCCAGCAAGGCCACCAGCGGGCGCTCGCGCCCGACCTGCTCGGCACCGGCTTCGCGCTCAAGAACCTCGAGCTGCTGCTCGAGGGCTGGCTGCCCGCGGGCCTCTTCGCCCGCGGCGAGGGCCGGCCGCCGGTCGACCCGCTGATCCTCGGGATCGGCCTCGGCTACCTGGTGCTGCAGGCGTTCCTCGCCGGCGGCATCCTCGGCGTCTTCCGGCGGCCGCGCGGGGGCTTCACGCTGCGCGGCCTGCTGCACGGCTGCGGCTTCTACTTCGGCCGCATGCTCCGGCTCAGCCTGCTCGCCATCGCCGCCGCCGGGGTCGTGTTCGCGCTCTACGCGCCCTTCGCCCGCTTCGTGGACGGCCTCGCGCGCGAGGCGGTCTCCGGGCGCACGGCGCTGCTGCTCACGCTCGGGCGGCACGCGCTGCTGCTCGTCGCGCTGCTGGTGGTGCACATGGTCTTCTCCCACGCCCGCGTGCTGGTGGTGCGCGAGGAGCGGCTCTCCGCCCTGCTCGCGACGCTCTCCAGCCTGGGCTTCTGCGCCCGGCGCCTAGGCGCCGCGCTCGGGCAGTGCCTGGCGGCGGCCGCGGCCCCGGCCTTGCTCCAGGCCGCGTTCGCGCACGCCGACTCGTGGCTCACGGTGGTCGGCTGGCGCAGCCAGCTCGTGGCGCTCGCGCTGTTCGAGGCCTTCGTGGCCGCGCGCATCGCGCTGCGGCTGTGGCTGCTCGCGTCGCAGCTCGAGCTGCAGCGCGCCGGGGCGCGCTGACCCGATGAGCGTCGACGCGGCGGCTTTCCGGCGCACGATGGGACAGTTCGCGAGCGGCGTCACGGTCGTGACCACGCTCGACGCCTCGGGCCGCCCGCTCGGCCTGACGGTGAGCGCCTTCTGCTCGGTCAGCCTCGAGCCGCCGCTGGTGCTGGTGTGCATCGACCACCGCTCGGACGCCAACCGGGGCCTGCGCGAGAGCGGCCGCTTCGCGGTGAGCGTGCTGGCGGAGCACCAGGAGGACGTTTCGCGGCGCTTCGCGTCCGCCGGCGCCGACAAGCTGGAGGGCTTCCCGTTCCTGGACGGCCCGCTCGGCCTGCCGCTCGTGCCCGGGGCGGTCGCGCACGTCGAGTGCCGCGTCCGCTCGTTCCACGTCGAGGGCGACCACGCGGTGTGGGTGGGCGAGGTGGGGCGGGCCGCGGCGCACCCCGGGCGCCCCCTGCTCCACCACGCGGGCGGCTACAGGCGGCTCGACCCGGGCGACGACGCTGGCAAGCCCGGCGGCGATCGGTTATAAAGGCACGTCGGATAAACCACCTTCCCAGAAGACCCAAGAGAAGAGAGAGCGAGGAAAGGAGCAGAAGGGACGCCCCTTCGCGCACCATGGCCGAGAACGTGCTGATGCCCGAGATGAGCTGGACCGAGGTCGAGCTGGCGCTCAAGGATCGTCCGATCGCGCTGCTGCCGGTGGGAAACACCGAGGCCCACGGTCCGCACCTGCCGGTGGCCACGGACACCGTGATCGCGCTCGAGCTGGCGCGACGCGCCGCGGTCCGGCTGAAGCAGAAGGGAATCCCCGCCCTGATCGCCCCGCCCGTGACGTTCTGCGTCTCGGAGCTGGGCGCGGCCTTCCCCGGGACGGTCAGCCTTCCGCCGGACACGGCGACGGCGCTCGTGCGCGACCTGTGCGCCTCGCTCGCGAAGCAGTTCCGCGCGGTGGCGCTGGTCAACGTCAACCAGGAGCCGGCCAACCTCGAGGTGCTCAAGAAGGCCAGCGAAGAGGCCAAGAAGGCGGGCGCCTCGGTGTGCTTCACCGAGTTCCAGAAGAAGCGCTGGGCCGACCGCCTCGGCGCCGCGTTCAACGCCGGCGATCACGCCGGCAGCTTCGAGACCTCGCTGATGCTGGCGGCGGCGCCCGCGAGCGTGCGAGAAAAGGAGCGCATCAGCCTGCCGCCGATGGACGCGCTCTGGCCCGCCGTCAAGAAGGGCGCCAAGACCTTCGCCGAGGCCGGCGGCGAGGACGCCTACTTCGGCGACCCCACCGCCGCCAGCGTCGAGGAGGGCGAGGCGCACTTCACGACCCTCGCCGACATCCTGACGCTCTCGATCATGGAGCACCTGGGCAGCAAGGCGTAGCTACTTCTTCTCGGGCCCCGGGAACAGCCGCAAGTTCATGTTGTCGGCGGCGATGTCCGTGAGGTCGACGATCGCGGCGGCGTTCACGCCGATCGCGATCGCGATCGTCTCCGAGATCTCCTCGCGCGTGGCGCCGAACTTCAGGGCCTTCTTGATGTGGCCCTCGAGGCAGCCCTGGCACTTCGCGGCCAGGCTCGCGCTGATCGCGACCAGCTCCTTGGTCTTGCGGTCGAGCGCCGAGGGCTTGTAGGTTTCCTTGTAGAACTGGAAGTAGCGCTCGCGGAAGCGCGGCTCGACCATCGTGTACGAGGTCGGCTGGGGACGGGGCTCGCCCTCCTCGTCTTCCGGGAACGGCTGGTGGTGGTGCGGATGCTCGTCGCTCACAGTGCTTGCCTCGTCTCCAGTTTCGAAGGGCCCTTCATTGCGCCGCCGCGGGGGCGGCGCCGCCTGCGGCGGCCTGCAGCACGGCCCTCGCGGCCGCCTCGTACGCGGCCGTCCCGTCGCGCCAGGCGCCGCCGTGGCTGGTGCCGGGGACGATCAGCACCGAGGCCTGCTCGCCCGCCGCTTTCTGGAGATCGAAGGCGATCTCCTTCGGCATGCGCCGGTCGTCCGAGTTCGCCACGAACAGCGCCGGGCGTCCGCGCAGCTGCGCGGCCGCGGCCTCCACGTCGGACTGCGCCGGGTCGAAGCCGCCGCGGCGCCCCATCCAGTAGATCGAGAGGTCCGTGACCGGCCAGCTCGGGACCAGGCGCAGCCACCAGCGAAAGCCGCGGAACAGGCGCAGGTGGTGGCGCACCGTGTCGTCGAGGGAGCGGAAGCTGCTGTCGCAGATGACGCCCTTCACCTCCCGGTCCTGGGCCGCCGCCAGCACGGCCGAGGCGCCGCCGAGCGAGACGCCCCACAGCACCACGGGCCCGGCCGAGCGCTCCCGCGCGAGGTGCGCCGCGGCCAGGACGTCGTCCTTCTCCTTCACGCCGAACGTGGTCGCCGCGCCGCCGCTCGCCCCGTGATGCCGCAGGTCCAGCAGCAGCGCGTTCCAGCCGCTTTGGTGGACGAAGGGCACGCGCTTGACCATCTCGATCCGCGAGCGGTTGAGGCCGTGCACCATGACGACCGACCCGCGGGCGTTCGCGGCCGGCACCCACCAGCCCTCGAGCCTGGTCCCGTCCGGAGCGCTGAACGACACGTCCTCGAAGGGAAGCTCGAAAGAGGCGGGCGTGAGGTTGGCGTTCTCCTTGTCGGGGAACTGGAAACGCCGCGTGGTGGCGATCCCGGCGAGCCAGTACGGTACGAAGCCCAGGATGAACGCCAGGAAGACCGCGACGAGCGCGATCGCGACTCTCTTCAGCCAAACCCACAACATCGGACCGAGGCCCCCCTGGGAAGTGGCTCATGATAGTCGCAACGGCAGAAAAAAGCGGGGGAGCGAGAGGCCCGACACGACGGCCGCGGCCCGGAACCGCTCTGGGGGCAGTTGATCGGTCCCGGCGCGCCGTCACCCCGTCTGAAGCCTCGCGCTCCCCCGTCCTATCCCCTTCTACGCTGCGCGCGCGCGGGAGTTTCGAGGCTGGGCGTCAAAGGTTGTCACCGGCCCGCCGGGAGCGCCTCGAGCCGCACGTCGCAGGCCCTCCGCTCGCGACGCGCCCACTCGTCCGCGTGGACCCACGGGATCCAAACGCCTGGCTCGCCCGCGCGGCGGCCCGCGAGCGCGGGCACGAAGTCGCGCACGCCTTCGCCCGCGCAGATCACCGCGAGCGGGGTCGTGACCTGGGCCGCGCGCGACAGCGCCGCGCGCGAGGGCTCGCTCAGCTGGCCGGAGGCGAACCAGCCGTGGACGCGCGCGACCAGCAGCAGCGCGGCGAGGACCGGGACGACCGCGACCGCCGCTCGCGCCGGCCTCGAGCGGCGTCGAGACGCCTGGACGAAGGCGAGCGGGGCGAGGGCCGCGAGCAGCAGGAAGAAGGCGAACGGCAGGAGCTCGTGCGAGCGGCTCGCCGTCGCGAGCTCCAGCGCCTCGCGCGCGGACACGGCCCGCACGAGCGGCAGCAGCCCGGGACCGGCCAGCGCCAGCGCGACGAGGCCGCTCGTCGCGAGCCGGCTCGCCGCCGGGGTGTCGGGCCCGCGGCGAACGGCGGCGGCGGCCGAGGCGAGGACGAACACGACGCAGGCCAGGAGCGGCTGCGCGAGCGCCCCCGCGGCCAGCAGCAGCGCCGCGGCGACCGCTGACGAGCGGGAGGCGTGGCCGAGCAGGAGCGCGGCGGCGGGCAGCAGGAAGCCGAGCGCGAGGAGCGCCTCGCCTTCGCCCCACAGGGACAGCAGGCCCGGCCAGGGCGAGGCGGCGACGGCCACGAGCGAGCCGAGCGCTGCCGCCCACGGCGGCGCCCACGTGGCGTGAAGCGCGAAGAGCCCGACGACCAGCAGTCCCGCGGCCAGGGCGACGACGGCGAGCACCGCGGGCCCGGAGTCGACGCCCGTCAGGAGCGAGACGTCGGCCGCGAGCGTCGCGAGGGCCGGGGCGTGGGCGCCCACGTGCCCGAGCGGCAGCAGCGGCTCGAAGCTCGCGGGAATGCCGTCGCGCCAGACGACGAGGCGCGACGCCGTCGTCTGGAACGCGAGGCGGGCCCCGGGAGCGTGGTGCCAGAGCGGGAGCGGGGCGAGCAGCAGCAGCGCCGCGACGAGCACGACGCGCGAGGGCGCGGACGCGAGCGGCGGGGGCTCGAGACCCGGCCGCGCTTCCGGCTTCGGCGCGGGCGGGGGCTCGAAGCCGGGCGGGGGCGGCACCTCGTGCTTCGGCACGAGGCGCAGCAGCGCCAGGAGCAGCGAGGCCGCGAGAACCGCGACGACGGCGCGGCTGCGGCCGGGGCCGGCGAAGGGCGGCCACCACGCACCGAGGGTCCAGAACGCGAGCGAGAGCGGCGCCACGGCGGTCCAGGGCGCGCGGACGACGAGCAGCCCCGGCAGCAGCAGGAGCGCCAGGGCGACGAGCAGCATCGCCGCGCATTCTACGTTCCCCGCGCGGGCGGGCGCCCTGATAGCATGACCCCGCGAATGACCCGAGGAGACGGCCGCCGCGCGATCCTGTTCGACTGGGACGGCACGCTCGTCGACTCCGCCGAGCGGACGTTCCACTGCTACCAGCGGATCTTCGCCCTGCACGGGATCGCGTTCGACCGCGCGGCCTTCGAGCGCACCTACTCGCCCGACTGGTACCGCACCTACGAGCAGGTCGGCCTGCCGCCCGAGACCTGGGCCGACGCCGACGCGCGCTGGAACGTCTGCTACGACAGCGAGCCGAGCCGGCTCGTCCCCGGGGCGCGCGAGGGCCTCGAGCGGCTCGCGGCCGCCGCGCGCGTGCTCGGGATCGTGTCGAGCGGCGACGGGGCTCGCGTGCGGGGCGAGATCGCGACGCTCGGGCTCGAGGCCCTGTTCGCGACCGCGGTGTGCGGCGGCGAGACCGCGCGCCGCAAGCCGCACCCCGAGCCGCTGCTCGTGGCGCTGGAGCGGCTCTCGGTCGCACCCGGGGAGTGCGTCTACGTCGGCGACAGCCCCGAGGACGTGGCGATGGCCAGGGCCGCGGGCGCCTTCGCGATCGGCATCCCGGGCGGCTTCCCGAACCGCGCGGCGCTCGCGGCGTCGGCCCCCGACCTCCTGGCGCCGAGCCTCGCGGCGGCGGTCGACGCGCTGCTCGGCTAGCCCTGCTTGCCGAGCGCGGCCTTGAGCAGGCGCAGCTGGACCGTGGCGGCGTTCCTGACCTCGAGGTGCCGGCTCTCGCGCAGCAGCTGCTCGAGGTAGGCGATGTCGGTGTCGCGCCGCATCTGGCGGGCCAGGATCTGGCCGATGTGGCGGTCGCCGGCGAAGGCCTTCAGCCGGTCCGGGTCGCGGATCTTCTTCGCGGCCTCCTGGCGCACGAAGAAGTGGCGGTTGCTCTGCACCACGGCGACGAGGTCGTCGTCGTGGGCGTGGTCCGCCGGCAGCGATTCGATCCGGAAGACGAGCTCGTCGTCGCTCTCGGCCAGCCAGCCGGTGTCCCCCGCGACAGGGCCCTGCGCGAACGGCTGCCGCAGGTCGGACATCCGGGGCTCAGACGATCGAGGCGGCGCGGCGCAGGAAACCCTCGACCAGGGAGTCGAGCGCCTTCTGCTCGTCCTCGCCCGCTCCGTCGAAGCTCACCCCGAACACGAACCCGCCGCGCTCCTCGGGGCGGGCCCAGCGCACGACGGCGGGCAGGCGCAGCGCGACCGGCTGGCGCGCCACGCGCAGCTCGACGGTCAGGCTCGCGCCTTCGGCCGGGGGCTCGACGTCGGTGTGGACGCGTCCGCCGTGGCGGCTGATGTCGGTGACGAAGCCGGGGACGCGCTCTTCACCCACCACGTAGCGACAGGGGGCCACGAACGGCTGGATCCGCTCAGAGCGCCGTCTGTTCTGCTGGACGGCCATGAGCCTCGAGGCGAGCCGCTCCGGGCCTTACGGGCCCTCGGGAGCCGCGGCGCTCGCTTCCTCGCCCGCCAGGGAGTTGAGCAGGGCCTTCAACTCCTTCCCCATCTTGAAGTAGGGGATCTTCTTCGGCGGCACGTCCACCTTCTCGCCGGTCTTCGGGTTGCGGCCCTTGCGGGGCGCCCGGTTCCGGAAGCGGAACGAGCCGAAGCCGCGAATTTCGACTTCCTGGCCGTTCTGCAGCGCGGACACGATGCTGCGCAAGGCGGCTTCGACGATGATGCCCGCCTGCACCTGGGTGATGTCGAGGCGCTTCGCCACCACTCCGATCAGGTCCGCTTTCGTCATTGCGGTTCGAGCCGGCTCGACCATGTCCAGAAAGCTCCGTGGCCTCCCGATCCGAGGCGGGAAGAACGGCGGATTCTATCCCGGTAAATCCCCCGAAGTCAAGGAAACCGCGGGGGATAGCCGGTCAGGCCGAAGCGCTCGCGAGACGGGCGCCCAAACCGCGCGTCAGGCGTTCGCGCGTTTGCCGAGGCCGACGGGCCGCTGCGTGGGCTTCTGCGCGATCGCGCCGAACGTCCTCTCGAGCGCCTTGTCGACGCGCTCCTCGACGGCGGTGCGCGTCTTGTCCTCGGCCTCGGCGATCTCGCTCACGAGCAGGAACTTGGCGCGCTCCAGCATGCGCTTCTCGCGGAACGAGAGCGCCTTGCGGCGCGAGAGGTAGGTGAGGCCCTTGAGCACCACGGCCACCTCGAAGAGGCTCCCGGTGCGCATCTTGTCGGAGTTCTCCTTGAAGCGGCCCTTCCAGTTGGCGACCTGGTCGACCTTGCCGTCTCCGAGCAGGGTGAAGATCTTACGGACTTCCGCGGGGCGGATCACCGGTCGCAGTCCCACGCCGTCGGCGTTCTGCTGCGGCACCCACACGCGCGAGTCGTTGGCCAGGATGCGCAGCTGGTAGAGGCTGATCTTCCCTCCGGGAATCGGCCGCGTCTGGATGCTCTCGACCACGCCGATGCCGTGATTGGGATAGATGACCTTCTCGCCGACCTGGAACTCCACGGTGACCTCTCTTTCCCTGGCCTGGTTTGGGGGGTCCTGCGGGGAAGAACCGACTCGAGATGACGACATTTTACCAAGCCGCGGGCCGAACGGCAAACGGTCAGGTGAGCAGCCCGTCCCGGTGCTCCACCAGCGCCTCCACGCAGCGGTCCACTTCCTGCTCGTCGTTGTAGAAGTGGGTCGCGATGCGAAGGCCCTCCGGCTTCTGGGTCACGTGCACCCCGCGCGCGAGCAGGTGCTCGCGCGCCGCCTCCGGCTGCGGGACGCGCACGAGCGTCTCGCCCGAGCGGTGCTCGCCGCCGGGCGAAAGCACCTCGAACGACTCGCGCGCGAGGCGCGTGGTGAGGTACATGTTGAGCGTCAGCACGCGCTCGGCGATCGCTTCGATGCCGATGCCGGCCAGGTACTCGACGGCGGCCCCGAGCGCGAAGATCGCCCCGAACGGCGGGCAGCCGAGCTCGCTGCGCGCGTTCGAAGAAAGCACGCGCAGGCGCCGGTTGTCGAACGCGAAGGGATCCTGGACGCTCATCCAGCCCACGGCGCGCGGCGGACGCGCGGCGATGAGCGCCCGGCTCACGTAGCAGAAGCCGGCGCCGTAGCCCGCGCACAGCCACTTGTGGCCGGCGCTCGCGAGCGCGTCGATGCCGCTGCGCCGCACGTCGACCGGGAAGGCGCCGACCGACTGGCTGCCGCAGACGACGAAGTGCCGGCTGCCCTTGATGCGGCCGAAGGCGTCGAGGTCCTGCCGGCAGCCGTTCGAGAACTGGACGTGGCTGATCGCGAGCGTCGCCGCGTGCGGCGCCTGGCCGGCGGCGAAGGACTCGAGGCGCAGCACGCCCTCGGCCGCGGTCACGAAGCGGACCGGCACGCCGCGGTGGATCCACGGCAGCGTGACGGCCGGGAACTCGAGCTCGTCCGTGAGCACCGGCCCGTCGCCCTCCAGCAGGTCGGCGATCAGGTTCATGCCGGCCGAGGTGTTGGGGACGAACGCGATCTCGTCCGCCTCCGCTCCGACGAAGCGCGCGACCTTCCGCCTCACGGCCTCGCGCTTCTCGAGCCAGGCGTCCCAGTGGAAGTCGCCCCCGCTCTCGAGCTCGCGGTAGAAAGCCTGGACCGCCTCGCGCACCGGGCGCGGCGTGAGCGACGTGGCGGCGGCGTTCAGGTACGACTTGCCGGCGAGCCCGGGGAAGTCGCC
>CAZMRX010000075.1:0-1956 GCA_964568755.1 uncultured Acidobacteriota bacterium | reverse complement strand
CGACGGGCGCGGACACGGCCGGCCTACGCCGGCTCGCGCAGCAGCAGCTGCTCGGGTCCGGCGCCCGGCGGCAGGCGGAACAGCAGGACGAGCATGTAGAGCGCCATGGCGATGTTCCCGAGCAGCATGATGGCGGCGAACCACGCGCCACGGCGGCCCCAGGAGCGCTCCCGGTAGTGGACCCAGGCGTAGAAGGTGAGAAAGCCGCAATAGGCGTCCGCGAGGGTCGCGCGGAACCAGGGGTCGGGCCACAGCGCCGCCCCCGCGGCGAAGACGCCGCGGTCGAGGGCAGCCGTCACGGTCGAGTACAGCATCACCCCGAGAATCGTCGCGAACAGCGCCTTCAGCCAGCCGATCATCCCGCCCTCTCCCGCTCGCCCCGCGCCTCGCAGCGCCCGACCATGAGTAGCACCGGGGCCGGGCCGCTGCAAACGACGCCTCGCCGCGAGCACAGGCCGAAGCCAGATCGACTAGCATCGGGATCGTGGCGCGGGCGATCGAAGGCCTCGAGCAGCGCATCCTGCGCGTGGAGTCCGTGCTGATCCTGCTGTCGATTGCCGCGATCGCCGCCGCCGACCGGCTGCTCGCCCCGGGCGCGTCGCTCGGCTTCCTGTACCTGGTGCCGGTCAGCTACAGCGCGCTGACGCACCGCTGGCCGTGGTTCCTGGCGCTGCTGCTGCTGTGCGTGGGCCTGCGCCAGTGGGACACGCCCGTCCAGGCGCAGAGCTGGGGCCGGCTCGCGCTCGACTGGACGCTGGTCGCGGCGTTCCTGGCAGTGGTGGTGCCGCTGCGCCGCCTCGGCCGAGGCCGAGCGCTGTTCTTCCGCGCGGCCCGCGAGCAGCGCGACGAGCTGGTGCGCGAGGTCGAGATGGCCGCCGCGCTCCAGCGGCAGCTGCTCGACCAGCACCGCCCGCCGGCCGGGCCGCTCGACGTGGTCGCGCGCACGGAGCCCGCGAAGGTGGTCGGCGGCGACTACTACGACTTCGTGACGCTGCCCGACGGACGGCTCGCCGTGGTGATCGCCGACGTGTCCGGCAAGGGGCTGCCGGCCGCGCTGCTGATGCCCGCGGTCAAGATCGCCGTGCGCACGCTCGCCGAAGCCCACGCCGACGCGGCGTCGCTGCTGGCCGCGCTCAATCGCATCTTCCTCGACAACCTGCCCCCGGCCTCGTACTTCACGCTGATCTACGCCGTGTTCGACGTGGGCGCCGGGCGCCTCGTGTACGCGAACGGCGGGCACCCTCCCGCGCTGCGGCTGCGGGCCTCGGGACAGGCGGACTGGCTGGAGGCCGAGGGCGCGGCGGTGGGGCTGCTCCACGGCGACGTGCGCTTCGAGGCGCTCGAGCTGGACCTCGAGCCGGGCGACGTGCTGGTGCTCTACACCGACGGCATCACGGACACGGCCGCGGGCGCCGGCCTCGAGTTCGAGCCGGAGCGCATCGCCGCCGCGGCCCGCGGCGCCCGCGACGGCTCCGCGGCCGAGGTGGTGGCCGCCCTGCACGCCGCGGCCGACGCGTTCCGCGGCGAGGCCCCGCGCGGCGACGACGCCACCGTGATCGCGGTGCGCGTCCCGGGGCGGGGCTGAGGCCAGCCCTTCTAAAATAAATCTATTCACAACCTACTCTGAACTTATCCGCAGTGGAGACCGTCTGAGCCTGGTGACGAGAGGCCGGCCCGGCCGGGGACGCCCCGGCGGGCCAAGACCGTTAGACCCAAGGTTCCAGGAAGGGAATAGACCCATGACCAAGCGCAATCTCCTCGCCGCGGTAGCCATCGCGGCGCTCGTGCTGCCCGCGACGCTGCGGGCCGGCGACCACGGCCAGAAGGACATCGTCGACACCGCCGTCGCGGCGGGCAGCTTCAAGACGCTCGCAGCGGCGCTGCAGGCGGCCGGGCTCGTCGACACGCTGAAGGGCGCGGGCCCGTTCACCGTGTTCGCGCCGACCGACGCGGCCT
>CAZMRX010000074.1:0-17608 GCA_964568755.1 uncultured Acidobacteriota bacterium | reverse complement strand
GCGAAGCTGATGGCGCCCCACAGCGTGAGGTTGAGGAGCTCCGGGCCGAGCGCGGCGAGGCTCGCGCCCTCGAGCATCACGGCGCGCAGCGCGTCGTTCAAGGCCGTGAGCGGCAGTGCCTGGATGAAGGGCTGGATCGCGGCGGGAAAGCGCTCGGTGGAGAAGAAGATCCCGGAGAAGACCCACATCGGGACCATCACCAGGTTCATGACGCCGGAGACGCCCTCGATCGTCCGGGGTCGCGCGGCCGTGAGCAGGCCGAGGCCCGTGAAGGCGAGGGCGCCCAGCAGCGACACGGCCGCGAGCGCTGCGAGCGAGCCCCGGATCGGGACGCCCATCAGGAAGTAGGCGAAGACCAGCAGCGCACCGGCCTCGGGCACCAGGAAGATGAGCCGCGAGACGAGCTGGGCGCCGAGCAGCTGCGAGCGCTTCACGGGGGCGGCCACGAGGCGCTTCAGCAGCTTGCCGTTCCGCGCCACGACCAGCGAGAAGCCCACGCCCCACATGCCGGTGCCCATCAGGTTCATGCCCAGCAGGCCGGGCACCAGGAAGTCCACGTAACGCGCGCCCGGCTCCGTGATCTCCACCGCTCCGGCCGTGAAGGCGTCTTTGCGTCCGGCCGCGCGCTGCAGGGCGCCGTCCACCGCCAGCCGCGCGGCGCGGCTCTCGGGCTGCGTCGGGTCGTAGGTGTAGGCAGGCGGCTCGCCGGCGGACACCACCAGCACCACGCGGCCGCGGCCGAGGGCGGCGCGCGCCTCGGGCTCGGAGAGGACTTCCGGTCGCAGGCTCGGCTCGGCTTGGAGCGCGGCCAAGCGAGAGGCGGCAGAGCTTCCCTCGACCACCGCCACCGGCAGCGCGTCGGGCGGCCGGCTGCGGAAGGCGAGCCCCAGGATCCCCGCGAGCAGGATCGGGAACACGAACACCCAGAACACGGCCTCGGGCTCGCGCACCAGCTCGCGAACGCGGGCGAGGGTCAGCTCGACCAGCGGGTGGCGGACCTTTGTCTCGCGGCCCTCAGGCATCGCGCAGCGTGCGGCCGGTCAGGGCCACGAACACGTCCTCCAGGGTGGCGTGGTGCGTCGTGAGGTGCGAGACCTCCGTGCCGGCTTCGCGGAGCGCGGCCAGCAGCGCCGGGACGGTGCGGTGCACTTCGCGCACGGTGAGCCGATAGCGTCCCGCCTCGCGCGCCACGCCCTCGACGCTCGGCAGCGCGCGCAGCATCTCTTCCGCGAGCGTCGCCGCGCCGGTCTCGACCGCGAACTCGATGACGTGCTCCGCACCCAGCGACGCCACGAGCTCCCGGGGCGTGCCGAGCGCGATCGGCTTGCCGTGGTCCACGACCGCCACCCGGTCGCACAGCCGCGCGGCCTCCTCCATGTAGTGGGTCGTGAGCAGCACGGTGCGCCCGCGGGCTTTCAGCGCCTCGACGATGCCCCAGGTCTGCAGTCGCGATTGCGGGTCGAGTCCCGTGGTGGGCTCGTCGAGGAACAGCAGCTCCGGATCCCCCACGAGCGCGCACGCCAGCGACAGCCGCTGCTTCTGGCCGCCCGACAGGCCCTTCACGTACGCGTCCTGCTTCTCCTGCAGCTCCACGAGTGCGAGCGTCTCGGCGACGCCGCGGCCGCGCGGGTAGAAGCTGCGGAAGAGGGCGATCACCTCGCTGACCTTGAGCTTCTCGGGGAACTTCGTCTCCTGGAGCTGGACCCCGAGGCGCGCGCGCAGCGCCCGGCCGTCGCCGTGCCAGCGCTCGCCGAGAACCAGCACCTCGCCTTCGTCCGGCTGGTTCAGGCCCTCGCAGATCTCGACGGTGGTGGTCTTGCCCGCGCCGTTCGGGCCGAGCAGGCCGAAGCACTCGCCGGCCTGGACCTCGAGGTCCAGGCCGTTCACGGCCACGACGGAGCCGTAGCGCTTGACGAGGCCGCGGCAGTGAAGAGCGACCTTTGCCTCAGGCACGCGTCAGGCCTTCGTGGCCGTCTCGCGATTCAGACGGGCAGCTCCCAGCCCGCCCGGTATGTGCTCTTCAGGTACTGGTCCGCCTCGGGCGCGTTGGTGGCCTTCATGTTCGGGCCGTCCCACTTCAGCTGCTTCTGCGCGCGCAGCGCCACGTTGCCGAGCAGGATGAACTCGCACAGCCGCGCGCCGTAGTCGAAGTTGCTGCTCGCGGGCTTTCCGCCCTTGCAGGCCTGGAGCCAGTCGGCGTGGTGCCCCTCCACCCGCGGAAGCGTCTTCGCAGGCCGCACGTACTCGCGGTGCCGCTCGAGCGGCAGCAGCCGCGGCATGCCCGACCACCCCGCGCAGGTGATGATCCCCTTGTCGCCGACGAAGATGATCCCGCTTCCGGTCTCGCCCAGGCGCTGGCGCGGGTCGTCGGGATCGATCCCGGGAGGCGTCGGCGGGCGCAGGCCGCCGTCGTACCACTGCACCGTCAAGGGGCCCCGGGTTCCCCGGGCGGCGAAGCGCCAGGTCACGAGCATGCCGGCCGAGCAGACCTCGGAGTCGACGCGGCCGTAGGCCGTGGCCTCCACCGTCTCCGGCGTGTCCAGCTCGAGCGCGTTGAACGCGGGATCGAGGTGGTGGACCGCGAGGTCGGGCAGCGCCCCGCCTCCGAAGTCCCAGTAGCCGCGCCAGCCGAAGGGCGCGTACGCCGGGTGGTAGGGCCGGAACTCGCGGGGGCCGAGCCACATGTCCCAGTTGAAGCCCGCGGGGACTTCCGGTGTGCCCTGCGGCCGGCCGGGGCCCCTCGCGAAGGGCTGCGAGCCGCCCCAGGAGTGGACTTCGCGCACGACACCGATGGCGCCGTCCCAGATCCACTCGGCGGTCTGGCGGTGTCCCTCGCTCGAGCGCCCGTAGTTGCCCATCTGCGTGGCGACGCCGGTTTCCCTGGCGATCCGCGCGACCGTCCGCGCCTCGGCGATGCCGTGGGTCAGGGGCTTCTCGCAGAACACGTGCTTGCCGGCCTTCATCGCGAGGATCGAGATGTAGGCGTGCGAGTGGTCCGGCGTGGCGATCAGCACGGCGTCGATCGCCTTTTCCTTCTCCAGCATCACGCGGAAGTCCTCGTAGACCGCGCACTTGAAGTTCGGGGTCTTGGCGGCGTAGGCCTGCTCGATCTCCGCGCGGACCGGTCCGCGGCCGGCCTTCCCTCCGTAGTAGTAGGGGCTCAGGTCCCACTCCTCGCACGGGTCGGCGATGGCGATCACCTGGCAGTCGTCCTCCTGCAGCAGGGAGCGGAGGTTGGTGCGGCCCTGGCCGCCCACCCCGATGATGGCGACGTTGACCTTGTCGCTCGGGGCGACGAACCCGGGGCCGCCCAGCACGTGGCGCGGGAGGATCGTGGCTGCGGCAAAGGCGCCGGCCGTGGTGG
The DNA here is from genome assembly GCA_964568755.1 of uncultured Acidobacteriota bacterium. Lineage (GTDB taxonomy): Bacteria > Acidobacteriota > Vicinamibacteria > Fen-336 > Fen-336 > DATBSL01. The sequence goes on along the minus strand of CAZMRX010000074.1, from coordinate 14,244 downwards.
CGACGAACTGGCGACGACCGGTCGATGTCTTCTCATTTCGGCTCATGGCAACCCTCTCGGAAGCGGGCTAAGCCTATCCCATCTTTCGACCCCGGACAGGGGCGCCCGCGTGCGAGAATCTTCGCTCCCGTGCGCTCGAGAAGCGTCTTTCTCGTCCCGATCCTGCTCGCCGCGGCCCTGCGCTTTCCGGCTCTCGCCGCGCGCCCGATGCACGCCGACGAGGCCGTCCACGCGGACAAGCTCGGGACGCTCGTCGAGACCGGCAGCTACGTCTACGACCCGGCCGAGTACCACGGGCCGACGCTCTACTACATGACCCTGCTCCCGGTCTGGCTCCAGGGCGCCTCGCGCTACGTCGAGATCGACGAGGTCACGCTGCGCGTCGTCCCCGCCGCGCTCGGCGTGGCGCTCGTCGCCGCCCACGTGGGCGCCGCCGCGTGGCTCGGCACGCCCGCCGCGCTCCTCGCCGCGCTCCTCGCCGCGCTGTCGCCCGCCATGGTGTTCTACAGCCGCTACTACATCCACGAGATCCCGCTCGTGCTCTTCACGTTCGGGGCGCTCCTCGCGGCCTGCCGCTACCTGCGCCGCCCCGGCGCCGGCCCGGCGCTGCTGGCGGGCGCGTGCCTGGGGCTGGCGCACGCGACGAAGGAGACGGCGCCGCTCGCGTTCGGCTCGATGCTGGCCGCGCTCGCGGCGACCCTCGCCGCGGACCGCCTGCGCGGGCACGGCGCCCCCGACGTGCGCGGCCTGGTGCGCGGCCGCGACCTGCTGCTCTTCCTGCTCGCGGCGGTGCTGGTGTCGTCGCTGCTGTTCTCGTCGTTCCTCGGCCACCCGGGCGGCGTCCTCGATTCGCTGCGGGCCTACTCGCTCTACCTGGAACGGGCCGGCGCCGCCTCGTGGCACTTTCACCCCTGGGACTACTACCTGCGCCTGCTGATCCACTTCCCCGCCCGCGACGCTCCCTTCTGGAGCGAGGGCCTGATCCTCGTCCTCGCGGCGGTCGGGGCCGCCGCCGGCTGGGCGGCCGGCGCGTCGGAAGCGGGCGGCCGGGCGCTGCGTTTCCTCGGGCTCTACACGCTGCTGATGCTGGGCGCCTACTCGGCCATCCCCTACAAGACGCCCTGGTGCCTGCTGGGGTTCCTGCACGGGATGATCCTGCTCGCGGGCGCGGGCGGCGTCGCGCTGCTGCGAGCGTGCCGCGGCGTCGCGGCGAGGACGCTCGTCGCAGCCGTGTTGGGCGCCGCCGCCGCGCAGCTCGGCTGGCAGGCGTGGTCGGGCAGCTTCCGCTTCGCCTCCGATCCGAGAAACCCCTACGTCTACGCCCACACCGGCACGGACGTGTACGAGATCGTGGCGCGCGTGGAAGAGCTGGCGCGGGCTCATCCGGACGGACGGGCGTTGCCGCTCCAGGTCATCAGCCGGGAGAACCTGTGGCCGCTGCCGTTCTACCTGCGCGGGTTCTCGCGGGTCAGCTGGTGGAACGGGGTTCCCCAGGAGGGCCGTCCCGCCCCGGTCGTCCTCGTCACGCCGGACATGGAAGACGACCTGGCGCGCAAGCTCTACGACCTGCCGCCGCCCGGAGAGCGGGAGCTGTTCGTCAGCATCTTCGAGCGGCCCGTCGAGCTGCGGCCGCGGGTCGAGCTGCGAGGCTACGCGACGCAGGTGCTGCGCGAGGACGCCCTGAGGCGCGAGGCGAAGCCGTGAAGGCTGCGGAGCCGACGGACGCCGGCCTCGCGCTCGCTGACGCCGGCGCGCGCCCCGGCGTGCACCGCTTCGCGCACGCCGCGATGGCGACCGTGTTCGAGGTCCACTGCGCGCACCCCGACGCGCGCTACGCGCGCCAGGCGGCGCAGGCCGCCTTCGATCTTCTCGACCGGCTCGAGCGGGAGCTGAGCCGCTTCGTCGCCAACAGCGACGTGTCGCGGATCAACGCGCTCGCCGCGGGCGAGACCGCGCGGGTGAGCCCGGAGACGATGGACTGCCTGGGGCTGGCGCGAGCGATGCACGCTGTCACGCGCCAGGCCTTCGACGTCTCGATCGGCACGGGGCTCGAGCGGCTGGAGCTCTTCCCGGACGACTTCGCCGTTCACGCTCGCGAAGCGGGAGCCCAGCTGGACCTGGGCGGCATCGGGAAGGGGTTCGCGGTCGACCGCATGGCGGAGACGCTCGCGGAATGGGACGTGAGCCAGGCGCTCGTCCACGGGGGCATGAGCTCGGTCATGGCACTCGAGGCCCCGCCGGAGCGGGACGGGTGGCCGCTGACGCTCAGCGCGCCCGGAGACGGTACGCTGCTGGCCAGGGTGTCCGCGCGCCGCCTGGCGCTCAGCGCGTCGGGCACGCGCAAGGGCGACCACATCCGCGACCCGCGGACCGGCCTGGCCGTTCGCGACCGCGCGGCGTGGGTGGCCCTGCCCTGGAAGCCCGACGCCGTTCGCTCGCCGGCCGCGGTCGCCGAGGCCCTGTCGACCGCGTTCATGCTCCTGCCCGTGGACGAGATCGAGGAGCTCTGCCGGGAGGGCGACGGGGTGGAGGCGTGGCTGCTGCGGGAGGGGACTGCGGACCCGGCGCGGGCGCTCGTGCACCTGGGCGGGCGGTGCCCCGGCCGTGGTTGAAGGAGCCGTTCCGGACCTGGATCAGATGGCTCTCGTGGAAGGAGCCAGAGAGAGGATAATCACCCGATGAGACGACAAACAGCCGTCACGATGATCGCCGCATTCGTTCTCCCCTGCCTGCTCCCGATGGAGCTGTCCGCCCAGGCGGCGGCGCCGGCCAAGGGCGGCAAGCTGGTGCCGATCCCGATCCAGCTGCCGAAGCCGATGTTCGAGGGCACGCCGCAGAACCTGACGATACCCAACCTGCAGAAGCCGCTCGGCCGGCCGCGCGATCCGTTCCTGGCCCCGGCCGGGGTCACGAACGTGGCCAAGGGCAAGCCGGTCACGAGCAGCGACATGGAGCCGGTGATCGGCGAGATCGAGCAGGTCGTGGACGGCGACAAGAAGGGCGCCGAAGGCAGCTTCGTGGAGCTCGGGCCCGGGCTGCAGCACGTCACGATCGACCTCGGCGCGCCGCACGAGGTGTTCGCCGTGCTGTTCTGGCACTTCCACAAGTCGCCGCGCGTCTACCTCGACGTCGTGGTGCAGCTGGCCGACGACGCCGCCTTCAAGCAGAACGTCCGCACCATCTTCAGCAACGACAACGACGACACGGCCAAGCTGGGCGCGGGCAAGGACATGAACTACGTCGAGACCGCCGAGGGCAAGCTGGTGGACGCCAAGGGCTCGCGCGCCCGCTACGTGCGGCTCTACAGCCGGGGCAACAACGCCAACGAGCTCAACCACTACGTCGAGGTCGAGGTCTTCGGCCGACCCGCGAAGTAGGAGACGAAGCGATGGCTTCGGAAGACGACAAGAAGAAGATCGACCGGCGCGACGTGCTGCTGGGCCTGTCGACCGTCCCGGCGCTGGGACTGCTCGGCTACGCCTGGAGCAAGCAGCGGGGCTACGAGCAGAAGCAGAAGCAGGCGGCGGCCCCGGCGGCGGCCCGCGCGGACGTCGCCCCGGTCAACGTGGCGCTGATCGGCGCGGGAGCCCAGGGCCAGGTCCTGGTCGACGCCATGCTGCGGATTCCCGGCCTGCGCTTCCGAGCCGTGTGCGACATCTGGACGGAGTACAACCAGCGGCGCGTCGTGAACACGCTCAAGAAGTTCAAGCACGAGGTGAGCGCCTACGAAGACCACCGCGAGATGCTCGACAAGGAGAAGGAGCTGGACGCGGTGGTGGTCGCCACCCCCGACTTCTGGCACGCCCCGCACACGATCGACTGCCTGAAGGCCGGCAAGCACGTCTACTGCGAGAAGGAGATGTCGAACACGCTGGAGGGCGCCCGCAGCATGGTGCTGGCCGCGCGCGAGACCGGCAAGCTGCTCCAGATCGGGCACCAGCGCCGCAGCCACCCGCGCTACCGCCACTGCTACGAGAAGCTGCTCCAGGAGGCGAAGCTGCTCGGCCGGATCGTGACCGTCAACGGCCAGTGGAACCGCTCGGTGTCGGACGACCTCGGCTGGCCGGAGCGCTACGCGATCCCGGCCGACCGGCTCAAGCAGTACGGCTTCAAGTCGATGGAGCAGTTCCGGAACTGGCGCTGGTACAAGGGGCTCGGGGGCGGCCCGATCGTCGACCTCGGCTCGCACCAGATCGACATCTACAACTGGTTCCTGGGGACGCCGCCCGCGCACGTGATGGCGAGCGGCGGCCTCGACTACCACGACCCGAAGACGCACGAGTGGTACGACACGGTGATGGCGGTGTACGAGTACGAGACGCAGGCCGGGACCGTGCGCGCCTACTACCAGACCCAGACCACCAACGGCAGCCAGGGCTACTTCGAGAACTTCATGGGCGACCAGGGGACGCTCGTGATCTCCGAGTCGGAGGCGAACAACCCCGGGGCGCTCTACCGCGACCCCAACGCCCCCGCGTGGGACGCGTGGGTCCAGAAGGGCTACGTCTCGGCGCCCCTGATCCAGGAGGTCAAGGAGAAGGACGAGGAGGCCGTGCTCGACGTGCGCGAGTCCGTCTCGCCCGACCTGCACCGCGTGCCGGTGGTGCTGCGCGACCCCTACCACCAGCCGCACCTCCAGAACTTCTTCGACGCCGTGCGGGGCGAGGCGACGCTCAACTGCCCCGCCGAGGTCGGCTACGAGTCGGCGGTGACGGTCCTCAAGGTCAACGAGGCGATCGACGCGAAGCAGCGGATATCTTTCCGGCCGGAGGACTTCCGGGTCTGAGGGGCCGCACGCGAGGTACGACATGGAAGAAGGCAGGCTCTCCCGGCTGCAGATGACGACCGTGGTGGTGATGCGGGTCCTGATCGGCTGGCATTTCCTCTACGAGGGGCTCTCCAAGCTCGCGAAGCCCGACTGGACCGCCGTGGGCTTCCTCAAGCAGGCGCGCGGCCCGCTCGCCGAGCTGTTCCACGGCATGGCCGCGAACCCGAACGTGATGGAGATCGTGAACCCGCTGAACGTGTGGGGGCTCACGCTGATCGGGCTCGGCCTCGTGCTCGGCTGCTTCACGCGCCTGGCCGCCGCCTCGGGGATGCTGCTCGTGCTGCTGTACTACCTGTGCAATCCCCCGTTCGTGGGCTACTTCTACGCGCTGCCCACGGAGGGAAGCTACCTGATCGTCAACAAGAACCTGGTGGAGCTCGCGGCGCTCGCCGTGGTCCTCGTCACCGGCAGCGGCCGCGCGGCGGGGCTCGACCGGATCATCCACGGGCTGCTGCGGAAGCGCCCGCGCCCCGCCGAAGCGGCGGCCGCGCAACCGCAGACTCCATAGACAGGCCGACGTCAATCGATGGAAGGACGGAGCTCATGGCAATAGAGGGATTCACGCGTCGGGACGTGATCAAGACGGCAACGCTCGCCTCGCTCGCGACCGCGTTCCCGGGCGGGCTTCACGCCGCGGGGGCTTCCGAGCGGATCCGGGTCGGCGTGATCGGCTGCGGCGGCCGCGGCACCGGCGCGGCGGTCGACTGCGTCAATGCCTCCCCCGACGTGGTGATCGCCGCGCTCGGCGACGTCTTCCCCGACCAGCTCGAGTGGTCGCTCGGCCAGCTCAAGCAGAAGGTCGCCGCGGAGCGGCTCACCGCCACGCCCGAGACCTGCTTCTCGGGCTTCGACGCCTGGAAGAAGGTCCTGGCCGCGGACGTCGACATGGTGATCCTGGCCGCGCCGCCCTTCTTCCGCCCGGCCCACCTCGAGGCCGCGATCCAGGCCGGCAAGCACGTCTGCACCGAGAAGCCCGTGGCCGTGGACCCGCTCGGGGTCCGCTCGGTGATCGCCACCTCGGAGCTCGCCGCGCGCAAGGGGCTGGCGATCGTCGCCGGCACCCAGCGCCGCCACCAGGCGCACTACCTGGAGATCATGAAGCGCGTGAAGGGCGGCGACATCGGCGAGCTCGTGTCCGGGCAGTGCTACTGGAACATGGGCGCGCTGTGGGTGGAGCGGGCCGCGCAGAACTGGGCCAACCGCTACGTCAAGAAGTGGTCCGACATGGAGTGGCAGGTCCGTAACTGGCTGTTCACCGGCTGGGCCTCGGGCGACCACATCGTCGAGCAGCACGTCCACAACCTCGACGTGATGAACTGGGCCTTCGGCGCGCACCCGGTCAAGTGCTCCGGCATGGGCGGCCGCGCCGCGCGCACCGACGCCATGTACGGCAACATCTACGACCACTTCGCCGTGGAGTACGAGTACCCGAACGGCGCGCGCGTGCTCAGCATGTGCCGGCAGACGGCGGGCGCCGCGGAGAACGTCTCGGAGCGCGTGGTGGGCGCGAGCGGCTTCTCCTACACCGACAGCGCGGACGGCTACATCAAGGGCCCGAAGGCGTACGAGAACCCGCAGGCCTCGCCCAACCCCTACGTCCAGGAGCACGTGGACCTGATCGCGAGCATCAAGGCCGGGAAGCCCCTGAACGAGGGGCGCCAGGTGGCGGAGAGCACGCTCACCGCGATCATGGGCCGGATGAGCGCCTACACGGGGCGCGCTCTGAGCTGGGAGTGGGTGATGAACTCCTCGAAGCTCGACCTCACCCCGCCGCGCATGGACATGGGCGAGCTGCCGCCGCTCGAGGTCCCGGTCCCGGGCAAGACACCGCTCGTCTAGCGCGTGGGCGTCGGGCCAGTGCCTGGCGCGCGGAACGGATAGCCGAGCTGCCCGAGGTAGCCCTCCGGCACGGGGTCGCCCGCGATCCCGTAGCGGTCGGGCCACGCCCCGCGCGGAAGGTGGGCCGTCCCGAGCAGGCGGTCGAGCCACGGCAGGTGCACGGCGAAGTTCCGGTCGCGCGCCTCCTCGGCGGCCGCGTGGTGCCAGTGGTGGAAGCGCGGCGTCACCAGCAGCGTCTCGAGCGCGCCGAACGAGAAGCGCACGTTCGCGTGGATGAAGACGGCGTGGAACGAGACGAACACCAGGTAGGCGTAGAGCGCTGGCTCGGCGAAGCCCGCCAGATGCAGGGGCACGAGCACGAGTCCGCGCGTCACGACCGCGTCCACCACGTGCAGGCGCGAGCCGGCCAGCCAGTCCAGGTCCCGGCTCGAGTGGTGGACCGCGTGGATGCGCCACAGCAGCGGCACCCGGTGGAACGCGCGGTGCACGGCGTACTGCGCGAGGTCGGCCACCAGGACCGCCGCCACGAACTGCACGCCGAGCGGCAGAGCGCGCACGGCGGCCGCCAGCCCCTGGGGCTCGAAGAAGCGCGACACGGTGACCGCGGGCAGCAGGATCAGGAACGAGAACACCTGGACGAGCCCGTGGCTCACGAAGAAATGCAGCGTGTCGGTGGTCCAGCCGAGGCGGAAGGTGCTCTGCTCGGGCCGGCGCGGGAAGAAGCGCTCCAGCGGCACGAACAGCAGCGCGAGCAGGAACAGGTTGAGCACGAACCAGTCGAGCCCGAGCGTGGGTCGCGGCGCGACGGCGTCCGGCAGCTCGACGCCGCCGCCCCCGAGCAGCGCGGCCAGTACCGAGAGCGCCACGCCGGTCAGGCCGAGCACCTTGCGGCGGCGCAGCAGCAGGCTGATGCAGCCGGCCACGAAGCCGATCACGATCACGGCCTGGATCAGCAGGCGCACGACCGGCAGCGGGTAGAGCGCGCGGAAGCGTGCGGTCGTCAGCCACTCGGGGAACCACAGCACCAGCACCGCGAGCAGGCCCAGGCAGCCGAGGAACACGCTGGCCGTGCCGCTGAGCCACCCGGTGCCGAGCCGCCCCGACTCGTCGTCGCCGAAGACCCGGTCGAACCAGCGGTCGAGCGCCGGGCGGTCGTCGCGGCGGTCGGCCATGTCCGATAGTAGCGGGTGCGGCCGGCGCCGCGGTATCGTCCCCGGAGCATGCCCGCGCAAGACGCCGAGCGGCCCTCGGAGATCGTCGTGGTGGACGGCCGCGTGTATCACCTGGGACTGCGTCCGGACGAGCTGGCCGCGAACCTGATCGTCGTCGGCGACCCGGCCCGCGCCTACAGCGTGGCCTCGCGCTTCGACCGCGTGGAGCACGAGGTGAAGCACCGCGAGTTCGTGACGCTCACGGGCACGCACCGGGGCCTCCCGCTGTCGGCGATCGGAACCGGAATTGGGCCGGACAACGCCGAGATCGCGCTCGTCGAGGCGTGGGCGCTCCTCACGCTCGACCTCGCCACGAGGCTGCGCCGCCCCGCCTCCGGCCCCGGGGCGGCGCGCCCCCTCACCGTCATTCGCGTGGGCACCTCGGGCGGCACGCGCGAGGACGTGCCCGTGGGAACCCTCGTGATCTCCTCGCACGCCATCGGGCTGGACAGCACCGGCCTTTACTACGACGGCCCGCCGGCGGACGAGACCGTGACCGCGCTCGAGCACGCGACCCGGCGCGCGATCGAGGACGGGGTTCGGCCGGGCTCCCGCTTCGCCTCGGCCTTCTTCCCCTACGCGTCCCGCGCCGCGCCGGCGCTGGTCGCGGCGCTCGAGCGGCACGCCGCGGCCGCGGGCGCGCGCTTCGCGACGGGAGCGACCGTCACCTCGCCGGGGTTCTTCGGGCCCTCGGGCCGCTACGTGGACGGCCTCACGAACACCGTGCGCGACGTCAAGGCCCGCCTCGGCCGGATCGAGGCGCGCGGCGTGCGCGTCCTCAACATGGAGATGGAGTCGAGCCTGCTGTTCCACCTCGCGGCGCTGCTCGGCGCCCGGGCCGGGACGATCTGCCCGACCATCAGCAATCCCGCGGGCCACGGCGCCGTCCTCGACCCTTCGCCCTTCGTGGCGCAGGCGATCGAGATCGCGCTCGCCGCCATGCACGAGGTCGCGCTCCCGCAGGCCGCGGCTCCGGCCTGAGCCCTCAGACCTCGACCTTGCGCGTCGCCTTGTTCCAGCGGACGGGCCTGCCCGCCTTGTACGAGAGGTTGCACATGTGGCCGACGAGCGCCGCGTGGTGGCCGAAGCGGACGTCCTCGATCGGCTTGCGGCCGGTGCGGATCGCCTCGATCCAGTCCCGCACGTGCGCGCGCGTCGAGTCCTCGTCGCTCGACTTGTACTCCACGGGATCGGCGGCCGCGGGCCCGTCGAGAGGAGTCAGGCGCTCGTTCAGGTTCATCAGCTCGCGGAACTTCGCGGTGGTGGCCTTCGGCCAGGAGTGCGTCGAGTAGGCGAAGCCCTCGGTGCGCGGCTCGTAGAAGTGCTTGAACGAGCCGCCCGTGTACTCGAGCGTCCCCTCGCTGCCGTAGACCGTGAGCAGCGGCCCGGGGTGGCCGTTGCTGGCGGTGCTCGACAGCCGCAGCACGAAGCCGGGGTACTTCACCATCGAGGTCATCTGGTCCGGCACCTCGCGGTAGTTCTTCCAGTGGTAGACGTCCCCGAAGCTGAAGACGCTCTCCGGCTCCTGCACGCCCATCAGCTGGTGCGTCGCCGTCACCAGGTGCACGAACAGGTCGGTCGGCAGGCCGCCCGAGTAGTCCCAGAACAGCCGCCACTGGAAGAAGCGCCGCAGGTCGAACTCCCGAGCCGGGGCCGAGCCGAGGAAGCTCTTGAAATCCACCGTCGCGGGAGAGGCGTCGGGCGGGATCGGGTAGTACCAGGCGCCGGTGGCGGTATTGCGGTGGAAGCGGCCCTCGACGAGCGTGACCTGCCCGAGCTGCCCGCCCTGGATCAGCTGCGCCGCCTTCTGCGCGGCGCCCATGCTCATGTACTGGCTGCCGACCTGCACCGCCTTCCCGCTCTTGTCCGCGGCGGAGATGAAGGCCTCGCCTTCCTCCCAGCGGTGGGTCATCGGCTTCTCGATGTAGACGTGCTTGCCCGCCGCCAGGGCCTCCTGCGTCATCGGCAGGTGCCAGTGGTCGGGGGTCGCGATCACGACGGCGTCGATGTCGGCGCGCGACAGCAGCTGCTTGTAGTCGCCGGTGACCTCGGGGGCCGGGCTGATCAGCTCCTGGGCGCGGTCGAGGTGCCCCTTGTAGCAGTCGGCCGCGGCCTTGACCTCGACCCCGGCGATGCCGGCCGCCGCCTCCATCAGCAGCGTCCCGCGGATCCCGACGCCGATGAACCCGAGCCGCACCGGCTTCAGGCTCACCGCGGCCGAGTTGTTGACCTGCGCGCTCGCCGCGCGGGCCCCCGCCGCGCCGGCGGCGGCCGCGATCAGGCTGGACTTCTCGAGAAACTGCCTGCGGTTGATCGACTCGCGTGCCGACATGTGACGCTCCTTCGCTCGCTGCCGTCCGCGCCGATGCTATGCAACCCGGGAAGAGAGTGTCAATGAAGCGTCGATACCGGAAGCCCAACCGCGTCAGCGGGATACGGCGAGCGGCTTCACGGGGGCCGAGCCGGGTTGACATCAATCCACACAATATCTACTCAAAATCTAGAACTAAACCATCCACAGCGCGTATCCCCGGGTGAACCTCGAACCAAGGAGCCCGAAGATGAAGAGCTTGACCCGCAGAATGGCCGTTCTCGCGATCGCCGCCGCCCCCCTCGCCCTCTCCGCCTGCAGCGACGACGACGAGTCCGTGACCGCCCCCAGCGCCGGCACCGCCCAGGTGCGCGTCGCGCACCTCTCGCCGGACGCTCCGGCTGTCGACGTCTTCGTCAACGGCACCCGCGCCGTGAGCGGCGCCGCCTTCCGGGACGTGACCGGCTATCTGCCGGTGCCGGCCGGGTCCGTCAACATCCGCGTGACCCCCGCGGGCGCGACGAGCCCCGTGGTGATCGACGCGACCGTGAACCTGAACAACGGCGGCAACTACACCGTCGCCGCGACCGGCTTCCTGGCCGCGATCCAGCCGCTCCTGCTCGAGGACGACCGCGGCACCACGGGCCAGTCCAAGGTTCGCTTCGTCCACGCGAGCCCCGATGCCCCGGCGGTGGACATCGCCGTCACCGGCGGCCCGGTGCTGTTCGCCAACGTGCCGTTCCGCCAGGCCACGGCGTACCCGCAGGTCGCGCCCTCCACCTACGACCTCGAAGCGCGCCCGGCGGGCTCGAGCGCCGTCGCGCTCGCGGTGCCCGACGTGACACTGCGGCCCGGGACGAACTACACCATCTTCGCGATCGGCCTGCTCTCGAACGGCTCGCTCGCGGCGCTGCCGGTGGTCGACGCGCCGTAGCGCGCGCCCGCGCGGCTGACGCTCGAAGGCGCGGTCCGCGAGGGCCGCGCCTTCGCTGCGGCTCGAGCTCCCGGGCCCGGCCTGCGGCTCAAAGGCGCGCGAATGGACCGGCGAAGAGCTGGCAGAGCAGCGCCCCCACCAGGGTCATGGACAGGCCCCAGGCCAGCAGCTGCCGGAACAGCACCTGCGCCGTCCTTGCATCCTCGACCGCGGCCACACACAGCGCGCCGAGCGTCGACAGGGGCGACACGTCGACGAGCGAGGAGCCGACGTTGATGCTCAGCGAGAGGGCCAGCGGATCTCCGCCGCCGAGGCGGGCCAGCAGGCCGGGCACCGTGGGCAGGAAGGCCGGCAGCACCACTCCCGAGGTGCTGCTCCAGGTCGAGATGACGCCGGTGACGAACGCCATGGCGCCGTTCACCGTCTCGGGAGCCGCGAGGCGCGCGAGCAGGCCGCTCCACAGCTCCATTCCGCCGGTCTTCTCGACGAGCGACACGAGCGTGCTCATGCCGGTGACCATCAGCACGGCCCCCCAGGGTACCGCTCGGAGGGTCTTGGGCTCGTCGGCGGCGCGAAACACGAGCAGGCACACCACGGCGGCGAGCGCGGAGAGACCCACCGGCAGGCGCCAGATCAAAGCACCCAGGGCCCAGGCGACGATCACCACGAGCGACAGCCGCTGCCGCGCGTCGAGCGGCTCGAGGGCGGGCGAAGCTGCCTTGGCCGCCTCGGGCGCCGCCTGACGCCGCCAGAGCCAGAAGGCGTAGGCCACGCCCGTCACCAGCAGATGGGCGAGCGCGTTCGCGGCGAAGACCTTGCCCTCGTGGCCCGCGAGCCCGGCCTCCGCCATGCGCGTGTTGGCGACGATGCCGACGGCGCTCAGCGGCGACAGGTTGCCGGCGTTGGCGCCGTTCGCCACGAACAGGGCCCCGAGGAAGGGCGAGATGCGCAGCTGTGCCACCACGGCCGCCGCGAGTGGCGCCACGAGCGCCACGCTCGGGACCGCACCGGGGCCGACGGCGGAGACCGAGAAGGCGGCGGCGAACAGCAGCCAGGGCACGACGCGCGCCTCGCCGCGCGCCAACCTCACCGCGCGGCGCGCCACGCTCGCGAGCGTGCCGTTGGCCTCGGTCGCGGCGAACAGCAGGGTCACGCCGAGCAGCGTCAGGAACAGCGCCGAGGGAAAGGCGGTTGCGACCGAGTCCGCCAACAGCCCCGGCACGAGCAGCCCGAGGCCGAAGGCCAGGGCGAGCGCCGCCACGCCGACGTTGACGCGCGCGGAGAAGCTCAGCGCGATCGCCAGCAGCAGCGCGACGAGGGAGGCGGCCGCCGGGGTCATTCTGCCCGGGGATCATATGCCGGAGCGCGGGGTGTAACATCTCGCCCCACGAGCCCCGACGAGCGACGACCATGAGCACACACGAGCAGGCCGACGCGATCCGCCGACTGCACGCGCAGTTCGAGACGGCTCGCGCCCTCGGCGAGTCGGCCTCGCTGGCAACGGCCGCGCCGCGCATCCTGCGCGTGCTCGGCGAGATCCTCGGCTGCGACCACGGCGCCGTCTGGATGGTCGACCCGGCGCAGGCCAGCATCCGCTGCCTCGAGACGTGGCACCCGCCCGGGGTCTCGCTCCCCGAGTTCGACGCCGCCACCCGCACCACCGCCTTCGCGCGCGGCATCGGGCTGCCGGGGCGCGTCTGGCAGAGCGGCCGCCCTGCGTGGATCGAGGACGTCACGCGCGACTCCAACTTCCCACGCGCGAGAGTCGCGGAGCGCGAGGGGCTGCACGGGGCCTTCGGCTTTCCGATCGTGCTGGACGACAACGTGCTCGGCATGCTCGAGTTCTTCAGCCGCGACGTGCGCGAGCCCGACCGGGACCTGCTCGACCTGCTCGCGACCGTGGGCAGCCAGATCGGGCAGTTCGTGGAGCGAAAGCGCGCCGAGAGCGAGCTGCGCACGCTGTTCCAGATGTCGCGCGACATGCTCTGCATCGCGGGCTTCGACGGCTACTTCCGCAGGCTGAACCCCGCCTGGGAGGAGACGCTCGGCTACTCCCTCGAGGAGCTGACGAGCCGGCCCTACGTGGAGTTCGTCCACCCCGACGACCGGAGCGCAACCACCGAGGAGGCGAGGAGCAACACGACCGGCGAGGGCACCTTGCTGTTCGAGAACCGCTATCGCCGGCGGGACGGATCCTACCGGTGGCTGGCGTGGAAGGCGGCCCCGCTCGTCGAAGAGGGGCTGATCTACGCGATCGCCCGCGACGTGACCGAGCAGAAGCGCGCCGCCCAGGACCTGCTCGAGGCGCGCGAGGCGGCGGAGGCCGCGAGCCGCGCCAAGAGCGACTTCCTGGCCAACGTCAGCCACGAGATCCGCACCCCGATGAACGCGGTGATCGGCATGGCGGAGCTGCTGCTCGACACGCCGCTGCGCAGCGTGCAGCGCGAGTACCTGGTCGCGCTCAAGGACTCGGCCGAGTCGCTGCTCGGCCTGATCAACGACCTGCTCGACTTCTCGCGCATCGAGGCCGGCAAGCTCGAGCTGGCGGAAGCGCCGTTCGACCTGCGCGAGCTGACCGGCGACACGCTGCGCACGCTCGGCGTGCGCGCGCACCAGAAGGGGCTCGAGCTCGTCTCGCGCGTGGCGCCCGAGGTGCCGCCGCTGGTGGTGGGCGACGCGGCGCGGCTGCGGCAGGTGATCGTCAACCTGGTCGGGAACGCGATCAAGTTCACCGCCGCAGGCGAGGTGCTGGTCGAGATCGAGGCGATGCGGCGCGACGCGAAGGCCGTCACGCTGGCCTTCGCCGTGAGCGACACCGGCATCGGCATCCCGCCCGAGAAGCAGCGGCTGGTGTTCGAGGCCTTCGCGCAGGCCGACGCCTCCACCACCCGCAAGTACGGCGGCACCGGGCTCGGGCTCGCGATCGCCTCCCGCATCGTGGGGGCGATGGGAGGGCGGCTCGAGGTGGAGAGCGAGCCCGGCCGCGGCAGCCGCTTCCACTTCGAGGTGCGGCTGGCGTCCGGCCCGGCGGCCCCGGCACGCCCGGCGCATGGCGCGCGCGAGCGCGGCGTGCGCGTGCTGGTGGTCGACGACAACGCCACGAACCGCCGCATCCTCGAGG
>CAZMRX010000073.1:5303-17621 GCA_964568755.1 uncultured Acidobacteriota bacterium | reverse complement strand
GAAACGTCTGGGCGGGCGCGGGCTGGGCCGGCGACGGCTACGACGGCGTCCACGTGTTCGCCCCCGACGGCACGCGCATCGGCCTCGTCAAGCTGCCGGAGATCTGCTCGAACGTGTGCTTCGGCGGCGCCAAGCGCAACCGCCTGTTCATGACCGCCAGCCAGTCGCTGTACGCGGTCTACACCGGGGCACGCGGCGCGCCGTGAGCGTCAGCGAGCGCCTTACCCAGGAAGCCATCCGTCGTGCGCTTGCGGCGCTCGCCGCAGCGCTGCCGAGCGGCGACGCGCCGCGGGAGCTGTGGATCGTCGGAGGGGCTGCCCTGGTGCTGCTATACGGTGCCCGCGATTCCACGAGGGATGTCGATGCTTTCACGCTCGACCCCGCCGGTTCCGCGGAGTTGCGCGCGGCAGCTGCAGCGGTGGCCACGCAGCTCGGTCTGCCCGATGACTGGCTGAATGACGGTGCCAAGGGCTATCTTCACGGGCTCTCGCCGGGCGAGCTCCTCTTCAGCGCGCCCGGCCTGCTCGTGCGCTCAGTAGCTGCCCCGCAGCTGCTGGCCATGAAGCTCAGCGCCTGGCGCGACGACCTCGACGTCAGCGACGCTCGGCTCCTGCTGTCCAAGCTCTCCGGCGACAGGGCGTCAGTCTGGAGCCAGGTGGAGCCGCACCTGGTGCCTGGCCGACAACTGAAGGCCCAATACGCGTTCGACGACCTCTGGGAGGCCGATCGTGGACCTGCGTGATCTCGTGCATGCGCTCGTGGCCCGAGACGCGCTTCGGGCTCGGCAGTGGGCCGCCGACGCGGAGCGGGGCGCATTCGACTGGAGCCGCGTTGCCGAGCCGCGCGACCTGGATCCGCTCGGCCTGGCCGTCGCCGCCGCGGTGGTGGAGATGATGACCGGTCGCAAGGGAGCCCCGACTCCAACGTGGACGAAGGCCGTGCCTGCAGCGCCACAGCGGATGTTCCTGGTGCGAGCGGCGGAGTCCCTGCCACGCCTTCGCCGGCTTTGCGAGCAAGAGGGACCCGAGCCGTTACGCCGGCGTGGGCTGCTGGCCCCGCCGGACTTCTTGACAGCCGCCTGATCCCTCCAGGCGCTCGACCAAGGCGAGCCTGCGCACGGCAGCTCGGCCCTATCCGAAGAACAAGTAGCAGACGGCGACGGCGCCGAGGAAGCCCGCGAGCTCGGCGGTGAGGCCGCAGGCGATCGCGTGGCGGGTGTTCTTGATCCCGACCGAGCCGAAGTAGACCGCGAGCACGTAGAAGGTCGTCTCGGTGCTGCCCTGAATCACGCAGGCGAGCCGGCCCGCGAAGGAGTCGGCGCCGAGCGTCTTCATGGTCTCGATCACGAGGCCGCGCGAGCCGCTGCCCGAGAGCGGCCGCACCAGCGCCACGGGAAGCGCGTCGACCCAGCGCCCGTCGAGACCCACGCCGCTGACGACCCAGCGCACGGCGTCGAGGATCTGGTCGAGCGCGCCGCTCGCGCGCAGGACGCCGACGGCGACCAGCATCGCGACCAGGTAGGGGATGATGCCGATCGCGACGCTGAAGCCCTCCTTGGCGCCGTCGACGAAGGCCTCGTAGAACGCCACGCGCCTCCGCGCGGCGAGCAGCAGGAAGGCCACGATCAGCGAGAAGATCAGCAGGTTCGCGACGAGCGAGGTCTGCCGCTCGAGCGTCTCCTTGTCGAGGCTCAGGCAGTACCCGACGAGCAGGCCGACGAGCAGCGTCACGCCGCCGAGGTAGGCGAGCGTGACCGGGTTGCCGAGCGGCAGCTTCTGGATCCGCGCCGTCACCAGCAGGCCCACCATCGTGCTGCAGAAGGTCGCGATCAGCAGCGGCAGGAACACGTCGGTCGGGTCGGCGGCGCCGAGCTGTGCGCGGTAGGTCATGATCGCGGTCGGGATCACGGTGACGGCCGAGGCGTTCACCACCAGGAACAGGATCTGGTCGTTGCTGGCCGTCTCGGGCTCCGGGTTCAGCTGCTGCAGCTCCTTCATCGCCTTGAGCCCGAGCGGGGTCGCGGCGTTGTCGAGGCCGAGCATGTTCGCGGAGAGGTTCATCACGATCGAGGCGCCGGCCGGGTGTCCGGCCGGCACGCCGGGAAAGAGCCGGCGCAGCAGCGGGTCGAATCCGCGCGCGAGCAGCTCGACCGCTCCGCCTTTCTCGCCGAGCCGCATGATGCCGAGCCAGAGGCACATCACACCGGTGAGGCCGAGCGAGACCTCGAAGCCGGTCTTGGCCATCTCGAAGGTGGAGGCCACCATCGCCGCCCAGACACCGGGCTCGCCGAGAATCAGCCAGCGGAAGAGCCCCGCGAGGAACGCGACCAGGAAGAAGGCGGCCCAGATCCAGTTGAGCATCGCGCGTGTATCTTAAGGCCCCGCCCCGCGTGCACGTGTCGGTCGGATTGACCCTCTTGGCGGGGTCTCGAATCGGGAGCCGGAATCCGGCGTTGGGACGCCGGCGAGAGCCGTCTCCGTAAGTCACGGAAAACGCCGACTTCTCGCCGTGGCACGCAACCTGCTCCACCGAGACCGGAGGACCGGTGGGGATGGCCAAAGCGACGATTTTGCGCCGATCGTCCAGGTGGCTCGTAACGGCTGCAGTGCTCGTCGCCCTCGGCTCCGCCGCGTGTGGCAGCGGCCCGGCGCAACCGTCCGCCCTTCCCACGCCTGTTGCGACCCCCACGCCCACGCCGCCGCCTCCGCGCGTCGCGCTCATCTCGATCGATGGACTGCGTCCGGACGCGCTGACGCAGGAGCTCACCCCGAACATCCTGGCGCTGGCGCTGCGCGGCTCCTACACGCTCGTGGCGCAGACGACCTTCCCCTCCACCACGCTGCCCGGCCACACCTCCATGCTCACCGGTGTCGAGCCGAGCGCCCACGGGATCACCTTCGAC
Source organism: uncultured Acidobacteriota bacterium (assembly GCA_964568755.1). Taxonomy (GTDB): domain Bacteria; phylum Acidobacteriota; class Vicinamibacteria; order Fen-336; family Fen-336; genus DATBSL01. The sequence continues at coordinate 14,719 of CAZMRX010000073.1, read as the reverse complement.
GAGTACCGCGAGACGTTCCAGCTCACGAAGCCCACCGTGTTCGCCCTCGCGCATGCTGCCGGAAAGCACACCGTGATGGTCGCGGGCAAGGCCAAGTTCAAGCAGCTCGCCGCCGCCGGGACTCTCGACAGCTTCGTGCTCGCCCTGCGCGGCGACGCCGACGTGGTGAACGAGGCGATCACCCTGATCCCCGCCGGCTTCGACCTGCTGTTCGTCCACCTGCCGCAGGTGGACCAGACCGGCCACGCGAGCGGCTGGATGTCGGCGGCGTACATGGCGCAGCTGCAGCAGACCGACGAGGCGGTTGGGCGGCTGGTCTCGCTGCTGCCGCCCGAGACGACGGTCGTGGTCACCTCCGATCACGGCGGCCAGGCGCGCGCGCACGGAACGCGGGAGCTGGTCGACATGACGATCCCGTGGATCATCGCCGGGCCGAGCGTCGTGCACCGCGGACCGCTCGGCCGGCCGGTGCGAACCGTCGACACGGCGCCCACCGTGCTCGGCCTGCTCGGCCTCGCGCCCCCGCCGGGCTGCGCGGGCCGGCTCGTCAGCGAGGCCTTCGAGCCGTAGCCGCGCGAGCCGATTCGGGCCGCTCGATCCCTGGCGTCGACGCCGCCCGAGTAGTAGTGTCGGTGCGGGCGACCCGCGGCGGTGGGGGCAGGGAGCCGGGCAGCCCGCCAGGAGGTGTCATGCGCAGAATCCCCGACTCGCGCTCTCGGGGCGGCCGGACGTTCGCCGGAACCGCCTGCCTGCTGTGGCTCGCGTGCTCGGCCCACGCCCAGACGGCCGCGCCATCGACCGCCGCGTCCCCAGCGGTCGCCAAGGGCGTCGAGCAGCTCCGGCACGCACACGGCGAATGGGTCGCGACAACGGAGTTCCTCAAGCCCGACGGCAGCGTGGCCCGCCGAGTCGTCGGCCAGTACCTCTTCGAGTGGGTGGTTCCGGATCGGGTGCTGCGGGGCCGCTCGGACATCCCGGAGCTCGAGACGGCCTCTGGCATCCTCTTCTACGTTCATGAGAGGAAGGCGATGCTGGAGATGGTCTCGGTGGGGCGCGACGGCCAGCTGTGGGTGATGAGCGGACCCGCCGACGGCGAGACACGCACGACGCCTCCGACCGAGCAGGCAGACGGCTCCCTGGTGCAGCTGCGCTTCACGCGCTCCAAGGTGACCCCCGACCGCTTCGAGTCGACGATGGAGTACTCGACGGACGGCGCGAAGTCCTGGACCCAGGGCAACCGTCAGGTCTTCGAGCGCCGCAGCAAGCGTAGCTGAGCGACGGGCCGTTCGGTCGACGCTGACGACTCGGTCGGGGCGCTATGCTCCGATTCGCGGCGAGAGGACGGGATCACGCTCGTGCTCAACTGGCCCGCGGAGCTGGAGCGGCTCGCGGCGGCTGGCCGGGACGAGAGCTAGCGCGGCGCGGAGGCAGGAAGAGCATGAACCCCGCGCTCGACCCGGAGGCGGTCGCCGACGAAGCCAGGCGCGCCGACGCGCTGCGCCGGACGGTCGACGTCGCCTGCGCGCTGCTGCGCCAGGCCGAGCTCTCGCGTGAGGAGGCTGAGGCGGTCGTCGCGTTCACGCGAGCGCGCGTGCTCGAGCTGTTTCCCGGCAAGGAAGACGTGTGGGGGCTCGTGCTCGCGCCCCGCTTCGCCCGCATCGTGGAGGAGTTCAGCGCGCCGACCGCTGCCCGCGTACTGCCCTTTCGCCGGCGCAAGGGGCGATTGCCGAGTCCAGCAGAATGAACGCGCGCGCGCCTCGAGAAAGACGTGCAGCGCGCCGCGCAATTGCCTAGATTCAGGAGACGGCGGCGCGCGTCGTGGCCGCAGCCAGGGAGGACCGTATGAGGCGTGGGCTCTTTGTCGCATGGGCGGTGGCGGTGCTGGGTGCGGGCGTCAGCGTGGAGGCCGCCTCCGCGCCCACGAAGGGCATGCCCGAGATTCGCTCGATGAGCGCCCTCGCGTTCGGGCCCGACGGCGTGCTGTTCGTGGGGGATTCCCGCGCGGGAGCCGTGTTCGCCCTCGACCTCGGCGACAAGGCGCCGCGCGAGATCGCCAAGCCGAGCGAGGTGCAGGACGTGGAGGGCAAGCTGGCCGCGCTCCTCGGCGCGACGCCCGCCGACGTGATGGTCCACGACATGGCCGTGAACCCGCTGTCCAAGAACGTGTACCTCGCCGTGTCGCGCGGCCGCGCCCAGCTCGCCACCGAGTGGGCGCTCCCGAACGACGTGGCGGACGCCACCGTGCTGGTGAAGGTCGACGAGAGCCAGCGCTTCTCGGTCGTGGACCTGGGCTCCGTGGCGCACGCGCGCGTGGACCTCCCGAACCCGGTCGACCCGGGGAAGAAGCACGGCTGGAAGGAAGGCCTCTCGCTGCGCAGCGAGACGATCACCGACCTCGCGTACGCCGACGGAGCGCTCTGGATCGCGGGCCTCTCCAACGAGGAGTTCGCGTCCACGATGTGGCGGGCCGCCTACCCGTTCGCGGGCCCGCTCTCCGTCACCACGATCGAGAACTACCACGGCGCCCACGGCAAGTACGAGACCGAGGCGCCGGTGCGGGCGTTCGTGCCGTTCCCGCTCCAGGGCAAGACGCACCTGGTGGCCGCGTACCTGTGCACGCCGCTCGTCACGTTCGACGCGAGCGCGCTCCGGGACAAGACGCACGTGCGCGGCCGCACCATCGGCGAGTTCGGCTCGGGCAACTACCCGCTCGACATGGTCGTCTACAAGAGCCAGGACCGCCAGAAGCTGCTGATCGCCAACAGCAACCTGCCGCTCATGATCGTGGACCCGAAGGACATCGAGGCCTACGCGGGCGAGATCACCAGCGAGGTCCCGGGCTACACGGGCGGCGTGCGCTTCGAGTCGCGCTCGGGCACCGGCGTCCAGCAGCTCGACAACCTGGGCGACACCCACGTCGTGGTGCTGCGGCGGCTGATGGGCGGCCGCCTCGACCTGGTGCCGTTGTCGGTGCGGCGGTTCTGAAGCGGCCGCTTCGCGGCTCTGCGCTCCTGCTGCTGGCGCTCGCCGGCGACCGGGCGGAGGCCGCCTCGATCCGGGTGGACTGCGACGCGCTCGCTCCGCACCGCGTGAGCGCCGTCGCGCTACAGGCCGCGGAGCGCTCGCGGATCGAGGCCCGCGGCCCGGCGTCGTTCGCCGAGGTGCTCGCCGTCTTCACCGGCCCGCGGGTTCCGCCGACCGGCACGCCGGCGATCGCCGGCACGTACCGGCTCGACGCCGAGGGCCTCCACTTCCGGCCGCTGTTTCCCTTCGTCTCGGGCCTGCGCTACACCGTGCGCCTGGACACCGGCCGCGGCGCCCCGCTCGTGCAGGGCTTCGAGGCGGCGCCGCCCACGGGCGAGGGCCCGCGCGTCACGGCGGTCTTCCCAACCGGCGACACGCTCCCGGAGAACGCGCTCCGCGTCTACGTCCACTTCTCGCGGCCGATGGACACCCGTAACACCCACGCTCACGTGCGGCTCGAGCAGGAGCAGCGCGGCGTCGTGCCGCTCGCGTTCGTGGAGGTCGCGCACGGCCTCTGGGACCCTCGGCGGATGCGGCTCACGCTGCTGTTCCACCCGGGCCGTGTGAAGCGCGGTGTCGCGCCGGGCGAGACGCTCGGTGCGACGCTGCGGGCGGGAGAGACCTACCGCCTGGTGGTGGACGGCGCGATGCGCGACGCCTCGGGTCGAGCGCTGGGGAGCGATTTCGCCTGGAGCTTCCGCGCGACCGTCGCCGATCGCGACTCGCCCCACGCCGGGGGCCTGCGCGTCCACGCGCCCGCGACCGTGGCCGAGCCGCTCGTCGTCGAGCTGCCCGAGCCGCTCGACGAGGCGCTGCTGTACCGGCTGATCTGGGTCGAGGACGCCTCCGGTCGAGCCCAGGCGGGCACGGCCGCCGTCTCGGAAGGAGAGACGCGCTGGAGCTTCCGCCCGAAGGGCGCCTGGCTTCCCGGGCGCTACCGGCTGCGCGTCCACCCTGCGCTCGAAGATCGCGCCGGCAACCGCTTCGACCGTGTCTTCGACCGCGACAGCGGGTCTCAAGCCGCCGGGGACGCGGCGGAAGCAGAGCCGCTGCGGCTCGAGTTCACGGTCGAGGACGCTACTTCCGCCGGATCCGGTAGACCGCGTTCGGCTGCAACAGGAGCGCCTCGCTGACCTTGCCTTGCGGGTCGAGCACGAAGCGGATGCCGAAGCCGGTGAGCTGCTTCAGGCGGAACTCGACCCCGCGCGCGGGCACCAGGTCGTAGATCGGCTGGCCGGGCACGAACGCCGTGAGGCCTTCGCCCTTGAGGTCGACGGTAACGGTGAACGACGGGTTGTCGACCATCGCGTAGACGCCCGTCAGCCCGCGCAGAAACGCGGGGTCCGAGAGGCGGGCGGGCGGCTTCTTCTGGAACGCGATCTCGGACGCGTTGGGCTCCAGGTTGATCGTCAACCGGTCCACGTCGCCCTGCACCGTGTCGTGGAACTGCAGGAACAGCGGCCGCTCCGCCAGCGCCGGGTCGGTGGGCGTCGCCTTCCAGGTCTCGAAGTGCCAGTGCTCGAGCTCCATCGGGATGCCGTGGAAGCTCGCGCGGAGCGCCGGCGCCGCCGCGGGCGCCGCTGCCGGCGACACGCTCACGACGCCGTAGGCGGCGTGCTCGTAGTCGCCGAGGTAGTCGCCCGTCGCGTGCGCGGGACGCGTCCCCGGCTTGCGCTCCTCCGCCGCTTTCGCCCGCCCCGCCTTGTCGGCCTCGCGCGTCGCCGAGCGCCGCTGCAGCAGCCGCGCGCTCCAGTCGATCGGCGCGAGGCCGAGCAGCCGGTCGATCGCCTGCTGGGCGACGATGCCGGGGACCGGCGAGCCGTTCAGGTTCGCGAGCGCCACGACGCCGATCCCCTCGCGCGGCACGAACGAGACCATCGCCGAGAAGCCGTCGATGTTGCCGCCGTGGTGCACGCGCGGGTAGCCTCGGTAGGACTCGACGAACCAGCCGAGCGCGTAGCTGGTCCCGCTGATCTCGGGGTCCTGGCCGGACTCGCCCACCACCACCTGCGGCTTGTGCAGCTCGGCGAGCCCGGGCGCGCTGAGCACCGGCTTGCCGTCGACGCTGCCGCCGCCCGTCTGCAGCAGCAGCCAGCGCGCCATGTCGCGCGCCGACGAGTTGATCGACCCCGCGGGCCCGACGGCGTCGATGTTGCGGAACGGGATCTCGGCCACCTTCGTGTCCCGCTCCTGGTGCGGCTTCGCGAAGTCGGCGGTCCGCTTGGAGTCCTCGACCGAGAAGTTGCTGGCCGTCATGCCGAGCGGCGTGAAGATCCGCGCGCGCACGAAGTCCTCCCAGCTCGTCCCCGCCACCGCACCGGCCAAGTAGCCGGCGGTCATGAACATCAGGTTCTGGTATTGCCAGCGCGCGCGGAAGTCGGCGCTCGGCTCGAGGTGCGCGAGACGCGACACGAGCTCCTCGCGCGAGAGCGGCGACGCGTACCAGACGAAGTCGTGGCGCGGCAGGCCCGAGCGGTGGGTCACGAGGTCGCGCGGCGTCATGCGCTCGCTGGCCATCGGGTCCTTGAGCTTGAAGGCCGGCAGCGCCTCGCGCAGCGGCTTGTCCCAGGCGAGCTTGCCGTCGTCCACGAGCAGCGCCAGGGCGGTGGCGGTGAAGGCCTTGGTCGCCGAGCCGATCGCGAACAGCGTGTCCGGGGTAACCGAGGCCTGGCCGGAAACGTCGCGCACGCCGTAGCCCTCCAGCAGCACCACCTCGCCGCCCTTGACGACCGCCACCGCAAGGCCCGGGACCTTCCAGTCGGCCATCGTCTTGCGGGCCCAGTCGGGGAACCCGTCGAGGGCCTGCGCCGCCGCCTGCCCCGGGGCCTTGCCCCGCGCCAGGCGAAAGGGGAACGTCTGTCCGCCCTGGGTGAAGCTGCCGTCGATCGACTGGCCGTCGGCCGCGAGCGTTCCCTTGAACGTCGGCTGGCCCGGCACCCCGCGGATCGCGAACGTGACCGCCTGGCCGTCGACCACGATCGCTTCGAGCGGCAGGCCCTTCGCGTTCTGCGCGGGGATGTCGATGCTTCCCTCGAGCGCGCCAGTGGCGCCTGCCCGCAGGTCCACGAACACCTTGAGCTCGGCGCCCGGGAGCTGGATCGGACCTTCCCAGCGGCCGGTGGCGTCGGCCCCCGCCGCGGGCGAAAGCGCGAGCGGCGCCAGCGCCAGCACGGCGCTACGAACGGCCAGGCGGAGCGAGAAGTGAGCCTGAAGCAGCATCGTCGTCCTCCGAGTGTCCGGATCTTACTCCCGTGACCCTTCGCGCCCCCGACGCCACTCCGGGCTCGCTATTCGCCCGAGACGGAGAGAGACTGGTGGCAACCGGAGGGAACCGATGCGCCGCCTGACCGCGTACCTGGCTCGTGCTGTCGCCGTCCTCCTGCTGCTCGCTTCCATGGCGCCCACTGCCCCGGCGCCCGCTGCGGCGGCCCCGGGTGGTGCCTTCGCGCCCGTGGCCCAGGACCCGCCGCCCACGAAGTGCTGCTTCACGAATCCCGGCTTCGCGGGCACCTGCGAGGTGGAACCAGCAAAGGACGAGACCTGCGCCTCGATCCTCGGCTACCTGAACAACCCGATGTCGCAGGGCAAGGGCTACTGCGGCAACACCACGATCCGCAGCGGCTGGCAGAGCGTCGTGTGCGAGCCGAAGCAGTAGCTCAACAGGAGTGGCGTCAGTGGATCTCGGGCTCGGGCACGGGCGCCGTGCCCTGCAGGAAGTCGAAGTCGCAGCCCTGGTCGGCCTGGGTGACGTGTAGCGCGTAGAGCGCGCCGTAGCCGCGCGGGTGCGGGAACGCCGGCTTCGTCCACTGCGCCCGCCGGCGCGCGAGCTCGGCGTCGTCGACGCGCAGCGTCAGGGCGCGGCCGTCCACGTCCAGCTCGATCACGTCGCCCTCGCGCACGAGCGCGAGCGGACCGCCCACGAACGACTCGGGCGCCACGTGCAGCACGCAGGCGCCGTAGCTGGTGCCGCTCATGCGTGCGTCGGAGATCCGGACCATGTCGCGCACGCCCTGCTCCAACAGCCGCTTGGGGATCGGCAGCATCCCCCACTCGGGCATGCCGGGGCCGCCGAGCGGACCCGCGTTCTGCAGCACCAGCACCGAGTCGGGAGTGGCCCCGAGCCCGGGGTCGTCGAGGCGCCGCTCGAGGTCGTTGTAGTCGCGGAAGACGATCGCCTTCCCCGCGTGCTTGCGCAGCCGCGGCTCCATCGCGCTGTGCTTGATCACGGCGCCGTCTGGGGCCAGGTTGCCGCGCAGCACGGCGACTCCCCCTTCGTCCCCGAGCGGCTTCTCGCGCGTCGCGATCACCGCGTCGTTGTGGACGGCGGCTCCCGCGAGGTCCTGCCCGAGCGTGCGGCCGCTGACGCCGCCGCAGTCGAGCCGGAGCAGGTCCTGCATCCGGCCCATCAGGCCGCGCAGCCCTCCGGCGTAGTGGAAGTCCTCCATCAGGTACTCGCCCGAGGGACGCAGGTTGCCGAGGCGGGGGGTCGTGCGCGACAGCTCGTCGAAGCGCGCGAGCGAGAGCGGGACCCCGGCGCGGCCCGCCATCGCGATCAGGTGGATCACGGCGTTGGTCGAGCCCCCGATCGCCATCACCACGCGGATCGCGTTGTCGAAGGCTTCCGGCGTGAGCAGGTCGCGCGGCTTGCAGTCCTCGAAGACCATCTCCACGATGCGGCGGCCGCTGGCCGAGGCGAGGCGTGCGTGGTTCGAGTCGACCGCCGGGATCGTCGCGGCGCCGGGCAGGGTGAGCCCGAGCGCCTCCACGGCGCACGCCATCGTCGAGGCCGTCCCCATCGTCATGCAGGTGCCGGGCGAGCGGGCGATGCCGTCCTCCATCTCGCGCCAGGCGCACTCGTCGAGCTTCCCCGCCCGCAGCTCCATCCAGTACTTCCAGGCGTCGCTGCCGCTGCCGAGCACCTGGCCGCGGTAGTTGCCGCGCAGCATCGGCCCGGCCGGCAGGAACACCGCCGGCAGGTTCATGCTGGTGGCGCCCATCACCAGGCCGGGGACGGTCTTGTCGCAGCCGCCCAGCAGCACGGCGCCGTCGATCGGGTTGGCGCGCAGCAGCTCCTCCGTCTCCATCGCGAGCAGGTTGCGGTAGAGCAGCGGACTCGGCTTCATGTAGGTCTCGCCCACGGAGAGCACCGGCATCTCCAGCGGGAAGCCGCCCGCCTGCCACACCCCGCGCTTCACCTCCTCGGCGCGCGCGCGGAAGTGCGAGTGGCAGGGGTTGGCGTCGCTCCAGGTGTTCACGATCGCGATCACCGGCTTGCCCTGGAAGTCGTCGGCCGCGTAGCCCTGCTGCTTGGCGCGCGAGCGATGGCCGAACGTGCGCAGGTCGTTGCGGCCGAACCAGCGCTGGCTGCGGAGGTCGCCTGGCGTCCTGCGCGCCCTTGCGGTCACGGGCGGAATCATACAGGAGCGCCCGGTCCGCGCTGCCGCCCCGCGCGGTCTACAATCGCGCTTCCGCGCGCCCTCGGAAGCTTCGCGCGCCGCGGAGGGAGCCCGCCCGATGAAGACGACGCCCGTGACGCCCGACGACCTCCGCGGCGTCTTCGCCGTGCCGCCGCTGTGCCGCAAGGCCGGGCCCGGCCGCCCGCTCGACCTCGCAGAGAACGATCGGCTCGTGCGCCACATGGCGGGCGGCGGCCTGACGCGGTTCCTCTACGGCGGCAACGCCTTCCTGTATCACGTGACGCTCGCGGAGTACGGCGAGCTGCTCGACTGGCTGAGCGGCCTCGACGGCTGGGCGATCCCGAGCGTCGGGCCCTCGTTCGGCCGAGCGATGGACCAGGCGCCGCTCCTGCGCCGCCACCGCTTCCCCGCCGTGATGGCGCTCCCCTGCGGCGACCCGCGCGACGCACTGGGACTCGAGGCCGGGATGCGGGAGATCGCGGCCGCCTCCGGCACCAGCCTGATCCTGTACCTCAAGAGCGAGGACGGCTTCGGCTCCGACTTGATGGCCGGACTCGACGCCGTGGCTCGGCTGGTGGACGAGGGCGTGTGCGTGGCGATCAAGTACGCCGTGGTACGAAAGGACCCGGGTGCCGATCCCTACCTGGACGCGCTGCTCCAGCGCGTGGACCGCCAGCTCGTCGTGAGCGGGATCGGCGAGCGGCCGGCCGTCGTCCACACCAGCCGCTTCCGCCTGCCGGGCTTCACCACCGGCTCGGGCTGCCTCGCGCCGTCGCTCACGAGCGCGCTCTTCTCCGCCTGCACCGAGGGCCGCTGGGACGACGCCGAGGCGCTGCGGGCCCTCTTCCTCCCGCTCGAGGACCGGCGCGACGCGTGGGGCCCGGCGCGCGTGCTGCACGCGGCCACCGAGCTCGCCGAGGTGGTGAAGACGGGCCCGATTCCGCCGTTCGTGACGGCGCTCGGCGAGGACCAGCG
>CAZMRX010000073.1:0-5203 GCA_964568755.1 uncultured Acidobacteriota bacterium | reverse complement strand
GGGGGGTTGGGGCGCAAGCCCGTCGCGCGGCGGCAGGCGCAGCGACAGCACCAGCGCCGCCTCGACCACGAGCAGGCCCGCCAGCAGCAGCAGGCCGCCGCCGTGCCCGTGGGTCAGGTCGCGGAGCGAGCCCACCACCCAGGGGCCGAGCTGTCCGCCGAGGTTGCCGATCGAGTTGATGAGCGCGATGCCAGCGGCCGCGGCGGTGCCGCCCAGGAACGCGGGCGGGATGGCCCAGAACGTCGGCTGGATCGCGCGCTGCCCGATCTGGCAGATCGTGAAGCTCAGCACCAGCAGCGCGGGACTCCCCTGGAAGAACGCCGCGAGCACCAGGCCCAGTGCGGCCACGAGCGCGCAGGCCGCGACGTGGCCCTTGCGCTCCCCGGTCTTGTCCGAGTGGCGTCCGATCAGCACCATGCCGACGAGCGCGAAGGCGAAGGGAATCATCACCAGCCGGAAGTCGCGGCGCCCGAGCGATTCCTCGAGCATGCGGGGCAGCCAGAGGAAGATGCCGTAGGTGACGGTCGTGTTGAGGAAGTAGAACAGGCAGAGCAACAGCAGCTTGCGATCGAGCAGGCTCCGCCACGAGCCGCCGTGCGCCACGCGCTGCTGCCGCTCGGCCGCCATCTGCTCGCTGAGCCAGGCCCGACCCTCGGGATCGAGCCAGCTCGCCTGCTCGGGCTTGTCCGTCAGCACCAGCAGCGCCAGCACGCCGAACAGCACCGCCGGAAAGCCCTCGATCAGGAAGACCCACTTCCAGCCGGCGAGCCCCAGGCTGCCGTCGAGCCCCAGCAGCGCCTCGGACAAAGGCGCCCCCACCAGCATCGCGACCGGCGCCGCCATCATGAACAGCGCGCTGTTGCGGGCGCGCTCGCGGGCGGGGATCCAGTAGGTCAGGTAGAGCACGATCCCGGGGAAGAAGCCGGCCTCGGCGACGCCGAGCAGGAAGCGGAGCAGGTAGAAGCTGCGCTCCCCCGTCACGAAGATGGTCGCCATCGAGACGAAGCCCCAGACGATCATGATCCGCGCGATCCAGCGCCGCGCGCCCACGCGCTCGAGGATCAGGTTGCTCGGGATCTCGAACAGGAAGTAGCCGAAGAAGAACAGCCCCGCCCCGAAGCCGTAGGCCTGGTTGCTGAGCCCCAGGTCGCGCTGCAGCATGCTGCTGACGAAGCCGACGTTGACGCGGTCGATGTACGCGATCACGTAGCAGATGAAGGCGAACGAGACGAGCCGCCGCGTCACGCGCGGCAGCACGCGGGCTTCGATCTCGTGGGGAGTCGAGCTCACAGCTCCCGCGCCGCGAGCATTCCCGGGAACGAGCCGCGCCGCGCGCCGATCGTGAGCGCCGCCTTCGCCTCGTGCCAGCGCGGCGGGATCGTCGAGAACTGCGAGCGAGCGGCCGCCCCGCCGCGCGGTCCTGCGGGTCCTCGAGCCAAGCGCGTCCTCCCTGCTGGCGGTTGGGATCGTTGTCGGTCAGGTGGGCGCATCATAGTCGGGCCGCCGGCTCGTTGACACCGTTCGCCACCAGCCACGAGGCGCCTCCTACCGGAAGTTCTCGATCATGACGACGTCGGCCTCGTCTGCGCCGCCCGCGAACAGGATCGGCCCCCCGGTCGGAGACGCTGCAATCGCCAGGGTGCTGTTGGCATGGCTCAAGGCGGCCTCCGGAATCGGCTGGTGCTGGGCGAGTCTAGCCCCACACGACCCGAAGCGCTTCGGCCGCCGCGTCAGCGTGGCCGCCCCCTTCCGCTGGACTACCGGCGTGAAAAACAGGCATGCCATGCCTGTTTTTCATGTACAATCCAGGTTGTGATCCGCAGGCCAGACCTGCTCGGCCGCCTCAAGACCGCCATCCGCCGCGCCCCGGTCGTCTGCCTCGTCGGCCCCCGCCAGTGCGGAAAGACGACCCTGGCGCGGCAGCTGGTGCCGGCGCGCGCCAGGAACTACTTCGACCTCGAGGATCCGGTGGCGCTGCAGCGGCTCCAGGAGCCGATGACCGAGCTCGCGCCGCTCGAGGGGCTCGTCGTGATCGACGAGGTGCAGCGCCGGCCGGATCTCTTCCCGGTGCTTCGCGTCCTCGTCGACCGACGGCCATCACCCGCCCGGTTCCTGATCCTGGGCAGCGCGGCGCCGGGCCTGCTCCGACAGTCCGCCGAGTCCCTGGCCGGCCGCCTCGAGGTCGTCAGAATGGCCGGCCTGGCGGTTGGCGAGGTCGGCGCGGCGGGCCTCGCCCGCCACTGGCTGAGAGGCGGCTTTCCGCGCGCGTTCCTCGCGCGCTCGGAGGCCGACAGCCTCGCGTGGCGGCGAGAGTTCGTGTCGACCTTCCTGGAGCGGGACGTTCCCCAGCTGGCCACGAGCGTTCCGTCGTCGGCGACAACGTTGCTGCGCTTCTGGAGGATGCTCGCGCACTACCATGGGGGCATCTGGAAGGCGACGGACTTCGCGGCATCGCTGGGCGTCGACGCGAAGACGGTGCGACGCTACCTCGACACGTTCACGGACCTGCTGATGCTGCGGCAGCTGCAGCCCTGGCACCAGAACGTCGACAAGAGGCAGGTGAAGGCCCCGAAGGTCTACCTGCGCGACACTGGTCTGCTGCACTACCTCCTGGGAGGCGTGAGCGACGAGGAAGATCTCCTCAGCCACCCCAAGTGCGGCGCATCCTGGGAAGGCTACGCGATCGAAGAGGTGCTCAAGGCAGTCGAGGCGGACGAGGCCTACTTCTGGGCGGTTCACAGCGGGCCGGAGTTGGATCTCCTGCTGCTCAAGGACGGCCGCAGGGTCGGCGTCGAGGTCAAGCGTGCTGATGCACCGAAGCTCGAGCCCTCGATGCGCGCGGCGCTCGAGATCCTGAAGCTCGACCGGCTGCTGGTTCTCTATCCGGGCAGCGTTCGCTACTCGCTGTCCGACCGGGTCGCCGTCGTACCGCTTCGGACGCTGGCACAGCCGACCCGGTTGCTCAGCCTGTGATCGATCGGCCAGCCAGAAGCGACCAGCTACCGGAAGTTCTCGATCGTCGCGATGTCAGCGTTAGCGCTACTCGACTTCCAGGTGCAGGGCGCCGGGTTCGAGCGACGCCCGGGCGCCGGCCGCGAGGGCTGCCGTCTCGATACCCCTGCGGACGATGTCGCGCACGTCGGGCCCGTGGTCGATGCGGCGCAGGAGCGCCTCGCCCTGCTTGTCGCCGATCGCGAGCGTCAGCTTCAGTCCCTTGCGCTTGAGCAGGAGCTTGCGTCCGTCCGGGAGCGTGAGCTTCGAGGCCTTGGCGATCACGTCCAGGTAGCTCACGCCCACGCCGGATCCGTCGGGCATGGCACCCTGCAGCGTCGCGTCGGCCTTCGCCTGGTCGAATGCGATCGTCACAGTCATGATTCGAGCCTCATCGCGCACCGGGGCCGGCATGGCCGTGATCGAGTATCTGCCGGAAGCGGCGGATGTGGTCGGGCGTGCTGCCGCAGCAGCCGCCCACGATGCGCGGACCCGCGGCGAGAAGCGCGGGCAGGCCTGCGCCCATCTGCTCGGGCGTCTCCTTGTAGACGACCTTCATGTCCTCGAGCACCGGCTGGCCCGCGTTGGGCTGGGCCATCACCGGCAGGCCGCAGCTCGCGCGATAGCGGGCGACGATCCGCGCCGCCATCGCCATGTCGACGCCGGTGCCGCAGTTGAGGGCCGCGACGTCGCAGCCGTGCCGCACCATGAACTCGGCCGCCTGCTCCGGCGAGATGCCCATCATCGTGCGCACGTCGTCTTCCTCGACCATCTTGTCGAACGCGATCGAGCCGATCACCACCGCGGCGCCGGCCTCCCGCGCGGCCGCGATCGCGATCTCGAGCTCCTCGAAGGCCGTCTGGGTCTCGACGATGATGCCGTCGGCCCCGCCCTCGACGAGCGCCCGGGCCTGCTCCCGGAAGGCCCGCTCCACCTCGGCAGGCGCGATGTCCCCGTACGGCTCCATCAGGCCGCCGAAGGGCCCGATGTCGCCGAGCACGTAGCCGCGTCCGCCGAGCGCCTGGCGCGCGATCCGCACGGCGGCACGGTTGATGTCGGCGGTGCGCTCGCCCTCGCCGTGGCGGTTCAGCATGATCCGGCAGGCGCCGAAGGTGTGCGAGAGCAGGACGTCGGAGCCCGCCTCGGCGTAGCGTCGCTGGATCGCGAGGACGCGCTCGGGGTGGTCCAGGTTCCAGGCCTCGCCGCAGCCTCCCGACTCGAGGCCGGCCTGCTGGATCTCGGTGCCCATCGCGCCGTCGGCGAGCAGCACACGATCGCGCAGCGCCTGCAGCAGCGGCGGCTGGCTCATCGCGCCGCCGCCTCGAGCGCGCGCTGGCTCGCGAAGGGCGTGCGGCGGAAGCCGCAGGGCTCGAGCGCGCACGCCCGGCACAGATCCTCCGGCGCGACCGCCGGCAAGGCCCGGCGCGTCACGCCTGCGACGGCGAGCAGCGAGTGCGGCGGATCGAGAGCGCCCGTCGCCAGCAGCTCGATCGGGCCGAGCCGCAGCCGGTCGTCCGGCGCCGGCTCGCCTCCGAGCAGCCGTAACAGCCGCTGCTGATCGCCGATCTCGAAGCGGCCGCAACCCGGCGAGAGCGGCGGCAGCAGGGTTTCGCCGGCGCTCGACGCGGCCCGGCACTCGCGGCCCGAGACCCAAAGCACCAGCGCTTCGGTGACGGCCGCCGCAAAGCGGTCCAGGAAGTACGCCTCGTCCGGCCGGTCCGCCGCCCACAAGCGGCGGCTCTCGGCCGCGACTTCCCGGCCGGCGCTCACCGCGACCACGACGACCGCGTGGCCGCTGACGGCGCGCAAGCCGTCGGCGAGCGCTCCGCTGCGAAGCTCGCTGCCGTCCTCGAGCCGCACGGCGGCGGCGGACATGCGCTCGACGCCGTGGCGGCGCGTGGCGGCGAAAGGCCGCCCGTTCGCCGCGTACCAGGAGCGAGCCGCCTCCGCGCTCTCGCCGAGCTCACCGACGAGCTCGCGGCCGCGCGGCAGACCGAGCAGCCGCAGCAGCTCGCGCTCGCTGACGCCCGCGGCGAGCTCGGCGCCCTGTGGGCGAAGCGCGCTCATCCGAGCATCCTAACAGCAGGAGCTTCGCGCCGATTCGCCCGGGGCTAGCCCGCGAGTGCGCCGAACGGCTCGAGCTGGCAGCCTTCGACGAAGAACTCGAAGAAGTGCGGGTGCGTCTCGAGCCGCACGTGCTCGACGCGCCTCA
>CAZMRX010000072.1:0-17938 GCA_964568755.1 uncultured Acidobacteriota bacterium | reverse complement strand
ACGCGTGTCACACATGACGAGTCCGTCATACACACAGCCTTTTTCGCGTTGCGGCCGTCAGCGAACGGCGCACTGCGGACCTCGTGTGGCCGCATCGCGAGCGATGATGAGGCCTGTCGCGCGGCAGCACAGGACGCCCGCACGCGAGAGGTGAACATGCAGCACACGCGCTTTGGAATGGCAGCCCGACTCGCTGACGACGAGCTGCTCCGTCGTCTCCAACTCCTGGCAGGCGGCGAACGGGAGGCCACGGTCGACCTGGTGGCGCACCTCGCGGAGCTGGATACGCGCGGGCTGCATCTCGCCCAGGGCTACGGCTCGCTCTTCAGCTACTGCACGGAGGCGCTTCGCCTGGCCGAGCACGCCGCCTACAACCGCATCGAGGCCGCGCGCGCGAGCCGCAAGTACCCCGCCATCCTGGATCGGCTGGCGGACGGGCGCCTGAATCTCAGCACGCTACGACTGCTCGCGCCGCATCTCACTTCGGACAACTGCCAGACCGTCCTCGGCGAGGCCGCCGGAAAGAGCAAGCGGGAAGTCGAGGCGCTCGTGGCCCGTCTGGCTCCCCGCCCCGATGCACCGGCCTCCGTTCGGAAGCAACCGGTGCCCCGGCCGCTGTCGCAGGGTTCGGCGCCGCCCTCGTCTCTCGCTCTTCCGGACAGGACCCCAGCCGCCGATGCGAACCCCGCCCCCAGCGCGAGTGCCGCTGCCCCCGCGCCTCCGAGTGCATGTGGTGACGCCGCAGCCGCGACGCCTGACGGCTCGCGAGCCGCTGCGGGAGCGGGCGAGTCCATGTCAGCCAGGCCCGTCCCGCTCTCTGCGTCGGCCGCGACCTCAGTGGGGCGCCACGTCGTTGCGCCGCTCTCCCCGGAGCGCTATCGCGTGCAGTTCACGGTGAATCGCGAAACCCACGAGAACTTGCGCCGCGCGCAGGAGCACCTCCGCCGCGAGGTCCCGGATGGCGACCCTGGGGCCATCTTCGACCGGGCCCTGAAGCTGCTGTTGGCAGACGTCGCACGCAAGAAGCTGGCAGAGGTCTCGAGACCGCGCCCGGTCCGTGCGACGGCCGCTGGGTCGCGCCACGTGCCGGCTTACGTCAGGCGAGCCGTCTGGCAGCGTGACGCCGGACAGTGCGCGTTCGTGGCCACGACCGGTCGGCGGTGTCGTGAGCGCGCGTTCCTCGAGCTCCATCACGTCGAACCCTATGCGATCGGCGGTGAGAGCACCGTGGCGAATCTGTCACTGCGCTGCCGCGCCCACAACGCACACGAAGCCAGAGAGGTGTTTGGGCGGCGCGCTCCCTTTGTGCGAAAGGACCCGCGGGCGGTTCTCCACTGCGACCGCTCGGCGAGGCAACTCGCCCCGGGGCGAGTTGGTGAGGTTGGTGGGACGGCGAGCCCTGGCTGAAGCGGAGACCGATTGGGCGTCGGACCCCACGTAGCAACCTGAAACCTGGTGCGGGAGGCGGATGTTGACCCAGCTGGAAGCGGGAGCCGGCCGGACAGCTCAACAACAGCGACAGTGGGGTGTCGTAGGCTCTCCGACGGGCTCCGCTGATTCCGCGCCTATTTCGAGGACGTACGAGGGCCTTCCTGCAAGGAGCTCGATCCCGAGCTTGGGACAACTCACTCCAGGAAGAGCTGGCGACGCAGCCGCTCGTGCTGCTCGGCGGTGAGCGGCCGATCGAGGAGCGCCTTCCGGAGCGCCTCGGCGTTTCGCGCCAGCGGCCGGTAGCCGCAGCCCGGGAGCAGCTCGGGGCTCGCCTGTTGTAGCAGCGCCCGCGGGTAGTCCCGGCACATGCCGGGCCGCGAGGCATAGCTGTCGCACGAGCGCGTCCCAGGGTCGAAGTGCGTGCAGCGGAAGACGAACGTCCGCTCGCGCCTGCGGGCTTCGATCAGCGCGAAGCCGTTGACCTGCCGCTGCCACCAAAGGAAGGCGCGCCGCAAGGTCGGGGCCAGCCACACCAGCGCGTGGACCCGGATCGCCGGCGCCTCGCAGCAGGCGGCGCAGCGCTGGCAGGAGCCGCCGAGCAGGAACGTCTGCTCGCCGCGCAACCGCCTCAGGCCGCGGTCTGCCTGGACGTTCAGGAAGAATGCACCGCGCGCCACGGCCTTGACCACACGTCGCAGAGAGCCGTCCTTCACCCTTTGTCCTTACGGACATTCTCCTCCGCCAGGGCCGTCGAGGCGAGGAGCGGCAGCCTGGGGTAGACTCGGCGCTTTCCCCCATGCCTCGCGAAGAGCCCGGCCTCGTTCGCAGCCTCACCCTTGCCGACACCACGGCTCTCGTCGTGGGCACGGTGATCGGGACCGGCGTCTTCCTGAAGACGGCCGTGATGGCGCAGGACGTCGGCACTCCGGGCCTGGTATTGGCCGCGTGGGTGGCGGCGGGGCTGCTGTCGCTCGCGGGTGCCCTGACCTACGCCGAGCTCGGCGCCATGCTGCCGCAGGCGGGCGGGGAGTACGTCTACCTGCGCCGCTCGTACGGCGACGCCGCGGCGTTCGCCTTCGGCTGGATGCGCTTCTTCGTGGCCGGCAGCGGCTCGATCGCCATCCTCGGGACCGGGTTCGCGATCTTCCTGTCGGCGTTCGTGCCCATGGGCGCCGTGTGGGTCGAATCGAGGCACACGCTGCTGGGGCAGGAGATCCACTGGCAGCTGGGCGCCCGACAGATGGTGGCGGTGGGAGCGATCGTCGTGTTCTCCGCGATCAACTGCCTGGCCGTGGCCTACGGTGGGCGAGTGCAGTCGATCTTGACGGTACTCAAGCTCGCCGGGATCGCCGTGGTCGTGGGCGGTGTGTTCCTGCTCTCGGGGAGTGCCAGCTGGTCGAACCTCGCGACTCCGGCGGGCGCCGGCAGCGCGACCGGCGCGGCCGCTTTCGGCACCGCCATGCTGGCGGCGCTGTGGGCCTACGACGGCTGGAACAACATGCCGATGGCGGCAGGCGAGGTGAAGAACCCGGGAAGGAGCATCCCGTTCGCGCTGATCGCCGGCATGATCCTGATCACGCTGGTCTACTGCCTCGCCAACCTGGCCTACTTCTACGCGCTGCCGTTCGCCGAGGTGGTCACCTCGAACTCGACCCGCTACCGCGAGGCGCTGCCCGTGGCCACCAAGGCCGCCCAGACGTTCCTGGGCGACTGGGGCGGCCGCGTGGTGTCGATCGCGTTCATCCTGTCGACGCTCGGGGCGCTCAACGGCTCGATCCTGTCGAACGCGCGCGTGCCGTTCGCGATGGCCAGGGACGGCGTCTTCTTCGCGAGCCTGGCGCGGCTCAGTCCGAGCACGCACGTCCCGGTGCCCGCGATCGTGGTCCAGGCGGTCTGGTCGTGTCTGCTCGCGCTCTCGGGGACCTACGACCAGCTCACCGACTACGTGATCTTCGCCTCCTGGATTTTCTACGGTCTCGTGACATCGTCCGTCTTCGTGCTGCGGCGCAAGCTCGCGGACGCCCCGCGGCCGTACCGCACGCTCGGCTACCCGCTGGTGCCGCTGCTGTTCGTTGCGACGGCCGGCTGGCTGGTGCTCAACACCCTCGTGCACCGGCCGGTGGAATCGGTCGCCGGCCTGGCCCTGATCGCGGCCGGGCTGCCGTTCTACTTCCACTTCCACAGGCAGCGGCGGCTGCGCGACTAGCGGCGAGCAGCGGACCAGCGGCGGGCGAGCAGCGGGCGAACAGCAGCCGAGCAGCAGCCGAGCAGCAGGCAAGCAGCTGGCAAGCAGCAGGCAAGCAGCAGGCAAGCAGCAGGCAAGCAGCGAACGGAGAGCAGGCGACCGGCGGGCCTGCGAGCCGTGCCGCCCGCAGGCCCGCCACGGTGGGCTTCAGCCCTCGGTAAGGGTCTTACGCACGGGCTCCACCCGCAAGTCGCTCTCGAGCTTCACCTGGTTGTCGACACCGAAAGCCAGCGTCCCGCGTGCGATGTGCCCGACCAGCTGCTGCTCGACGGTGCTCCCGACGAGACCCGTGAGCGTGACGCGGCCCTTGTCCACCACGATGCGGATCGGCGGGTGGGCCCAGCTCGCGTACTGAACGAAGCGCTCGTCGCCGTAGATGCGGCGCACCAGCTCGCGGCGCAGCCGGTCGTCGAAGGGCGAGACGCCCTGGACGCGGATCTCGCTCTGCAAGCCCTTGACGCCCTCGATCCGCGCCACCCGGTCCTCGATGTCGTGCTTGCGGTTGGGCTGGTTGACCGAGCCGCGCAGGATCACGACGCCGTCCTCGACCCCGGCCTCGACGCTGTCGAAGACCCCGTACCACGGGTAGCGCAGGATCTGGTCGACGACCTCCCCCCGGATCTCCGAGTCCTTGCGCTCCACGTCGGGCGCCACCCGGATCCGGTTCACGACCGTCTTCGACTCCTTGCGCGCGGCGCGCTCGGCGTCGAGCGCCGCGTCCATGCGCGAGGCGAGGCCGTCGAGCGTGACGACGCCCTGCTCGACGCTCACGCGCACGTCGGCCGCGGCGTACACCTTCGCTCGCGCCAGTCGCTTCTCGACCTTGCGCTGTGTCTCGGCGTCGTCCGCGCCAGCCGCGGCCGCTCCGAGCACCAGGCCGAAGGCGGCGAGCATCGCGAGCGCCCGGCCCGACGCACTCCGTCCACTGCCGTCAAAGCTTGTCATGCCTCTGCTCCTTGGCTTCGGGCCCGGCTCCCCCGCCAGGCCCTGCAGTCAGCTACGAAGCAAGCCGCCTGCCAGCTGTGACGTGGGTCTCTGGCTCGTGCGAGAGCGTGAGGCCGAGCACTCGCCAGCGTGGACCGTCGCCGAACGCGGACGCTCCAGCCGCGAGCGTCTCCCACAGTGGACGCCCGGCCCGCGAGCGGATCCCGCAGGCCAGATGTCACAGGAAGTCAACGAGCCGATAGGCCGGAGCGATACTGCCGGGCGACGGCCGACAGGCGATGCGCCACACGATGGGCCAGAACGAGGCGAGGTTGGCGCGGCGCGAGCAGGGCCGGTGCTACCGCCGCTTCTCGATGCGGTAGAGGTGTGACTCGGTGCGCAGGAAGATCGCCTGGCCGGCGATCGCCGGAGTTCCCATCACGCCGCCCTCGCCGAGCGAGGCGCGACCGCGCTCGCGGTAGGCGCGGCCCGGCTCGATCGCGAGCGCCGAGCCGTCCTCCGCGAAGAAGTAGAGAACGCCGTCGGCGAAGAGCGGCGACGCCGTGTGGGCGGCGGCCCCGGTCCGCTGCTGCCAGACCTCGGCTCCCGTCTTCGCGTCGAGACAGGTCACGACGCCGCCCTTGTCGGCGACGGCGTAGATCAGGTCTCCCACGAGAATCGGGGACGGGCTCGAGCCGATGCCGCGCGCGGCTCTCCACACGACGTGGGTGTCGGTCACGTCACCCTTCCCGTCCGGGCGGATCGCCAGGAGCTCGGAGGGCCCGCGGCCGGTGCCGACGTAGAGCAGTCCGTGCGCGAGAAGCGGCCGCGTGGCCGCCGAGTGCGACGCGTAGCGCACCCGCCACAGCTCGCGCCCGGTCTTCGGGTCGAGCGCGAGCACCGCCTTCGCGGCCTGGCTGACGAGCTGCGCCCGCCCGCCCGCCTCGATGACAACCGGAGTCGCGTAGGCCTTCTTCATGTCGCCGTCGTCCGTGCCGAAATCGTAGGCGCGGTCGGACTTCCAGACGGTGCGGCCGGTCTTCTTGTCGAGCGCCACGGCGTATTGCAGATCGTAGCCGTCGAAGTGCACGATCAGCAGGTCGCCGTAGAGCATCGGCGACGAGCCAGGGCCGCGCCAGTGGTTGCACGGCAGGTCGCGCCGCTCCCAGACGGTCTTGCCCGTGCGCGTGTCGAGCGCGGCCGTCCCGTAGCTGCCGAAGTGGACGTAGACGCGGCCGTCTTCGATCACCGGCGTCGGCGAGGCGAAGCTGTTGAAGCGCGCGGTGTCCTCGGGCTTCTCGACCTTGAACAGCAGGATGTCGTGCCGCACGCGTCCCGACTCCCGGTCGAGCGCCAGCACCGAGAGCTCACGTCCGTCGCGGGTGGCCGTCGTGAGCCAGACCTGCTGACCGAACACGACGGGCGACGACCAGCCGCGGCCGTGGATGGGAGTCTTCCACGCGACGTTCCTCGTCTCGCTCCACTCGCGCGGCAAGCCGGTGGCCGTCGAGTGGCCGGTCCCGGCCGGCCCGCGGAACTCGGTCCAACGGTCCTCGGCAGCAGCGGCGGCGCCGTGTGCGAGAAGGATGGCCAGGGCCGAGACACACCAACGTGTGCGCGAGCGCTGGGAACGTCCAGGACCGCCGGGATCGTGAAGACCCTGACACGTGGGAGAAGGTTGACGGCTGCGAAGCCCTGCGCTGTCCATGTGCTGTCTTGCCTTTCTCGACGATCCCAAGCCGACTGTTCTCAGCGGTCCCAGCCCACGCTCACGTGCACCGGCACCCCGGGGTCGTCGCCGAGCGGCAGCCGCAGCAGGAAACGGTCGCGCGAGGCGACCGCGAGCTGGTCGAAGATGTTCGAGGGCTCGAGGCGCGTCTCGAAGAGCGGCGCCGGCACGCCGGCCCGGCGCGGGTCGCTGCCCGGCATCGCGACGCTCATCACGCGCCCGGCGCGGTCGACGTAGAACAGCTCGTCGCCGGCGGGGCTCCAGCGCGGCTGGACGCCGCCGTCGCCCGAGATCTGCCAGCGCTCGCCGGTCGGCGGGAACGGGATCACGCTGATCTGGTCCATGCCTCCGGGCGCCGTCGCGTTGAAGGCGACCCAGCGCCCGTCGGGCGAGAAGCGCGGCTCGTCCGCCTGCGGCTTGCCGGCCGCGAGCGGGATCGGGGGCTTCTCGGGTGCGTCGACCTCGAGCGCGAAGAGGTCGTAGTGGCCGAGGCGGGGGGCGCCGTAGGCGAGGAAGCGTCCGTCGCGGCTCCAGGAGTCCGGGTAGCCGGTCTCCTTCAGCAGCACGGTCTGGTCCCCGCCCTGCGCGGGGCGCGCGACGAGCGTGCCGCGCCAGCGGTACGCGATGCGGGTGGCGTCGGGCGAAAAGGTGGGATCGCTGGCGGAGGCGGAGGAGTCGGGCGACTCGAGCGCGGCCGCCGTGATCCCGCGCGCCGTGTCGAGCAGCCACAAGCTCGACGACGCGCCGCTGCGGCGCGTGGCGGCGATCACCTTCGTCCCGTCGGCCGAGAGGTCGAAGTTGTGCCAGGGGCCCGGCTCGCCGAGCCGGCCGAGCCTGCGGCCGGCGCGGTCGAACCACACGAACTCGCTCTGCGGGTCGACCCCGCGCCTGTAGGCGAGGACGCCGCTCCTCGAGACGGACGCCCCCACGAAGCCCGCGCGCGTGTCGTAGTTCACGCGCTCGGCCAGCGCCTGCGGCGCCGCGCGCGGCTCGAAGCTGCCGGGGTCGACGGCCACCGAGAGCAGCTCGCCGGCGGGCGTGCCGTAGACGACGCGGTCGCGCGTCACGCCGGCCAGCATCGCGCGTTTGAGCACGACGCGCGCCGCGCCAGGCGCGTCGAGGTCGGCGACCTGGACGACCGGCACGTTCTCTCCCCCCTCGCGCATCTCGGACGTGAACAGGAAGCGCCGGCCGCCGGGCACGAAGCGCGGGAAGCCGTGCCAGGCGAAGCGGTCTTCCTGCGGCTCCACCACGGGCACGGGCACGCCGCCCGAAGCAGCCACCCCGTAGATCGTTCCGCCCATCGAGAGCAGGATCGTGCCGTCAGCGCCCCAGTCCCCGCCGCGCCCAGCGCCTTCGCCGGCGAGCTCCGCGATCGTGCGCTGCGTGCCGCTCGCCACGTCCACCGCCGCGAGCCGGTTGGGACCGAGTGCCACCGCCAGCTCGCGCGCGTCGGGCGACCAGAAGAACGTCGAGCCGCCCACGTCCCCCGGCGGCAGCGGCTTCGCCTCGAGGCTCCCGAGCGGGCGCAGGTGGATCAGGTTGCGCGCGAGCGCCGTGCCAGCGACGGTGGTTCCCTGGTTGAAGGCCACGAGCCGCCCGTCGGGGGACACCTGGGCGGTCGGGCGGAGGGCATCCTGGGCTTCGAAGGAGAAGCGGACCGACAGGCGCGGCTCGGCCTCGTCGCGCGGCGCGAGGTGCTTCGCGAGTGCGGCGGCGCCGAACGCGAGCGCCAGCGCCCACGGCAGCGCCCGAAGCAGCCGGGAGGCGGCCGGACGCGCGGCAGTCGCCGCTTCGCCTGGAGGCGAGTCGTGCGCGCCGGTGAGGACGATGCGCGCCTCGCCGATGTCCCGGAGGCGGCGCTTCGGGTCGCGCTCGAGGCAGCGTTCCAGCAGGCGGCGCACGTGCGGCGGGGTGGCAGCGGGCAGGGCCGTCCAGCTCGGCTCGCGCGTCAGCACGGCCGCCAGCACGTCGCTCACGGTCTCGCCCTGGAACAGCTTCTGGCCCGTGAGCATCTCGTAGAGGAGCGCCCCGAACGCCCAGACGTCGGCGCGCTTGTCGACGGGCTTGCCGCGGGCCTGCTCGGGCGACATGTAGGCCGCGGTGCCGAGGATCAGCCCGGCGGCGGTGCCGGTGCTGGCGAGCGTGGGCGACTGCGAGAGCTCCGGGCTCGACCCCGTGGCGGTGCCGTCCTCGTTCCAGGCCTTGGCGAGACCGAAGTCGAGCACCTTGACCTGGCCGTCGGGCGTGATCCGGACGTTCGCCGGCTTGAGATCACGGTGGACGATGCCCTTCTCGTGCGCCGCCTCGAGCGCCTCGGCGATCTGCCTCGCGACCACGGTCGCGTCGTCGACGGGCAGCGGCCCGCGCGCGAGCCGCGCCGCCAGGTCCTCGCCGGGCACCAGCTCCATCACCAGCAGGTGGGCCGTGATGCCGTCGATGCTGGCCGTCTCGAGCCCGTAGAGGTGCGCGATCCCGGGGTGGTTGAGCGAGGCGAGCAGCTTGGCCTCGCGCTCGAAGCGGGCCACGCGCTCCGGGTCGCTGGCGAAGGCCGGCGGCAGGCGCTTGAGCGCGACGTCGCGCCCCAGGCGCGAGTCGGTGGCGCGGAACACCTCGCCCATGCCGCCCGCGCCGAGCGGAGCGACGATCTGGTACGAGCCTACGTGGCTGCCGCTGTCGAAAGTCAAGCCGTGGATTCTACAAGCCGGAGCGGCCGGCGCGAAGCCACCGGCCGCGTCAGGGCCGGATCACGAAGCCGCGGCCCGTGCCGCAGGGCTCGCGCGCGCCGTCGGCGTGCGGCACGGCCCTCCAGCGTCCGTACAGCCCGCTGGTCATGATCGAGGTCCCCGCGACCGGGAGACGCGCCTCGTAGCGCGAGTACCCGGCCCTGCCGCGGACGGCGCGCGTCTCGAGCACCTGGTACAGGAATCCGTCCGGCGTGTACAGGCGGAGCTGCAGCGAGTGGTCCCGCTTCGGGTGGTGCAGCAGCCGGACCTCGAGCTCCAGGTCCACGATGCGCGTGGCGCGGAAGCGGTACCAGGCGCGCGGGGCCTGGTCGGAGCCGATCGCGACCACCGCGCAGGAGAGGGGACGCTCGCGGGCACCGTGGCCGGCCGCGCCCGCGGGCGAGAGCGAGAGCGCGGCGAGCGCGACGAGCGAGGCGGCTCTCCGCCTCATGGCAGCGGCACCTGGACGCCGTAGAAGACGCCCCGCACGCTGCCGACCAGCACGAAGTCGAAGCCGGAGTCGAACGAGGGCGCTCCCACCACGAAGCTCGTGGGGTCGTAGTCGAGCGGCAGGGATTTCACGCTGCCGACGGGGAGGAAGAGCTCGTAGAGCTTGCCGTCGCCGCCGCCCACGTAGAGGTGCGTCGAGCCCGGGCGCAGCAGGGGCGGGGAGGGGTTCGGCACGGAGATGCCCCCGGCCCACAGCACGTTCAGTGCCGTTCCCGTCCCCGGGTCGGCGAGCCGCCAGACCTTGCCGTTGGTCGAGGCGTAGAGGTCGCTGCTGAGGCGGTCGGGGAACACGAAGCCGCGAACCGGGCCGTCGCCGAGCGCGGCCGTGCGCACGTCCCCGCCGTCGTCGGCGCGCACCGACTTCACCTCGCCCGCGTCCGTCCCGACGTAGATGCGTCCGTTCCGCAGCACCGGGCTGCCGCTGATGTCGCCGAGGTCGACCTTCCACTTGAGGCTGAAGCTCACGGGCCCGGGCGGACCGAGCTCGACGCACCAGAGCGTCTCCGGCGCGCTGCCCTGCTGGCTCGCGAAGTAGACCCGGTTCTGCGGGCTGCGCGTGTAGTCGACGACCGCCATCCCGAGGATCGGCCCGATGCCGGGGTTGGCGGGGAAGCCGAACGCGGCGATCGGGGCGCCGCTCCCGGGGTCGAGGGCGTGGAACACGTTGTCGTTGGCGGCACTCGTGCCCTCGAACACCGCGTCGTGCTCCCCACCGAAGGCCGTGAAGATGCCGGCGGGCGCGCCCTGCGCCGCGGCTGGGCTCAGCTGCCGGCTCCAGTGGAGCGCGCCGCTCACGCTGTCGACCGCGTGCACGCGCCCGTCCTGCGTGGCGATGAACGCGCGCGACCCGGCGCCCGTGGGAATGATCGGGTTGCGCGCCTGCGACGGGGACGCGAGGTCGAGCGGGTTCCAGGCGGGCGTCGTCGGCCAGGTGCCCCCGGCGGCCGAGCGGCGCATGCCGTGGACGTCGCCGGAGTTGTCGACCGCGATGACGCTCTCGACGCCGACCGTCGGCGGCGCGACGCCCGTGGTGGCCGAGTTGGTGGCGTACTTCCACTTCAGGTTGCCGCCGGCGTTGAACGGACGTCCGATCGCGGAGACTCCGGGGGAGGCGACCGGGCCCGTGTGGATGACCCAGAACGTGTAGCAATAAGAGGTGTCGAGGTCGAGGGTGCCGTGCTCGTGGAAGCGCGGCTCGCCGGGCGCGCCCCCCGGTCCGAGCGTGATCAGGCCGAACGCGGCGGTGTTCGGCTGCCCCGGGTCCGGCGGCGTGCAGCCGTTTCCCTTGTTGTAGCGGATCCGCAGCTCGATCGGGCTGCCGCCGATCGGGTTGACCCACTGCAGGCGGTTGCGCCCGCTCGTCGCGCCCGAAGCACCGTCCGAGACGATGGTGAACGCGCTCACGTCGGGGTTCGTGGCACCGTCGTCGTCGAGGATGGTGCCGATCCCCCGGCTCTCGCCGAGTACCGCCCCGACCGGGGACGAGAGGTCGACACGGAACGTCTCGTGGGGCTCGGGCGCCACGTCGCCCTGAACCAGCACCACCAGCGTCTGCGACGTGGTGCCGGGCGTGAAGCTGACCGTGCCGGAGTTCGCCTGGTAGTCGCCCGGTGCTATGGCCGTGCCGTTCGCGGTGCTCCAGGCCGCCTGCGCCAGCGCGCCGCTCGGATTCGAGAGCGTGACCGTGAAGACGGCGTTCGCGGTGCCCGCGTTGCCCTCCACCACCCGCACGTCGTCGATCGACATGCGCGGGACCGAGTCGTCGTTCAGGATCGTGCCCTGGCCCTGCGCGTCGGTGATCACGCCGAACAGCGGGCTGGAGAGGTCGACGACGAAGGTCTCGTTCGGCTCGAGCTTGGTGTCGCCGACCACCGGCACATTCACGACCTGTGTCGTGGTGCCGGGCGGGAACGAGGCGCGGCCCGAGGCGCTCTGGAAGTCGGAGTCGGCGAGTGTCGCCGAGCCGTTGCCGGCGACCCAGTCCACCTCCACGAGCTGCGTGCTCGGGAAGGAGAGCGAGATCGTGAACTGCGCGTTGACGTTCCCGCTGTTGCCCTCCGCGACCGACACGTCGCCGATCGTGACGTTCGGGGGCAGCGCCAGGTGGCCCCACCACGTGCTCCACAGGTTCGCCGGGCTCGCCGCGTACTCCTGGATCGTCCAGAGGTCCACGTCGTTCACGGGGTCGACCTGGCTCGCGCTGTAGTCGCCCCAGCGGTTCACGCTGCCGGTGAAGATCTTGTAGTAGCTCGCGAGCCCCTCCTTGAGCGTCGCCACGTCCTGGAACGTGTTCGGGGCGTCGCTCGCCTTGCGGAACGCGTAGCAGGCGCTCGCGAAGCGCGTCCCCGCGAAGCACGAGAAGCCGAGCAGGGCGTCGTCGAGCTTGTTCACGGCGATGCTCGGGAAGGCGTAGAAGTTGGTGCCGCTCGGGTCGTCGATCCGGCCGTTCTGCAGCACGGCTCCGGCGGTCGAGAGCTGCCACCACTGGACCGACGCACGCCCGACGGGCCCGGGGGTTCCCGCGAACACGGTGTGCGTCGCCCAGAGCTTGCCGTTGCGGAAGACGACGTTCTGGACGCGAGCGTCGTTCGTGGCGATGCGCTCGACCGAGCCGCTCTGCGGGGCGTGGTCCGACGCCGGCGGGGCGCCCTGCCAGGCGGGGCCGATCGGCATGCTCACGACCGAGTACGCGGGCGCCCCGACCGGCCCGCTGATCTTGGTGAGCCGCAGCGCGCCGGCGCCCCCGTTCCACTCCTCGACCATGAACAGGTCGCTCTGCGCCATGTCGTAGGTGACGGCGGGCGCCTGGGTGAAGCCGTTCGTGTCCGGGATCACGTTGAAGGTCGCGGTCCCGCCGTAGAGCGCCGAGCGATCGAAGACGTAGATGTTCGACCGCACGTAGGAGCCCGCGAAGGTGAACATGTTGAGCTGGACCACGATCCACTTGCTGTTGAAGCCCACGCTCGGGAAATCCGCCCACACCGTGTCGGTGGCGTCGGCGTCGATGCGGAACTGGTGCCAGAGTCCCGTGGGATCGCCCGTCTGCGAGGCGCCCACCAGGATCGCCGAGCTGGCGCTGCGGGGGTCGTCGCACGCGACGCTGATCCAGCGGTTGGCGTAGGGGTCGTAGAGCGTCCTCGGGTCGAACGTGCCGCCGCCGCCGTTCACGGCGGACCAGAACCCGTTGAGCGAGTTCTGCACGATCAGGCCGCCGCTGCGGTTCTGGAAGCGGATCTGGCTGTTGAGCGTCACCATCAGGTGGTTCGGCCCGACAGCCCCGTGGGTGTCGGGCGGAATGTGGGTGTTGCTGTCGGGCTGCGCCAGGAAGCTCTCGGTCAGGGCGGGGGAGGGGCCGAGCGGCAGGACCTCGCGCTCGGGGGGAGCGAACGGCGCGCGCAGGCCCTCAGGCACCGGGCGCAGGCTGTCGGGCGGGCGCCGCAGCGGCACGTGGATGAGGCCGCCGATCACGGGCTCGGGCCGGGACGGCGGAGTCTCCTTGAGCTCGCGCACGTTCACGACCGCGCTCGCGCTGACCTCGCCGGGGACGCCCGTGCGAGGCTCGTCCTCCTGGCCGGCTGCTTGAGCGGCCACGGCCACGACGGTCGCCAGGACGACGCAACACCGCCTCATCAGTTCGCTTCGTGGCTCCAGACTGCGCCTAGGATAAGGCCTCGGCGCGGCCGGCGCGAGTCGGCCCGTGCGGGGCCTGTCGGGGCCGTCAGGTTCGTCGGCGAGACCCTCGAGCTGGGCCGAGTGCCCGCCCCCGCGCAAGCGATACCGTTCAAGCCACTGGAGATCATTGACTTGGGTCGATCGGCGACTGGCGCACATGGGCCCCGCGGCCTACCTTGGATGGAGCGCTCCAACCAAGAGGTGAGGTGCCCGAGTGTCCAACTGGCTGGCCGACCTTCGCGTTGCCCTGCGCGTGCTGCGGAAGAATCGCGCCTCGAGCGCCGTCGCGGTCGCCGCGCTCGCGGTCGGCATCGCCGCCTGCGCCACGGTGTTCAGCGTGGTGGACGCGGTGCTGCTGCGCCCGCTGCCGTTCCGGGATCTCGACCGGCTGGTCGCCATCTGGAAGGCCGACCCCGCGCAGCCCGACGCCTGGCGCTTTCCGGCCGTCGCCAACTTCCTCGACTGGCAGGCGGAGTCCGCGTCCTTCGAGCTCGTGGCCGCCGGACGCAACCGCTCCTACACGCTCACGAGCTTCGAGGCGGGCGGCACGCCGCTGATGCAGGAGGTCTCCTGCGACTACTTCCGCCTGCTCGGCGTCCAGCCGGTGCGCGGGCGCGGCTTCACCGCCGAGGAGTGCCAGAGCGGCGGCCCCGCTGCGCTCGTCCTGAGCGACGAGCTGTGGCGCCGGCTGTTCGCCGCCGACGAGGCTGTCGTGGGCCGCACCACCGAGCTCGACGGCCGGGCCTACCCGATCGTGGGCGTGATGCCTCCTGGCTTCGACAACCCCGTGTTCGGCCTGGACGTGAAGGTGCAGGCCTGGCTGCCGATGCAGCTCCCGCCGCTCCGCCTCGACCGCCGCCCCAGCGAGGCGGTGGTGCTCGCGCGGCTCGAGCCGGGCGTGAGCCTCGAGCAGGCGCGGCAGGAGATGGCGGCGGTCCAGGGCCGGCTGCGACAGCAGTATCCCGAGGGCTACGAGAACGCGATGGGAGTCGTGGTGCCGATCGCCGAGAGGCTGACACGCCAGGCACGGCAGCCCGTGCTGCTGCTGTTCGGCGCCGTGACGTTCCTGATGCTGGTGGCGCTCGCCAACGTCTCCAACATCGCGCTCACGCGCGCGCTCGAGCGCCAGCGTGAGATCGCGGTGCGGCGGGCGCTCGGCGCCGGCCCCGCGGCGCTCCTGCGCCAGCTGCTCGCGGAGGCGCTGGTGCTGGCGGGGCTCGGAGGCGGGCTCGGTCTCGCCGCGGTTCCGCTCGCGCTCGGCGGCGTAGACGCGCTCCTGCCCCGCAGCCCGCAGTTCCCGCGTTTCCGGCTCGAGCTGGACCTGGCCGTCGTGCTGTTCGTCGTGGGCCTCACGCTGCTGGTCGCCGTCCTGCTGGCCGTGGCGCCGCTCGGCCACCTGCTGCGCGGCCGGCTCGACCAGGGTCTCGGGGTCGCGGCGACGCGCGCCACTGCCGACCCCATGCGCCGCCGCCTGCGCAGCGGTCTCGTGGCCTTCGAGGTGGCGCTCTCGCTCGTGCTGCTGATCGGGTCCGGACTGATGCTGCGCAGCCTGGCCGGCCTCTACGGGCTCGACCCCGGCTTCGACGCCGACCGGCTGCTGAGCTTCCGCGTCTCCACCCGCGGTCCCGCGTACCAGACCGGCGCCGCGCGCGAGGCCTTCTACGCGCGCGTGCTCGCGGGCCTGCGTGAGCGGCCCGAGGTCGCGAGCGCGGGCGCCGCGACGATCCAGCCGTTCCTGACGCAGTTCGGCTCGACCCCGCTGCGGGTCGAGGGCCGGCCGGAGCCGGCGCGGGGCCAGGAGCCGCGCGTCCAGCCGCGGCCGGTGCTCCCGGGCTTCACCGAGGCGCTCGGCATCCCGCTCGTCGAGGGACG
Organism: uncultured Acidobacteriota bacterium; assembly: GCA_964568755.1. Lineage (GTDB taxonomy): Bacteria > Acidobacteriota > Vicinamibacteria > Fen-336 > Fen-336 > DATBSL01. Next base: position 2,829 of record CAZMRX010000072.1, on the reverse strand, counting down.
CACCGTCGCCGAGTCGGACCGCGCCGACGCCCTGCCCGTGGCTGTAGTCAACCGCACGCTGGCGCGCCGCTTCTGGGGCGAGCGCAGCCCGATCGGGGAGCACCTGACGCTGCTCGACGAGGGGCCGAACCCGGTCGCGCGGCGGATCGTGGGCGTCGTGGGCGACGTGAGGAGCGACGCGTGGCCCCCCGTCCCGGCCCCGACCGTGTTCGTGCCGTTCGCGCAGAGCCCGTCCTCGACCAGCATGCTGTTCGTGGCCCGCGCCCGCGGCGGCACTCCGCTCGCGCTGCTGCCCGAGGTCGAGCGCGTGGTGCGCGCGGTCGACCGCGGCATGCCGGTCTACCAGGTGCAGACGATGCGGCAGGCGCTCGCCGTCCTGGACGCGCAGCGGGTCTTCTTCACCTGGCTGCTCGTTGCCTTCGCGGCGCTCGCGCTCGGGCTGGCCGCCTCGGGCCTCTACGCGGTCGTCTCGTACCTGGTGGCGCGGAGGACGCGCGAGATCGGCGTGCGCATGGCGCTCGGGGCGCGGCCGCGCGACGTGGTGCGTCTCGTCGTGGGCGACGGCCTGCGCCAGGCGGGCGTCGGGATCGCGATCGGGCTCCTGGCGGCGATCCTGCTGACGCGCCTGCTCGAGGGGCAGCTCTACGGCGTGCGCGCGCACGATCCGCTCACCTACCTGGTGCTCTGCCTCGCGCTCGCGCTGCTGGCGGCGGCGGCGAGCGCCCTGCCGGCGCGGCGTGCCGCGCGCACCGACCCGTCGCGCGCGCTCGCCGAGGAGTAGGCGGGCGCGGACGCCCGGGCCTCAGGGCAGCTTGCGCGCGATCGTCAAGCCGTCGGCGACCGCGACCATCACCGACTCGACTCGGCGGTCCGCCAGCACCAGCTCGTTGAAGCGGCGGATCGCGACCACGTCGCCGTCCTGCTCCTCGGGCCGCACGACGTCGCCGCCCCAGAGCACGTTGTCCACCACGATCAGGCCTCCCGGCCGCAGCCGGCGCACGATCTCGTCCCAGTAGACGGGGTAGCCTCGCTTGTCGGCGTCGATGAACGCGAAGTCGAACTGCGGCTCGTCGGGCAGCGCCCGCAGCGTCTCGGCCGCGGGCGCGATCCGCAGCTCGATCCGGTCGGCGACTCCCGCCTTCGCCCACGCCCGCCGCGCGAGCGCCGTCCACTTCTCGCTCACGTCCAGGCACAGCAGGCGCCCGTCGGCCGGAAGGCCGCGCGCGATCGAGAGCGCCGAAAGGCCGGTGAAGGTGCCGACCTCGACGGCGCGGCGCGCACCCGTGGCGGCGACCAGCATGCGCAGGAGCGCCGCCTGCTCGGGCGCTACCTGCATCACCGCGTGGTCCCCGAGCCGGGCGGTCTCCTCGCGCAGCTCGCGCACGACTTCGTCGTCGGGCGAGCGGTGTGCGAGCAGGTAGCCGTAGAGGGCGTCGTCGAGGGCGGTGAACTTGAGTCGGAGGGGCATCCGGCCGCCGATTCTAGCCCCGTGCGTCTCGATCCCGAAGGCCGAGCTCGTGATCCGAGCGTAAGATCCGCAGGCGACGATGACCACCAGGCCCAACTCTTGAGCACCGACGCCTGGGCGCGGATCGTCTGGGACTACCACCACGTCCACCACGTCGTGCGGAAGGCGGACTGCATCGTCGTGCTGGGGAGCCATGACACGCGCGTGGCCGAGCGCGGCGCCGAGTTGTTTCTGGAAGGCTGGGCGCCGCTGCTCGTGCTCTCGGGTGCGCTGGGCAGCCTGACGAGCGGGATGTGGACGAGACCCGAAGCCGAGGTCTTCGCGGACATCGCCGCGACTCGAGGCGTCCCGCGGGAGCAGATCCTGCTCGAGAGCCGCTCCACCAACACCGGGGAGAACGTGGACTTCACGCGTCAGCTGCTCGCGGAGAAGGGCTTGACGCCGCGGCGGGCCATTGCGGTCCAGAAGCCCTACATGGAGCGGCGCACGCTCGCCACCTTCGCGAGCCGCTGGCCCGAGCTCGAGCTCGTCGTCACCTCGCCGCAGATCGCCTTCGACGACTACGCGACGGACGCGATCGCCAGGGACGACGTGATCCAGATCATGGTCGGCGACCTGCAGCGGCTGATCGTCTACGGCGCCAAGGGCTGGTCGGCGCCGCAGCAGATCCCGCCCGAGGTGATGGCCGCCTACGAGGGGCTCGTGGCCGCCGGTTACACGAAGCGCCTGCTGCCCGCCTAGCGAGTCTCGAACTCGCCCCGGGGCGAGCTCGCACGCGGCGTCCATGCAGGCGGACGCCAAGATTCAAGACCTGACCCCTCACCAGTTCGAGGGCAGGTAGTCCTTGAAGAACTTGCCGTGGGCGTGCTCGCCGGTGTTGAGGCCGGCGAGGAAGGGGTCGAGCACTCGCGCGGCGCCGTCCACGATGTCGAGCGGGGGCTCGAAGCCGAGCTCCTCCTTCTTGCGCTCGGCGTGCACGAACGGGTCCTCGTCGGTGATCCAGCCGGTGTCGACGGCGTTCATGTGGATGCCGTCCTTGACGTAGTCGCGCGCCGCGGTCAGCGTCAGCATGTTGAGCGCGGCCTTGGCCATGTTGGTGTGCGGGTGGCGGTCGGTCTTGGTGCCGCGCGAGAAGATGCCCTCCATCGCGGAGACGTTGACGACGTGCTTGTCGCGGCCCGGGGTGCGGAGCATCAGCGGCTTGAGCCGCGCGCACAGGATGAACGGGGCGACCGCGTTCACCAGCTGGACTTCGATCATCTCCGGCGTCTTGACCTCGGCGAGCGTGAGCCGCCAGGAGTTGACGGCGCGCAGATCGACCTGCTGCAGGTCGGCGTCGAGCTTGCCGACCGGGAACAGGT
>CAZMRX010000071.1:0-17946 GCA_964568755.1 uncultured Acidobacteriota bacterium | reverse complement strand
GCCGACGTAGCAGCAAGCAACCCGGGGGTGCTCGAGGGGGCGGAGCCCCCTCGTTTCAAGAAAAGCAGGCAACGAGCCGTTAGTCCGTTTACGTCCCTCTGCCTCGTGATGTTGGATGACTGACAACCCCCGTTGGGTCGACTCTTCAAGGGTGGATGCTCGTGGGAGGCTGTCGACTCTCCAAGGGGGATTCTCACAGGGACACGATCCGCCTGCGTTTCTGTTCTGGGGGGGCTGAAGGCCCCCCCAGGCCCCCCGGGTTGCCGCTGCCTATGCGCCGGTGAAGAACACCAGCTTCGTCCGTCCGAAGCGCAGCTCGTCGCCGTGGGCGAGCTCGTGCTCGCGGCGGACGCGCTCGCCGTTCACGCGCGTGAAGTTGGTCGAGCCGAGGTCCACCACCACCCAGCCGTCGCCGCGCCGCTCGATGCTCGCGTGCCGGCGCGACACGAGCGGCTCGTCCACCCGGATCGCGACGTCCTCGTCCCGCCCCACCGCGTGCGCGTCCCCGTCGAGCGCGAACTCCACGCGCTCGCCGCCCTTGCGCTCCCAGACCAGCCGGGCCGGCGCGCTCACGGGCCGGCCCGCCGCGCGGCGAGAGCGGCCACGAACGGGCCGTCGTTGTCGATCAGGGTCGCGTCCTTGGCCTCCGCGGCGGCGCGGTAGGCGTCGATCGCCTGCGGCCGGTAGCCGAGCTTGTCGAGCGCCAGCCCCAGGTAGTAGAAGGCCGCCCCGCGCGCGAGCCCGGGCCGCTGCGGCAGCTCGGCCTTCGCCTTCTGCAGGTAGTCGTGGGCGCCAGCGTGGTCGGAGAAATGCATGGCGCAGATCGCCAGGTTGAGCCAGGCGTAGGCGGCCTCCTCGGTGCCCGGGTAGCCAAGCACCACCGCGCGCAGGTCCATCATCACCTTGTTGTAGACGAGCTTGGGGTCGTTGAGCGGGACCTCGCGGAAGCTCGCGCCGAGGGTGAGCTCCACGCCGCGCGGCTGCGACCCCGCGGGCGCCCCGCGCAGCTGCAGCGCCAGCCGGTCCCCGGCCTTCCTGGCGGCGACCGCCGCGATCAGGTCCGCGGTCCGCTTCACCGGCTTGCCGTCGGCGCCCGAGATCACGTCCCCGGGCTGGACGCCGGCCTGCGCCGCCGGGCTCGCCGGGACCACCCGCAGCACGGGCACTCCCTCGTGCAGCAGCGTGTCCAGCGTCACGAGGCCGCTCCAGGGACGCTGGCTGGCGAACACGGTGTTGAGCCGCTCGAGCAGCGGGGCGTAGGCCGGGGCCTCGCCGAAGGCGACGTCCGTGAAGTCGGCGGTGGTATTGCCGGCGGCCAGCAGGTGCAGGCGCGCCGTCGGCCGCAAGCGCTCCTCCGTGAGCACGGCCAGCAGGAAGCCCTCGACCTCGAGGGTCGTCGCCATCCGCTCCGTCACCTTGCGCACCAGGTCGCGGTCGGTGCCGGATCCCGGCAGCAGCCCCTGGCGCGTCAGCCGCTCCTGCTCCAGCATGCGCTCGACCGCCTCGCGCGGGACGGTGATGAAGTTGAGCGAGCTAAGCCGGGCGGTGAGGTTCGCCCGGATCTTCTCGTCCGCGTCGGCGAGGTTGCGCACGCCGGAGGGCCCGGCGGCCTCGACGCCGAGGAACGCGAGCGTCGGACGGATCGGGCAGTCGAGGCTCAGCGACTCGTCCTTCTCGAGCACCAGCTCCTTGATGTACTTGCCGGCCGCGTGCTTGACCTCGAGCTGCACCTTGCCCGAGCAGATCCCCGAGACTTCGGCCGGCGTCACGCCGCGCGCCTCGCCGTTCACCAGGATGCGCGCCCCCGGGGGGTCGGAAGTGAGCTTGAGCGTGCCGAGCGAGTCCTCGAGCTTGATCGGCTCGATCACGTAGTCCTCGGCCAGCGGCGTGTTGATCGTGCGCTTCTCGCTCGCGTAGCAGCGGCGCCGCAGCTCGACCGTGTGGCTGCCGAGCGACAGGTTCACGATCTCGACGCGCTGGGCCGTGCGGCTCGGGTCCAGCCCGCGCGCGCGCGCCGCGTCGTGAAACTCGGGCGCCAGGTTGCCCGCCGTGGTCGTGCTCAGCTCGCCGTCGACCCAGACCTCGACGCCCGCGGGCTCGACCACCAGGAACGCCGTCGCCAGCACGCGCGTGAGCGGCACGGCGCGCGTCTCGGTCGCCTCGGCCGCGATGCTGACCGCGAGCGTCTCGGTGCGGTATCCCGCCCGCGCGACCTCGAGCGTGTACTCGCCCGCCAGCACCTCGATCGGGAAGAAGTCCGTGAGCGGCATGTCGGTGCGTTGCCCCGTGGCGCCGCTCACGAGCGTCACCTGCGCGCCTGGCGGGTCGGAGGAGACCGCGAGCCGGCCGACCAGCGTGCGCTTGAGGCTGTCGAACAGCTCCACGATCTTGGGCGAGACGCGCTCCTTCGACAGCGCGTAGTCGGGCTTCAGCTGGATCAGCTGGCGGAAGTTCTCGGCCGTCTTCTCGGCGAGGCCGATGCCGTAGTACGCGCGGCCGCGGTACTCGTAGGCCGAGGCGAGCACGTCCTTGCCCTGCACCGGCAGCGAGCGCGTGCCCACGGCCTCGAGGCGGGCGATCACCGTGTCGAAGACCACGATCGATCGGCTCTGCTGCGGGCCGTCGAACTCGGCGATGCCCCGCGCCAGGGCGTCCTGCGCCGCCTCCACCTCGGCCTGGACCGCGGCCTGTTCGGGCACCTGCTGCGCCTGCGCCGAGCGCATCCCGGCGGGAGCGAAGACGAGGGCGAGCAGGCCCAGCAGGACGGGGACGGGCGTGCGGAGACAGGGCGACGACATCAGACCTCCCTTCACCGATAGCGCAGGACGCGCTCCGCGCGGTCGTCGTAGACCAGCACCGCGCCCGTCGCGTCGAGCGTCACCGCGCGCGCGCGCCGCAGCTCGGGGCCTGCGATCGTCGTGAGCAGCTGGCCCTGCGCGTTGAACACGTGGATCCCCGTCTCCTCGTCGGCCACGTACAGGTTGCGGAAGGGGTCGACCGCGAAGTCCGCCGGACGCTTGAGGCCCGTCGGGCCGACGCTGCGCAGCAGCCGGCCGGTCTCGTCCCAGACCCGGATCGTCTTCTCTTCCCGATCGAGCATCACGATCCCGCCCTCGCCGTCCAGCAGGATCCGCGTCACCTTGCGCTTGGCAGCGTCGCGGCCAGGGAAGGTACCCTGGTACTCGCTCTTGGCGTCGTAGCGCAGGATCGTCTCACGCTCCTCGTCCGAGACGAGCACCATACCGCCCGGGGTCACTGCCGCGGCCAGGATCTTGTCGACCGGCTTGGGCGGCGCGCCGGGCTTCTCGGGCGGGGTCGTGAAGCTGCGGATGTCCTTGGGGCCCACGCGCACGGCGGTGCGCGTGGCCAGCACCAGCTCGCCCTTCGCCGTCAGCGACAGCGTGCGCGGCTCGATCGCGGAGAGGCCGGCGCCCAGCTTGCCGCCGGCCTCGATCGGGACGGCGCTCTTGGTCTTGTCCGAGGCGATCCAGAGCACGCCCGTGGGAGCCATCAGCAGCGCGCGCACGTCCTTGAGCACGTCGCCCGCGCCGGCCGCGAATGCCGGATCGGGCGCGAACGCAGGCTTCTGCGCCCCGAACAAGCGGTAGAGCGCCGTGATCCGCTGCAGCGCGGGCTCGGCCCAGGCACTGTCGGGGAACTGGTTGCGGACCTGCTGAAACTCCTCCATCGCCTGGCGCGCCTGGCCCGCGAGCGCCAGCGCGTGACCGATCTCGTACTGCGCGCCCGCGGCCGCGTCGGAGGCGGGATACTCGAGCGACACGCGGCGGTTGAGGTCGCTCGCCTCCGCGTAGCGCCCCGCGCGCCGGTGCGCGAGCGCCTGGGCCGCGATCGCACGCGGCACCCAGACGCTCGCCGGGTAGAGCGTCTCGACGCGCGCGAACTGCGCGAGCGCGTCCTCGATCTCGGGCGTCGTGGTCGCGCGGTTGAGCGTCAGCAGGCCCAGGTAATAGTAGGCCCCGGGCGCGGCCTCGCTGCGCGCGTGCGCCTGCGTCACCTGGTCGAAGGCGGCCCGCGCTTTGGCGGCGTCGCCCTCCTCCATGTGGTAGCGGCCGATCTCGATCAGCGCGTACCCGACCGAGTCGGTGGTCGGAAAGCTGGTGACCACGATGTTGAAGTTGTCGAGCGCCTGCTTCTGCTTGCCCTGCGCCAGGTACTGGCGGCCGTCCTCGAGCAGGCGGCGGGCCTGCTGGTCGGCCGGCTCTTGCGCAGCGGCGACGGCCGAGAGCGAGAAGACAACGCCGAGCCGGAGGGCCGCGCGCCGCACGCCTACTCCTTCCTGCCGACGACGAAAGCCGGCGCTCCCGCCTTCACCTCGACCGCCTGCTCCGAGCGCGCGCCACCGGGCCAGCGGAACGAAATGCTGTGGCGGCCGGCGGCGACCAGCCGGTCGCGGATCGGCGGGTAGTCGAGGAACACGTCGTTCACGAACACCTCGCAGTTGTCCGGGGTGGCGCGCACGTTGAGCTTGCCCAGCCCCGGGGCCTCGATCGCCACCTCGCCGCCGGGCGGGACGTCGACGTTGACGTCGGTCTTCAGGAACACCGCGCTCGAGACGAGCGTCAGCACCTGGCGCCCTCCCGCGACCTGCACGCGCGGGCTCGTCGCGTCGCGCGCCAGCGTGCGGCCGCGCCACACCACGTCGAGCGCGTAGGCCGAGGCGACGGCCACGCTGCCCGGCGGGACCAGCTTCTCGAGCGTGACCTCGAGCGTCGCGGGCGGGGCAGACGGCCGCGTGCGGACCTCCTGCGCGGCGTAGCCCTCGAGCGAGACGCTGATGCGGTGCTCGCTCGCGGGATCGAACGACAGCTCGACGGGTGTGACACCCGCCGCCGCACCGCCGTCGAGCGCCACCGTGGCCCCGGGGGGCTGGCTGGTGACGCGCACGACGTGGAGCGGCTTCGGAAGCGTCGCGGGCGCGCTCGTCGGCTGCGAAGGCGCCGCAGCCGGGGCGGCTGCCGCCGCACCCGCGCCCACGGCCGTCGTCACGGGCGGCGACGAGCGCCACAGCACCGCCGACGCGAGCGCGGCCACGGCGACGAGCGCCCCGATCCCCCACAGCCAGGCGCGCCGGTCCGCAGGCGGGGGTGCTTCGGCCGGGGCCGGTTCGGAGCGCACCGCTGCGGCCACGACGGTCGGCGCGAGCTCGGTGGGCGCGTGGCCGTCGAGCGTCGCCTGGTCATCGGCTCCCGCGCGCCGCGTGTGCGCCGCCTGGAACGTCGCCTCCAGCTCGGGATACAGGTCGCCGCCGGGCGCCTTGTCCTGCTGCCGCTGCTTGTGCTCGCGCAGCGCCGAGCGCAGCGCGCGCCGCGCCTCGACGGAGTCGGGATGCTCGGCCGAGAGCCCGCGCAGCCGCGCGAGGGCCTCCTCGTGGTGGCCATCGCGCAGCGCGCGCCGGGCCGTCGCGAGCGCCTCCGCCACTGCGGCCGAGGTCTCGCCCTGCGCCTTCTGAACGACCCCCGCGAGCTCGCTCAAGGCCTCGCCGAACGCGGCGGCGCCCGCGTAGCGCGCGTCCTGCTCCTTGGCCAGGGCCTTCGCGAGGACCGCGTGCAGCCGCGGCCCGAGCTCGCCGAGCGCCGAGAGGTCGGGCGGCTTGGGCTCCTCGTTGACGATCTTGTAGAGGATCTGGGTGACGTCCTCGCCCGGGAACGGGCGCTCGCCGGCCAGCAGCTCGTAGAGGATGACGCCCGCCGAGAACACGTCGGTGCGGCCGTCGAGCGGCTTGCCGCGCACCTGCTCCGGGCTCATGTAGTGCACGGTGCCGACCATCATCCCGGTCTTGGTGATGTGGTGGCTGGCGCCGAGCTTGGCGATCCCGAAGTCCATGATCTTCGCGGTGCCGTCGTCGAGCAGCCGCACGTTGCTCGGCTTGATGTCGCGGTGCACGACTCCCCGGTCGTGGGCGAACGCGAGCCCGCGGCAGACCTGCGCGACCACGTCGAGCTTCTCGGCGAGCGGCAGCGCCTCGCCCGAGCGCATCAGCGAGTCGAGGTCGACGCCCGGCAGCATCTCCATCGCGATGAACAGGATCCCGCGGTCCTCGCCCAGCTCGTGCACCGTGACGATGTTCGGGTGCGCGAGCTTCGCCGCGGCCCGCGCCTCCACCTCGAAGCGGCGCCGGCTCTCGGGGTCGAAGCTCGCGTCGGTGACCAGCGTCTTGATCGCGACCTCGCGATCGAGCGCCTGGTCGAGGCCGCGGTAGACCATGCCCATGCCGCCGCGGCCGATGCGGCCGGTGATCAGGTACTTGCCGATGCGGGGGCCGGTGCGGGCGTCCGCCGCCTGGGGGAGCACCGGCTCACTCCCCGAACTTCAGCAACACGACGGTGATGTTGTCCTCGCCGCCGCGCTCGTTCGCCGCGCCCACGAGGGCCTTGGCGGCCTTCGCGACGTCGCCCTCCGCCTCCGCCAGGATGCGCGCGATGTCGTCGTCCGGGATCATCGTGGTGAGGCCGTCCGAGCACAGCAGCAGCATGTCTCCCGCGGCCATGCGGCGGGACTGGATGTCCACCACCAGGTCGGCGCGCCCGCCGAGCGCCCGGGTGACGACGTTGCGCAGCGGGTGGCTGCGCGCCTGCTCGGGCGAGATGGCGCCGTTCTCGATCTGCTCGTTGACCCAGGAGTGATCGCGCGTCAGCAGCTCGATCTCGCCGCCGCTCCACAGGTAGATCCGGCTGTCGCCGACGTGCGCGAGGTTGGCCACGTCGCCGTCCACCAGCACGGCGGCGACGGTGGTGGCCATGCCCTCGTACTCCGCGCTCTCGCGCGTCGCCTCGAGCACTCGCGAGTTGGCGTGGCGCACCGCGGTCTTGAGGCGGTTGCCCTCGTAGGAGATCGAGTCGTCGAGGCCGAACGGCCAGGTGATCTCCTGGTTGCCGCCGGTGAGCGCCACGAACTCGGCGATCGCCTCGACCGCCACCTTCGAGGCCACCTCGCCCGCGGCGTGCCCGCCCATCCCGTCGGCGACGACGTACAGCTTCTGCTCCTCGTTGAGGAAGAGCGCGTCCTCGTTGCCCTTGCGCTTGCGGCCGACGTCGCTCACCGCCTCGCAGGTGATGCGCACGCCGCTCACCGCTTCTCCACGCCCAGCTCGGCCGCGAGCTTCATCAGCCGCGCGTCGCGCGGGGCGAGCCGCAGCGCCGCTTCCACGGCCTTCTGCGCCCGCAGCCTCAAGCCCTGGCGCGCCAGCACGGTCGCGAGCTCGGCGTACGCCGCCGCGTTGTTCGGGGCGGCCTGGATCACGCGCTCGAACACCTGGACCGCATCGCGCGCGGCCTGCGGCCCCGCCGCGCGCCCGAGCGCTTTCCCGAGCGCCAGCTGGTAGCCGAGCTGACCCGGCGCGTGGTGCACCGCCGTGTGCAGCAGCGTGACCGCCTCGTCGAGCTGGCCGGCCTCGAGCGCCGCCTGCGAGCGCTCGTAGGCGTCCGTCGCGATCTCCTCGGGCGTCTTCGGCACCGGTCTGTCGCGCGCCGCGTCGTACTCCTGGCGGCTCTTCGGGTTGGCGAGCGCGTTGAACGCGGTGGTGATGTCCTGGAACTCCCGCTCCGCGCGCTTCTTCTCGGCGTCGTCCCGGAAGCGGTCGGGGTGCTTCTCGCGCGCGAGGCGCGCGTAGGCCTGCCGGACTTCGGCCACGGAAGCCTGCGGGCTGACGCCGAGAATCTGGTAGAAGTCGGCCATGGCGGAGGTCTACTGCTTCTTTTGACCCTGGCCCTCGCCCTTCACGAATTTCTGCGCCTGCTTGCGCACGGGCTCCGGGACGTTGCGGTCGACGGCGATGCCCTTGATGTCGCGCGGGTTGAGGCGGGGCACCATGCTCAGAGCGATTCCTATCGGGGTCCTCGGGTTGCGCACCAGGTTGTTGAGCACAGTGTACCTTTTCGTCCACTCCCGGTGGTTGCCGATGGTCCTCAGGATCTCGTCGGACACGCTCTTCATGCCGGAGATCGACTCGATCTCGGCCTCGGTGATGCGTGGGCTGCCGAGCACCGCCGTCGAGACGATGCGGTTGGGATCGCGGATCAGGATCGCGCGCTCCTCGCGCGAGCCCTTGAGCGCGGTGATGATCTTCTCGGCGGTGTTGAGGCGATAGATCTTCTGGACGGCGCTCACCTTCTCGGTCTGCTGGCGCTCCTCCTCCGAGAGATAGCGGACGATCGCCTCGTCCTCCGTCATGAAGATCTCGCCCGCGGGGACGATCTCGGGCTCGGCCTCCGCCGGCTGCGCTTCCGGGGCGGGCGGCGCGGCCTCGGGTTGCGGCTCAGGCTGCTTGGGGGCGGGCTCCGCTTCGCCGATGCGGAAGGTCTCGCGCAGCTCGCGCAGGCGCCGCCTCTGGTCGTTGCTGAGGCCCGCGTTGGCCTCGAGCGCCTCGAGCAGGGAGGTGCGGCGCAGCAGGCGCGTCTGGTTGATCACGACCAGCTCGGCGAGCGCCTGCGGCAGCGTCCCGGCCAGCTGCTCGATCGTCTCGTCCGCCAGCGAGTGGTTCTGCAGCGCCGCCTCGCGCAGCTCCGGCTCGGCGCGACGGCTGACGGCCCAGCCCAGGACGGCGGGCGGGGTCTCGCGGTTCTTCAGGATCGGGAGCAGCTCGGCGGCGGGAAAGGCCGTGAGCGAGGCCTCAGCGGCCGTGCGGATGCTCTCGTCCGCGTCGGCGACCAGCCCGGTCCACAGCTCGAGCAGGTCCTCCGGCTTGAGCGGCAGCAGCCCCTGCGCCGCCATGAGCCGCAGGTCACGGGCGACCCCGCCGCGCCTGAACTGGGCGACCAGCGGGTTGGTGGCTCGGGTCTCAGCCATGAAGCCTAGCCGCTGCGCCCGTCAGGCTGCGCCGCGTCGTCCTGCTCGACGAGGTCGGGCAGGTTCTGCCGCGTGATGACGATGTTCTTGCGCACCTCGCCGCTGCGGCCGAGCGGCAGCGCGGGGCGGTCGTTGACGCGGATGCTGAGCCCGCCGGCGTTGCCGACGGAGAGCACGATCTCGCCGCGCGCCTCGAAGGTCTGCGACTCGCCCTGGGCCAGCACGCGGTTGACGAGCGTGGCGCCGTCGGCCCGCACCTCCACCCAGCAGTCGGCCTGCGCCGTCATCGTCAGCACCAGGCTGTCGCCGCTCGTCACCGGCTCGCTGGCGAGCGCGGGCGAGGGGTAGACCCGGTCGGTGGGCAGCACCACCGGCGCGGCGACCGGAGTGGGCTGGGGCGGCGGCGGCGCCTGCGGGGCGCTGCGCCGGAGCGTGAGCGCCACGGCTGCGACCGCCACCAGCGCCAGGAACACGTGCCCCAGCGACACGGGCGCCCGCCGCACCGGCATCGGGGCGGGCTTGCGCTCCGGGGCCAGCTGCCCATGCGCCTCCACGAAATCGGCCACGGTCCGCTCCGGGTCGAGCCCCAGGAACATCGCGTACTGCCTCGCGAAGGCGCGCGGGAACAGGCCGCCCGGCAGCCCCTCGACCTTGTCCTCCTCGAGCGCCTGCAGGAAGCGGACGCTGATCTTGGTTCCGTCCGCGATCTCGCGCAGGCTCACGCCCCGCAGCTCACGTTCTCTCCGCAGCTTCTCGCCGAACGAGCCCATGGCTCCCGCCTTCTCGGCCCGGGACAGGCCGCAGCGACCGGGATTCTAGTGCGCTCGTTCGCAGGGTGTCAAGTGCATCTCATTGAGCCGTCGAGGATTGTCGCGGTCTCAGGAAGGTCCCTGGTCCCGCTCCAGCACCTCGAGCGCGGCGGCGCGAACGAGCGGGGGCAGCGTCTCGTCGAACGCCACGCGGCGCAGGTCGCGCGGCACGAGAGCGAGGACGCGCGGCAGCGCGAACGCGAGCTTGGTCCTCGGCTGAAGCACCAGCGCGAGCTGCACCGCGTAGCTCGAGCGCCATCGCTGCGACGCCGCCACGGCCTCGACGAGCGCGGGGCGCACGTCCTCGCGTCGCAGGGCGGTCGTGAGGTCCTCCTCGCGCAGGCGCGCGTTCAGCAGCGCGGCCTCGGCCACCTGCCGCTCGCCGTCGGCCAGCAGCTGCGGCAGCAGCGCCGGTGTCGCGAGCCGCGCGAGCGTCACGCGATCGCCGAGCCGCATGTCGGCGAGGCCGTCGCGCAGCAGCGACTCCGCGCGCGCGCGCACCGCGGCCACGATGCGCGGCGTGGCGGCGACCTCGGCCAGGTCCCGCCAGTAGAGCGCCGCGACCAGCTGCTGCGACAGCACGCGCGGCGCGCGGGGGTTGAGCACCACGCGCGCCAGCACGCGCGGCCGCTCCGACCAGGGCGGGACGGCCGCTATCGCCTCGAGGAACGCCACGGGCAGCGCCCGGTGCAGCACGGCCGCGAGCACGCTCTCGTCGCCGCAGCCGGCGAGCACCTCGCGCGCCCGCGCGCGGTTCTCCCCGGCCGCCAGGGCCTGGGCGAAGAGCGCGTCGACCGCGGCCGCGGAGCGATCGGGATGCATGGCGCGCGCCTCGCCCGCCTCAGTCGCGCGACTCGGGGCCAGCGAGCCGGGCGTGCAGATCGCGCGCCGCCAGCACGAGGTTGACGAGACCGAGGCCCGTCACGGCGCCGCGCGTGAAGGAGGACAGCAGCAGGCCGCGAGCGGCGGGCCAGACCTGCAGCAGCCAGTTCGAGTCCCAGATCGGCGTCCACGGGGCGAACACCAGCACCACGCCGACGAGAAACGAGCTCAGGATCGAGAGCAACGCTGCCAAGGGTCCAGGGGCCGGCGCGTCAGCCGCCGAGCTGGCGCACCTTGTCGGCCACGTCCCTGAACTTGGCGTCCTGACCGTAGAGCTCGGTGAACAGCGCGAGCGCGCGGTCGCTCTCGCCGGCCTGCTCGAAGGCGCTCGCCAGGTCGTAGCGCAGCCCCTGGTACTCCTCGTCGCTGCGGCCCGGGGCCTGCAGACCCTTCTCGAACCACTTCACGGCCAGCTTGGGCATACCCTTCTCGATGAAGCAGATCCCGAGCATGCTCGCGCACTCGAGCAGCCGCGCTTCGTCCTTCGCCGCGAGCTGGAACTCCGCGATCGCCTCGTCGACGAGGCCCATCTCCTTGTAGGCGATCCCGAGGTTGTAGCGCGTCTCGTAGTCTTCCTTGCCGAGCTGCTTGTCGACGCCCTTCTGGAACTCCCGGAAGATGTCGGCGAGCGATGCGTCCCCCAGGTCGGTGCTGGCGGGCGCGGCCGCCGGCTCCTCGGCCACCGCCGGTTGCGCGCCGAAAAGGCCCCCGAGCTCGCTCGCGAGGTCGAAGGCGTCGCCGTCCCCGCCGCCGGCTTCCGCACCGGCCGCGGGCGGCGGCTCGGGCGCCGTAGGGAGCGAGGTCGACGGCGTGAACTGGAGAAAATCCTCGGTGAGCTGGAGCGGCTCTTCCGTTCCCGCCTCCGGCGCGGGCTCCGCGGGGGCTTCCCCCAGCAGCGAGTCCATCTCGGAGGTGGTCTCCAGCTCGAGCCCGAGCTCCGCGAGGCGCTGCACGAGCGCCGGGTACGCGGCGAGGCGCGCCCCGACCTCACCCAGCACGCCGCGTGCGTCGTCAACGAAGCCCATCGACACGTAGGACTCGATCTCGTCGATGGCGCGACGCAGGTCGGCCGGGACCCCCGAGGCCGCGGCGGCCGGCGCAGGCGCGGGCTGGGCGACGAGCCCCGTCGTGGCGAACGGCGTCGGCGCGGGCGGCGGCGGCTCGCCCAGGTCGAAGCCGGCGTCGGGCGCGGCCGGCTCTTCGTCGAGGAACTGGCCGCCGATCTCGCCCGCGGGCGCGAGGTCGGACGCGTCGAACTCCGGGGGCGGCGGCGCCGCCTCTTCCCCCATCTCGACGTACTCGAGCTCCTCGTCCTGCGCGAGGGGCGCCGCGGGCTCCTCGAACGCGATGTCCATCTCGACCTCGGCCGGAGGCGGAGCGGCCGCGAGCGGAGGCGCCGTGCGCTGCGCGGGAGGCGCCACCGGCACCGGCACCGGCACCGGCACCGGCACCGGGGCGGCGGCGACGGGCGCGGGCGCGGCGACGGCGCCGACGAGCGCGTCGGCATCGGCGTCGGCGCGCGCCGCTTTGTCGGCCTCGCCCTTCAGCCGATGCACCTCGGCCATGACGCGCAGCTTCTGGCCCGCGGCCCCGCTGTCGCCCTTCTCCTTGAAGATCTCGACGAGCTCCTGGAGCGCCTCGATGTTGTCCGGGAAGCGCCCGAGCACGGACTCGAACTGGTCGCGCGCCTTGTCGCCGAGGCCGTACTTGCGGAACACCCGGCCCTCGGCGAGGTGCTCCGAGATGAACTCCAGGTCGTCGGCCGAGGGCGGCGGCGACAGCTCGATCCCGGCCGGGCGGCCGGACTTCGCGGGCGGTGAGATCGCGAGCGGAGGCCCGCCACCTCTCGGCGCCGACTGCGGGTCCGCCGCGAAGCCGCCGCCGGGAGCGACACCCTTCTGCTCGCGCAGCCACTTCAGCTTGGTGCGGTGCTGCTCGTTGTGCGGCTCGAGCTGCACCAGCATGTCGAGGATCGAGGCTGCCTGCTCGAGGCCGCCCGTGGCCATGTACGCCTCGACCATCTGGCCGTAGGTCTGCGCCACCAGCATGTCGTTCTTGGACTGGCGGTAGAGCTCGACCAGCTTGGCCAGGCTCTTGAAGTGCTGCGCGTGGCGCTGGACGATCTGCTGCAGCAGCGCGGCGCCGCGGTCCACCTGGCGCCGCTCCACCAGCTTGTCGACCACGGGCAGCAGGTTGTCGAAGGCCTCGTCGTAGCGCCCCTCGGCGAGGTACACCTGGCCCAGCTGCTGGCGCGCGTCCTGGTCGCTCCCGTCGCGCTGCAGCAACGCCTCGAGCACACGGCGCGCGTCGTCGGGCCGCCGGTAGCCGAGGAAGGCCTCGGCCAGCCGCAGCGAGATCTCGCGGTCGGCCGGGGTCGCGCGGCGCGCTTCCTCGAGCAGCTCGATCGCCTTCGCGTAGTCCTTCTGGACGATGTGGACGTGCGCCGCCGCCGAGAGCAGCCGCGGGCTGCGCGGCCCCGAGCGCAGCGCCTTGTCGATGATCTGCAGCGCCTCGGCCGGCTTGCCCTTCTTGATCTGGTCGTCGGCGATCGTGATGAACTCGTCGGCCGCCTTCTCAGGGTTGCCCGCGCGCACGTGCAGCTCGGCCAGCTGGTAGCGGACCTTGTTGTCGGTCGGGTCCACCTCGGCCAGCCGGCGCAGCACCTCGCTCGCCTCGCGCATGCGGTTGCGTTTGACCAGCTCGTCGAACACGGCGCCGAGCGTCTGCTTGGCCTCCGCCTGCAGCCCCTGGCGGGCATAGAGGTCGCCGAGCGCCATCTGCCCGTCGATCAGCGAAGGGTCGTTGCGCAGCACCTTCTTCCACACCGCGATCGACTTCAGGTAGAAGCCGTCGTCCGCGAAGTAGCGGGCGACCTTGACGTACTGCTCGTTCGCCTCCTTCAGCTTGTTGAGCTTGGCGTACAGGTCGCCGATGCGGTTGACGGTGTTCCAGTCGCGCGGGTTGTCCTGCACGATCTGCTGCAGCAGCATGATCGCCTTGGCGGAGTCCCCCTTCTTCTCCGCCGCGTCGGCGTCCTGCTTGAGCTTGATCGGGCTGTCCTTCTTCGCCGCCACGCTAGCCCCGCGCCCTCACTGGAACAGCCATGCCTGCGCGGTGTCGCCGAAGGATCGGCGGTGGATGGGAGACGGACCGAGCCGGCGCAGCGCCAGGCGGTGCTCCTCGCTGCCGTAGCCCATGTTGCGGGCCAGGTCGTAGCCGGGGTGCGCCAGATCCAGCTCGCGCATCAGCGCGTCGCGCGTCACCTTCGCCAGGATCGAGGCGGCCGCGATCGAGACCGACTGCGCGTCGCCCTTGACGATCGGCAGCTGCTCGACCTCGAGGCCCGGCACGCGCAGCGCGTCCACCAGCAGCAGGTCGGGCGCGACCGGCAGCGCCCGCACCGCCTGCCGCATGGCCTCGAGCGTCGCGCGCAGGATGTTGATGCGGTCGATCTCGGCGTGGTCGACGACGCCCACGCCGAAGCCGCGCGCCGCCTCGCGGATGCGGGCCGCGAGCGCCTCGCGCTGCCTCGGGGTGAGCCGCTTGGAGTCGTCGAGGCCGTCGCAGGGGAAGCCGTCGCCGAGCACGACCGCGGCCGCGACGACGGGTCCGCACAGCGCCCCGCGGCCGACCTCGTCGACGCCGGCGACGACCGCGTGACCCGCGGCGCGAGCCTCGTCCTCGAACCGCAGGGAGCAGACGAGCTCGACTCCGCGGTGCACGGCCCTTCGCTTGCCCCGCCTCGACGCCCCTACCATCGCGCCTCTCGTTCCTCGCCGCCCCGAGAGGGCGCGCGCGAGGGCCCTTGTAACCTTCGAAGCCCTACGCCTCCTGGGCTTGCGCCTCCACGCGCTTCTCCTTCATCCGGGAAGCCTTGCCCTTGCGCTCCCGCAGGAAGTAGAGCTTGGCGCGGCGCACGCGTGCGTGCTTCACCACCTCGATCCTCTCGATGGTCCGCGCATGCAGCGGAAAGATCCGCTCCACCCCGGTCCCGAAGGAGACCTTGCGCACCGTCATCGTCGAGCGGGCGCCGGAGCCGCGCAGGCCGATCACGATGCCCTCGAAGACCTGGACGCGCTCGCGCTCGGTCTCCTTGGCCTTGCCCTTCTCCTCCTTCACGGAGGTCTCCTTGACGCGCACGTGAACCTTCACCGTGTCGCCGGGGTTGAGCTGCGGCAGCTTCTTGAGGTCCGCCGCTTCGACTGTTTCGATCGCCTTCATGGTCTTCTTCCGTCCCTATTTGTGAATGACGGCGGGGTTTTTGTAAAGCGCCCCGGGCCCGCCCGCCCGGTCCGCATCCTCGATCTCCCGGACGAGCTTCAGGTCCTCGCGCGTCAGGCTCGCCGCCTGGAACAGCTCCGGCCGCCGCTCGCGCGTGGCGCGAAGCGACTCGCGGCGGCGCCAGGCCGAGACGCGCGCGTGGTCGCCCGACAGCAGCACCTCGGGCACGCGCAGGCCGCGCCACTCGGCGGGCCGCGTGTAGTGCGGCCAGTCGAGCAGCCCCGCCTCGAACGAATCGTCGCCCGCCGAGGCCTCGTCCCCGAGCGCGCCCGGCAGCAGCCGCACGGTGGCCTCGGCCACCGCCAGCGCCGCGGTCTCGCCGCCGGTCAGCACGAAGTCCCCGAGGCTCAGCTCCTCGGTCGCGAGCGACTGGGCCACGCGCTCGTCGATGCCCTCGTAACGCCCGCACAGCAGCACCAGCCGCTCGAGGCCCGCGAAGCGTCGGGCGGTCCGCTGGTCGAAGCGGCGACCCCGCGGCGACAGCAGCACGACGGCCTCGCGCGCCGTCCCGGCCTCGGCCCGGATCGCCTCGAGCGCCCGCGCGAACGGCTCGGCCTTCATCACCATGCCGGGGCCGCCGCCGAACGGAGCGTCGTCCACGCTGCGGTGGCGGTCGTCGGTGTGGTCGCGCAGGTCGTGGACGTGGATCGCCACCAGGCCCGCGGCGCACGCCCGCCCCACGATGCCGTCCGCCAGCGGCTCGCTCACCATGCGCGGGAAGATCGTGACGACGTCAATCCGCAACGGCGTACTCCGGGCGCACCGCGACGATGCGGCCGCCTTCGAGGTCGACCGATCTCACGAAGGCCGCCGCGAACGGCAGCAGCGTCTCGCCGTCGGGCCCGCGCACCACCAGCACCCGGGTACAGGCGCCCGTCTCCATCACGCTCTCGACGACGCCGATCGCGGCGCCCTGCTCGTCGTCCACCCGCAGCCCGGCGAGCTGGTGGTAGTAGTACGAGCCCTCGGGCAGCGGCGCGAGCTCGCTCTCGGCGATGCGCAGCTCCGCGCCGCGCAGCGTCTCGGCCGCGTCGATCGAGTCGATCCCGGCCAGCTTCAGCACGAAGCGGTGCTTGTGCGGCCAGCAGCGCTCGACCTGCACCTCGCGCGCCCCGCCGCCCGGCGCGGGGACGAAGGCGCTCCGCAGCGTCGGGAAGCGGTCCTCGCGATCGGAGAAGGGCTCGACCGCCACCTCGCCGTGGCGGCCCTGCGGCTTGACCACGCGGCCCACCAGCACCATGTCCGCGAAGGCGGCCATCAGTCGAGGACCTCCAGGTCGAGGCTCTGGCCCCGGCGCCGCGCGAGCGCGCCCAGCAGCACGCGCAGGGCGCTGGCCGTGCGCCCCTCGCGGCCGATGACGCGACCGCGGTCGGCGGGAGACACCTCGAGCTCGAGGAACGTGCGGTCCCCCTCGACGTGCTCGTGAACCCGGACCCGGCCGGGCTCGCGCACGAGCCCGCGGGCCAGCTGCAGCAGGAGCGGTCTCACGCAGCTACGCCGCGGCGGCCGTCCGCTTCAGCAGGCTGCGGACCGTGTCCGTGGCCCGGGCGCCCTTGCCGATCCAGTGCTTGGCCCGATCCGCGTCGATCTTGACCACGACCGGGTTCTTGCGCGGATCGTAGTGGCCGAGCACCTCGATGAAGCGACCGTCGCGCCACGCGCGCGAGTCGGCCACCACCACGCGGTAGTAGGGGCGCTTGGTGGAACCTGTACGTCGCAGTCTGATGGACAGCATGCTTCTCTCTCTCCGTTAGCGAAACTGGGGCATGCGCGCGGCGAGACGCTTCATCGCCGCCGAGCCCGACCCCAGGCCCTTCATGAGCTTCCTTGCCTGCGCGAACTGCTTCAGCAGCCGATTGACGTCCTCGACCGAGCTGCCGCTGCCCTTCGCGATCCTCTTGCGCCGGCTGCCGTTGACGAGCGCCGCGTCGGCGCGCTCCCCGGGCGTCATCGAGTCGATGATCGCGAGCGTGCGCTTCATCTCGCGCTCGCCCCGCTCGACGTCCTGCCCCTTGAGCGCGCCCATCCCGGGCAGCATCGAGAGCACCTGGTCGAGCGGGCCCAGCTTGCGCAGCTGCTGGAGCTGGTCGCGGTAGTCGTCGAGCGTGAACTCCGAGCGCCGCAGCTTTCGCGCGATCGTCTCGGCGTCGGCCCGAGAGACCGCCTCCTCCGCGCGGGCGATCAGCCCCAGCACGTCGCCCATGCCCAGCAGGCGCGACACCATGCGCGCGGGCTCGAAGGGCTCGAAGGCGTCGACCTTCTCGCCCGTGCCCGCGAACTTGACGGGGCGGCCGGTGACGGCGGCCGCCGAGATCGCAGCGCCGCCGCGCGCGTCGCCGTCGAGCTTGGTGAGCACGATGCCGGTGACGCCGACCTTGCGGTTGAACTCGTCGGCGCTCTTCACCGCGTCCTGGCCGGTGAGGGCGTCGGCGACGTACAGCACCTCGGCCGGGTCGGTCGCCTGTTTCAGCTCGGCCAGCTCCGACATCAGCGCGTCGTCGATGTGGAGCCGGCCGGCGGTGTCGACGATCACCGTGTCGTGGCCGACCGCGCGCGCCTCGGCGAGCGCGCTCTCGGCCAGCGCGCGAGCGGAGGCGAGCTCGGGGTGATGCACCGCGAGGCCCGCCTGCTCGCCGATCGTGCGCAGCTGCTCGCGAGCCGCGGGGCGCTGGACGTCCGTCGAGACCAGCAGCGGGTGACGGCCGCGGCCCTTGAGCCAGCGGCCGAGCTTCGCCGTCGTGGTGGTCTTGCCCGATCCCTGGAGGCCGGTCATCAGGATCACGCTGGGCACCCGGTTGGACCAGGCGAGCGGCTTGGGCTCGACGCCGCCCAGGACCTCGATCATCTCGTCGCGAACCAGGCGCAGCACGGCCTGGTCGGGGCTGAGGCTCTTCAGTACGTCCTGGCCCACGGCGCGGGCGCGCACGCGCTCGACGAGCTCCTTGGTGATCCGGAAGTGGACGTCGGCTTCGAGCAGCGCGAGCCGGACCTCGCGCAGCGCCTCGTCCACCTGGGACTCGCTGAGGACACCCTGGCCGCGAAGGGTCCTGAAGACCCCCTGGAGCCTCTCGCTCAGCGCCTCGAACACGCGGATCCACCCCTCGGCCAGCCTTCGGCCAAGCCAAAGCAAAACTTGATCTTATAGGTCCGACCGGGCCGCGTCAAACCA
>CAZMRX010000070.1:0-18058 GCA_964568755.1 uncultured Acidobacteriota bacterium | reverse complement strand
CGAAGTGGTCGCGGTCCGGGAACACCTCGTCCTGCAGCGGCAGGAACGCGCCGCCCGAGTCCACGAGGTAGACGCAGGGCAGCCGGTTCTCGAGCGCGATCTCCTGCGCGCGCAGGTGCTTCTTGACCGTGATCGGGAAGTAGGTCCCGCCCTTCACCGTCGCGTCGTTGGCGACGACCATCACCTCGCGGCCGCTGACCCGGCCGATGCCGCAGACGAGGCCGGCCGCCGGGGCCTGCCCCTCGTAGAGGCCGTGCGCGGCGAGCGCGCCGATCTCCAGGAAGGGCGAGCCGGGGTCGAGCAGCTCGTCGACGCGCTCGCGGACCATCAGCTTGCCCTGCTCGCGGTGCCGCTGCACGGCCTCGTCGCCGCCGCCCTTGCGCGCCGCGGCCAGCCGCTCGCGCAGGTCGGCCACCAGCCGCTCCATGCTCGCGGCGTTCTCGCGGAACTCGGCGGAGTCGGTGTCGACGCGCGATTCCAGTACGCTCAACGCTGCCCTCAGTCTCCCAGGCAGATGCCGAGCTCGCGCGCGGTCCGGATCGTGTCGCAGTCGACCGGGACCACCTTCATGCGGTGCGCGGCCTCGGCGAGCGGGACGTAGCGCACCGTGGGCGGGTCGAGCGCCACCATCACTCCCGACTTTCCCGAGGCGAGCGCGCGCACCGCCGCCGCACCGAAGCGCAGCGAGATCAGGCGGTCGAAGGTCGTCGGCGTCCCGCCGCGCAGCAGGTGCCCCAGCACCACGACGCGCGTGTCGCGCCCGGTCGCCTCGGCGATCGCCGCTCCGAGCCGCGCCCCGGCGCCGCCCAGGCGCTCCGCCTGTCCGGCCTTCTTCTCGATCACGCCGTGGCGGCCGCCGCGCGGCCGGGCGCCCTCGGCGACCACGACGATCGCGAAGCTGTGACCCCGCGCGTAGCGCTCCTGGATCTTCTCGGCCACGGCCTCGATGTCGTAGGGGATCTCCGGGATCACGATCACGTCGGCGGTCGACGAGACTCCCGCGTTGAGCGCGATCCAGCCGGCGTAGCGCCCCATCACCTCGACGACCATCACGCGGCGGTGCGAGGCGGCGGTCGAGTGCAGCCGGTCGATGCACTCGGTCGCGAAGGACACGGCGGTGTCGAAGCCGAAGGTGACGACGGTGCGCGACAGGTCGTTGTCGATCGTCTTGGGGACGCCGACGATCCGCACGCCCTTCCGAGCGAGCGCGTTCGCGATCGTGAGCGAGCCGTCGCCGCCCACCGCGACCACGGCGTCGATGCCCGCGGCGGCCAGGCCCTTCACCAGGTCGTCGCAGCGGTCGACCTCGACCACGCTGCCGTCGCGCTGGCGCACCGGGTACTTGAGCGGGTTGCCCGCGTTCGTGGTGCCGATGATGGTGCCGCCCAGGTGCGTGATCCCCCGGACCCTCTCGGGCGTCAGGGGAATCAGGCCCCCGTCGGGGTAGTGCTCGGGGAGGAAGATCCCGTTGTAGCCGTCGCGGATTCCCACGGCCTCCCAGCCGTGGTTGTGGGCCGCCAGCGCGACCGCCCGGATCACGGCGTTGAGTCCCGGGGCGTCGCCCCCGCCGGTGCTGACCCCGATGCGGCGGATCGGACTGCGACGGGTGCCCGTGGCCTTCTTCGGCATGCTGCTTCTCCCTGCTCGCCGCCCAGTATAGCCGTCGCGCCGCACGAGCCGCCCGTGGGGCGCGCTCAGGCGGGTGCGACCCGCGCCTCGCAGCGGCTCAGCTCGCGCGCGAGCGCCTCGGGGTCGGCCAGGTGCACGAGCAGCAGGTCCGCGCGCCGGATCGCCTGCTCGAGCCGCTCGGCATCCGGGGCGATCCCTGCCGCTTCCGCGACGCCGCGCGCCGCCTCGGCACGCAGCACCGAGTGCGCCACGCGCAGGCCGAGCACGCTCGTGCGCACGCCTTCGCCCTGCAGGGCGAGCCAGCTCGCGAACGCCCGGGCCGCGAGCCAGCGGCCAACGGGGCGCCGCAGCGCGGCGCAGCCTTCGTCGGCGAGCGCCAGGGCGCGGTCGAGGCCGAGGGCAAGGGCGGCGGCCCGCGGGCTCACGGGCCGGGGGTGGCCCTTCGGAACGACGCTCGCCACGCGCTCCCAGT
The DNA here is from genome assembly GCA_964568755.1 of uncultured Acidobacteriota bacterium. Lineage (GTDB taxonomy): Bacteria > Acidobacteriota > Vicinamibacteria > Fen-336 > Fen-336 > DATBSL01. The sequence goes on along the minus strand of CAZMRX010000070.1, from coordinate 15,957 downwards.
CGTCGAATACCGCGCCCGGCGGGGTGGCGGGCTCGAGTGCCCCCACGCCAGAACCGATCACGCGCGCCGCGAAGTCGTCGAAGGGGCCGCTCGCCACGCTCCACGCTCGCAGCGCCTCGGCCTCGGCTTCGAGCTGCGCGAGCGCCGCGCCAGCCGGCGTTTCGTTACGGCCGAGAACGGCGACGGCGTGCTCCTCGAGACGGACGTGCACCGCCCAGCTCGTCAGCACCCCGGGCCGCAGCAGCGGCGGCCAGGCGTCCCGCGCGTCGAGCCCCTCGTAGGGCCAGGACGCCGGAAAGGCCTTCGGATCCGTCACGACCGCGAGCGGGACGTCGTCGCGGAACAGCAGGCCGGCGGCTGTCGGGCAGTAGTGCGACAGCGTCAGCGCGACGCCCACGGGCGTGAGCGTCGCGATCCGCGGGAACTGGCGGCAGGCGGCCGGCATGGCGAGAGGGCCGAGCTGGCGCTCGACAGCGCACAGGCGCGGCTCGCCGTGCTCGAGGAACACGCAGTCGCCCGACGCGAGCACCCGCAGCGCCACCCGCGCGCCGTGCGGCAGGCCCGCCACGGGCCGCGCCCACGCGATCTCCGGGCTGAGCCGGCCCTCGCTGATTCCCGCGTGGATGCGCGCCTCGGCGAGGGGCTCGACCGGGTTTAGCCAGCCGGAGCGGCAGCAGACCCCGCTGCTGCGGCAGCGGTAGTCCGCGTGGATCGAGAGTGCCCGGACCGACGTCGTCACGCCGGCGCGGCGGCCGCAGGCAGCGGGGCGGAGGGCGAGACGAGGCGCCCGTCGCGCACCACCACGCGGCCGTCCTTCACCACCGCGCGGATCGCGGGCACGCCCACCCGCACCAGGTCGAGCAGCCGGTCCGAGCGCAGCACGACGAGATCGGCGCGCTTGCCCGTCTCGATCGAGCCCGTCTCTCCCGCCAGGTCGAGAGAGCTCGCGGCGTTGACGGTCACGGCCGAGAGCGCCTCCTCGAGCGACAGGCCCATGCCGAAGCACGCGAGCGCCATCGCGAAGGGCAGCGACGGCGACAGGCCGCCGCCCGGGTTGACGTCCGACGCCAGCGCGACGGCGGCGCCGGCCTCGATCAGCTGCCGCGCGGGAGCGAAGCGACCGAGCCGCAGGTAGAAGGCCGCGCTCGGCAGCAGCGTCGCCACGCAACCCGAGGCGGCGAGCGCCCGCATGCCGGCGGGCGAGACGTGCACCAGGTGGTCGGCGGAGCGCGCGCCGAGCTCCGCCGCGAGCTCGGCTCCGCCGGTCGCCGCGAGCTCGTCGGCGTGAACGCGCAGCTTCATCCCGTGCGCTCGCGCGGCGAGCAGGATGCGCCGGCTCTCGTCCACGTCGAAGACCCCCCGCTCGCAGAACACGTCGGCGAACACCGCGAGGCCGCGCGCGGCGACGGCCGGGATCATCTCCTCGACCAGCACGCCCAGGTAGCGGTCGCGGCTCGCCCGGTGCTCGGGCGGCACCTCGTGGGCGCCGAGGAAGGTGGGCACCACGGCGACCGGGTGGCGGCGCGCCGCGAGGCGGATCGCCTCCAGGCTGCGGATCTCGGCGGCCGTCTCGAGGCCGTAGCCGCTCTTGACCTCGGCGGTGGTGGTGCCGCACAGCAGCATCTCGTCGAGACGCAGAGCGACGAGCGCCGCGAGATCCTCGACCGGCGCCTCGCGCGTCGCGACCACGCTGCGCACGATGCCGCCCCCGGCGGCGGCGATCTCCTGGTAGCTCGCGCCCGCGAGGCGCTGCCGGATCTCGTCGTCGCGCAGGCCGGCGAAGGCGAGGTGGGTGTGCGGGTCGACGAAGCCGGGAACGACCGCGGCGCCTCCCGCGTCGATCTGCTCGCCGCCCGCGCGCAGGCCGACGGCCGAGCCGAAGCCGGCATCCGGACCGACCCAGGCGATTCGGTCCTTCGCGACCGCGATCGCGGCGTCGCGCAGCAGCCCGAGGTCGCGCATCGCGGCGCCCGTGCGCGGGGACGGGCCCGCGAGCGTCGCGAGCAGGCCGACGCGGCGGATCGCCAGGTCGGCGGCGATCACGCCTCGAGCTTCTCCCGGGCGAAGGCCGCGCCCATGCCCTCGATCGCCACCAGCTTGTTCCGGCTGGCCGGCCCCCGCACGATCCGCACCGCGCTTGGCGCGACACCGAGCGCTTTCCCGAGCAGGCGGGCGAGCGCATCGTTGGCCGCCCCCTCGACGGGCGGAGCGCTCAGCCGCACGACGAGCGCTCCGTCCCGCTCGCCGGAGATGGCGTCGCGCGAGGCGCGCGGCGTCACGCGCACCCGCAGCGTCAGCCCGTCCGCGGTGTCGCGCAGGTCGAGGGCCACGGGGCCTACTGCCCCGAGGCTTCCTCGCGGCGCTTCAGGAAGCGGAGGTTGTCCTCGACCTCGGCTTCCTCCTGCAGGTCGAGCAGGTGCGTGAGGCGCGTGACGAGGGCGCGAATGTCCGTGCGCAGCGCGGTGCGGTGCCCGCGCAGCTCCAGGATCCCCCGCTCGACGTCGTGGGCGCGGGTCTGGGCCAGGTCGAGCAGGCGGTCGCCCTGCAGGTCGGCCTGCTTGACGATGGTCTCGGCCTCCTTGCGGGCGTTCTCGCGGATGTCCTCGGCCACCTTCTGCGCGGTGAGCAGCGTGTTCTTGAGGATCGCCTCGCGCTCGCGGTGCTCGCCGACGATCAGCTCGAGGTGGCGCAGCTCCTGCTCGACCTGCTCCTTCTCGCGCAGCATCGCCGCCATCTCCTCGGCCACGGCGGCGAGGAAGGCGCGCACCTCGTCGGGGTCGAGGCCGCGAAAGCGCGTGCTGAAGTTCTGGCGCTGGACGTCGGACGGCGTGAGCTTCATCGGCGTCCCCCGGGACCCTGCGTCACCGGGCCATTGTAGACCCGAGCGCGCGTCGGCGCGCGGCCGGATCGGCCCGGCGGCCGAAAGCGGTTAGGATGAAGCTCAGATGCCGACGCGCGCGAGCTGGCTCGACAGGCGCTTCCACCTGCTCGGGGGGAGCATTCCGGCGGCGATCGCGCTGCTGATCGCGGCGACCCTGACCTGCTCCATCCTGGGCGCCCAGCTGGAGGGCTTCGCGGCGAACGGTGCGCTCGTCCCGGGCTACGTGTTCCTGGGCCAGCTCTGGCGCCTCGTCACCTGGGCCTTCTTCGAGCAGGACCCGCTGGGCCTGATCTTCGCCGCGTTGGCGCTTTACTGGTTCGGCAGCGACCTGGTGCGCATCTGGGGGCCGGTGCGCTTCCTGGCCACCTACCTGGGGCTCGCCGCCGGGGCCGCCGCGCTCACCTGCGGCGTCGCGCTGCTCTTTCCCGGCCTGCAAGCCCACCGCTTCCTCGGCGCCTGGCCCGTCGTCTCGGCGCTGATCATCGCCTGGGCGTGCGCGTTCCCGACGCGGAACATCCTGCTGTACTTCGTGGTGCCGCTCAGCGGGCTGAACCTGATCTACGCGACGCTCGGCGGCACGCTGCTGTTCGCCCTGCTCGGCGGGTTCGCGGGCTTCGTCCCGCACTTCGCGGCGGAGCTGCTGAGCCTGGTGGTGATGCGCGGGACGCCGCTCGGCGGGCTGTGGACGCGAGTCCGGTTCGAGCTGGCCTATCGCGGCTGGCGCCGCCGCTCGAGCCGGCTGCGCGAGGTGCCGCGCGACTCGCGCGACGAGTCGTCGCGCTACTACCACTGAGGGGCCGCAGCCGCCCCTCGACCCGTCACGCCGCCTTCTGGCGCTCGCCGAAGATCGCGGTTCCCACGCGAACCAGGGTCGCGCCCTCCTCGACCGCGGCCTCGAAGTCGTGGCTCATGCCCATCGAGAGCGCGCCCGCGGCGAGCAGGCCCTCGCCGAGCGCGCGGTCGCGCAGCGCCCGCAGCCGCCGGAAGAAGGGACGCACGGCCTCGGGGTCTTCGAGGAGCGGCGGCAGCACCATCAGGCCCTCGAGCCGCAGCCCCGGCCTCCCCCGCAGCGCCTGCAGCGCGGGCCACAGCTCGCTCTCGGGCAGGCCGAACTTGGACGGCTCGCCCGCCAGGTCCACCTCGACGAGACCGCGCACCTCGCGGCCGGCCTCCTCGCCGGCGCGCGCGAGCCGTCCGGCGATCTCGACCGAGTCGATCGACTGGACCAGGCCGAACAGCGCGGCGGCGCGGCGCGCCTTGTTGGACTGCAGGTGGCCGACGAGGTGCCAGCGCGCCGCCTCGAGCTCGGCCGTCGCGGCGATCTTCGGCTCGGCCTCCTGGACGCGGTTCTCGCCGAAGTCGCGGACTCCGGCGGCGTAGGCCGCCCTCACCGCCTCGGGCGGGTGCGTCTTGCTCACGGCCACGAGCGTGACCTCCGCGGGCGGCCGTGACGCGCGCTCCGCCGCCCGGGCGATCCGCTCCCGGACGGCGGCCACGCGCTCGGCGATCACTTCTTGAGCGCCTTGATCAGCCCCTGTGCGGTCGCCACGTTCTGCGCGTCGGTGGGGTTGAGGCTCAGGTACTTCTCGAGATTCTGGATGGCTTCGGGGATCTTGCCCTGGCCGACCATCAGCGCGCCGAGCCGGTAGTAGGGCTCGGCCAGGGTCGGATCGGCCTTGATCGCGGCCTCGAAGGCTCCGATCGCCTCCTCGTTCTTGTTGGCGTTGAGCAGGAAGATGCCGCGGTTGAACTGGGCCCTGGCGTCCTGCGGGTTGGCCCCCGCCGACTTCTCGATGAGCGCCATGGCCTTCTCGGCCTGCCCCGACTCCTGGTAGACGCGGGCCAGCTGCGTCGTCATGTCGGTCGACTCGGGCCGCAGCTCGAGGCCCTTCTGGAACGCGGTCTCGGCCGCCGCGTAGTCCTTCTTCGCCAGGTAGAGCTGGCCGAGGTTCTGGTACACCTCGGGCACGTCCGGCGAGGTGGTGAGGATCGCCTTGTACGCCGCCTCGGCCTCGTCGACCTTTCCGGCGGACTGCAGCTCGACGGCCTTCTGGAAGCTGGTGCGCAGCGCCGCCGCCTCGGCGCCGCCGGCGGCCTGCTGGGCCTGGGCCATCGTGTTCAGCTTGAAGTCCGGGACCTGGGTGGGGTCGCCGAGCGAGACCCGCTGATCCGCGAAGCCGGACTGGTAGCCTTCCTTGCTGGCCGTGAAGCGGTACGGGCCGGGCTGCATCCCGACCTGCATGAACTCGCCCTTCTTGTTCGTCTTGACCTCGAACTTGCGCGTGACCCCGCCCTGGAACTCCATCAGCACCTTGGCTTCGGCGAGGGGCTGGCCCTGCGCGTCGAGCACCCGGCCGCGAGCGGTGCCGGTCTGCGCCTGCGCCTGGGGCGCGGCGAAACCGAGGCCGATGAGCATGAGGGCAGCGATGAGGGTTCTCTTCATGGTGGCTCCTCCTACTGTCGACGATAGTGTCTCACGGCGGGAATCCGGGTGGGAGTACCACCCGGGGAGCGTCACTCGCGGTAGCTGGCGCTGCAGCCCGGGGCCTCGGAGACCCGCACCCGCACCAGCCGCTCGCCCTCGGGCCCGAGCGCGCGGCGCACCTCGCGGAAGAAGTAGCGGGCGACCGCCTCCGCGGAGGGGCTCTGGCCGGCGAAGTCGGGGTGCGTCGTGATGTCGCCGTAGTGGAAGCGCGCGCAGATCCCGGCCACGGCGTGCTTCAGGTGCTCGAAGTCCACGACGACGCCGATGCCGTCGAGCGTGTCGCCGGCGGCCACCACTTCCACGCGCCAGTCGTGGCCGTGCTGCGGCTCGATCGGCTGCCCGTCGCGGTGCAGCACGTGAGTGGCACAAAACGTCGTCTCGTACGCAACCTCGAACACTGGCCGCCTCCGGCCTACATGTTGCCACGCAAAGCAGGGGGGCCCGGGGGGCGGCTTTGGAGCCCCCCCGGTCAGCGCTTCCTCACCCCCGTTCGGCGCGTCCTCCCCCCCGGTCGGCGGCTGCCTCACCCCCGTTCGGCGCTTTCCTGGCCCCCGTCGGCAGCTGCCTAACCCCAGAACCCCGTCGCGCGCGCGATGCGCCCGTCGGGCCCGAGCTCGAAGACGTTGGTGCCCTTGGCCCGCTCGGCTCCGTCCGGCCCCGCCACCACCCAGTCCACGAGCGCGGTCCCCTGGCACTGGCGCGGCTCCCCGCGCCGCGAGAGCACGACCCCGGGCATGAAGCGCTGGCTGGCGGCGATGTGCGCGTTCAGGTCGTCGATCCCGGAGGTGCAGGAGTAGGGATCACGGAAGCTCAGCTCCTCGCTGGCGATGGCGGCGAGCTCGGCGCGCCGCTTCGCGGCGTCGGGCTCGGCCCAGCAGGCGAAGTAGCGGTCGACCAGCGCGCCGGCGCCGGCGTTCGCTTCCCGGGCCACCACGTTGGCGAACAAGGCGAGCTGATAGCGCCAGCCCTGGACGTGCTCGTCGCGCACCTCGGCGTTCGGCAGCTCGTGGCGCAGCTTCACGAGCGTGCCGCTCGCCGTCTCCTCGAGCGTGACCGTCACGCGCGAGGCGCCGATCGGGATCGGCTTCCCGGACTCGAAGCCGTAGCTGAAGACCACTCGCCCGGGCGGGTCGATCTCCAGGACCTCGCCGCCGGCGACGATCGCGTTCGGATGGCGGATGTGGACGGCTCCCCCGGGCCGCGGCTCGATGCGGGAGCCCGCGCCCCACCAGGCGGCGAAGCGTTCGGAGTCCGTGAAGTAACGAAAGACCGTCTCGCGGCGGGCGGCGATCGTGACGCTGCGATCCAGAACGAAGTCGAGTCCGGTCATCTTCCTCTCCTCTGTCGGCGCGTGGTCGGTGGGCGGCCGGCGCGCGGCCTGCGGCCCGCGGCTCGCGGGCGCTCGGGCCCCTGGCCCCGCTCCTCCGCCTCGGCCTGCTCCTTGAGCCGCGCCAGCGCGTCGCCCCACATCTCGTCCAGCCATTCGCGCAGCGGCTGCAGGCCCAGGCTGCGCGTGGTGTAGAAGCGGCTGCGGCCCTCGCGGCGGGCGCTCACCAGGCCCGCCTGCTCGAGCACCCGCAGGTGCTGCGACACCGCCCCGAAAGTCACGTCCCCGAGCGCGCGATGTATCTCCCCCGGCTGCCGCTCGCAGCGCCGGAGCAGCCGCAGGATCTCGAGCCGCCGGGGCGCCGCCAGGGCCTGCAGTAGCTGCTCCACGGCTCTATACTTTAGTCACTACTAAATTATTGTCAAGCGCATATCATCGGGGCACGTGAGCGCGACCGAGTCCCGCACCGACCTGCGCCGCGGCGCGTTGCTGATGGTCGCCTCCGCGCTGCTGTTCGCCTCGATGGCGGCGATGGTGAGCCTCGCGGCGCGCGAGCTCGCGAACGCGCCGATCGTCTTCTTCCGGCACTTCATCATGCTGGTGTTCCTGCTGCCCTGGCTGGTCCGGCAGGGACGGCGGGCGCTCGCGACCGACGACTTCGCCGGGCACCTGGTGCGCGGGCTCGCCGGCGTCGCGGCGGTCGCCTGCTACTTCTACGCGATCGCCCGGCTGCGCCTGGCCGACGCGGTGCTGCTCAACCAGTCGATGCCGCTGTTCATCCCGCTCGTCGAGCGCGCCTGGCTCGGCGAGCGCGTGCCCGCGCGGCTGTGGGGCGTGCTCGCGCTCGGCTTCTTCGGCCTGCTGCTGATCCTGCGGCCCGGCTCCGGCGTGTTTCAGCCGGCTGCGCTCGTGGGCCTCGCCTCGGCCGTGCTCGCCTCGATCGCCCAGGTCGGCATCCGCCGCCTCACGCGTACCGAGCCGGTGACGCGGATCGTCTTCTACTTCGGCCTCGTGGCCTCGGTGGTCGCCCTGCCGCCCGCGGCCTACTGGTGGACGAGCCCGTCCGCGCGAACCTGGGCGATCCTGCTGCTGATGGCCGTCTTCGCGACCGTGGGCCAGCTCACGCTGACGCGTGCGTACGTGCACGCCCCCGCGGCGCACGTCGGGCCGTTCCTCTACGCCGGCCCGGTGTTCGCGGGGCTGCTCGACTGGCTGATCTGGGGGCGCCTGCCGGACGCGCTCTTCGTGGCGGGCGCCGTGGTCGTGGTCGCGGCGGCGACGCTGGCGCTGCGGCTGCGCAGCGAGGCGCGCGTGGCGATCGAGGCCGCCTGACGGCTACGGGGGAACGGAAACGGACAAGGCCGGAAACGGACGCCAGGGAACGGACCACGAGAAGAGGACAACGGAAACGGAAGATGGCTTAAGAACGGAAACGGACGACGAACGACGGGCCACGAGGAAGAGACAGCGGAAACGGCAGGAAGCGAGGTTCCGCGCTCGACGAGAAGGCGCGCGGAACCTCGCTAGAAGCGATACCCGAACGACGCGCCGACCTGGAAGCTGCCGGACTTGTAGCTGCCGTCGTAGTCGTAGCGGCTGATGCCGAGCGTCGAGCTCGTCTGGAACAGCACGTAGCGCATGTTGAAGTCGAGCCGCAGGTTCTCGTACTTCCAGCTGCCGCCCGCGCCGAAGGTGTGGCGGTCGGCGTCGTGGATGAAGGGCGAGATGGTCTCGGTCGGCGCCGGGCTGTGGTCGTAGCCGTAGCCGGCGCGCACCTCCCAGTCGTCCCGGATCAGGTACTCGACGCCGATCGCGCCGCGCCAGGTGCTCTCCCAGTCCTGGGGCAGCGTGGTGTCGAAGGCGGGCGAGTTGAGGTAGCGGATCGTGACCGCGTCGAAGCTGGACCACAGCATCCACTGGAAGTCGACCTCGACCGTCCAGTAGCCGCGGCGCAGCGCGACACCCGCCGCGACGCTGGCCGGGTAGGTGAAGCTGACCGTGGCGGGCTGCGAGCCCGGCAGCGCGATCGCGACCGCCTGGTCGAGCGCGGTGTTGCCCGTCAGGATCTGCACGAAGTTGGCCTGCGCGCCGTGGTCGATCTTGACCTCGTGACGATACGAGAGCCCGACCGAGAGGTTCTCGGTGGGCATCGCCAGCAGGCCGAGGTTGAAGCCGACCCCGGTTTCCGTGCCGCCGTCGAGCGTCAGCTCCGCGACGTCCGTGGGCACGGGGAACGGGTTGGGGTCGGCGCTCAGCCGGCGCGAGAGCTTGAAGTTCGAGAGCCGGATGTCGACGCCCCCGCCGATCGAGAAGCGGTCGGCCAGCCTGAGGGCGATCGTCGGGTTGATCGACCACGAGTCGATCTGGCACTCGAGACAGATGTAGCGGCCGGTGAACTCGTTGGGGTTCTCCCACTCCGAGCGGTTGCCGAACGGCCGGCTCACGCCGAGACCGACGACCGCCCTGTCGCCCACCTGCTGCGAGTAGTAGATCGAGGGGAGCAGGCCCAGGCCGTGGCTCGACTGCTCGAGCGTGCCCGCCGGAGGATTGGGCCCGGAGCCGGTGAAGTCGGTCGAGCGCCCGACGAAGGCGCCGCCGATGTAGAGCTGCTTGCCCTTCAGGAAGCCGATGCCCGCGGCGTTGTAGAAGATGGCGGACGGGTCCGCGGCTTGCGCCACGTAGGCCCCCGCGAAGCCCATCGCCCGGGAGCCCTGGCTCTCGATCGCGAAGCCTGACGCCTGGACGGCGGCGGGAACGGCCAGGAGCGGCAGCGCCAGGAGCGCCCGCAGCGCGTGACTTCGGACGGCCAGAGTCATCGAACCTCCTCGACAAATCGATACTTGGGAAGACGGAAGCAGCGACTACGCAACCCGGACGACAGGACGACGACAGCAACGGATCTCGGGGGGCGCTCTACCGTCGCGCCCCCCGAACCCCCTAGGCGGAGCATATATCAGCTACCGGATATGGGATACGTGGCGTGGATCACCGCAACCGGTCGGGGGGGGTCAGGCCATGAATCGGGCGACCTCGGCGAGCTCGTGGACCAGCCGGGCCGGCGGCAGGCTCTCCAGGAAGCGCCGGCCGTAGCGCTTGCGCATCAGGCGGCTGTCGAGGACCGCCAGGATCCCGTGGTCGGTGGCGGTGCGGATCAGCCGTCCCAGACCCTGCTTCAGCGTCAGCACCGCGACCGGCACCTGGTACTCGCCGAAGGCGTCCTGGCCGCGGCCGCGCAGCCGCTCGATGCGCGCCGCGACCACCGGGTCGCCGGGAGACGCGAACGGCAGCTTGTCGACGATCACGCACGAGAGCTGCTCGCCCGCGACGTCGACACCCTGCCAGAAGGACGCGGTCGCGAGCAGCACGGCGTGCGGCGTCGCGCGGAAGGTGTCGAGCAGCTGCGCCTTGGGCGCCTCGCCCTGCATCAGGATCGGGTACGGGGTGCGGCCCGCGATCCGCTCGGCGACCGCGTTCATGTTCGCGTAGGAGGTGAACAGCACGAAGGCGCGCCCGCGCGACAGCTCGACGAGGCGCAGCACCTCCTCGGCGGCGCGGTCCACGAACTCGGGCGCCATCGGCTCCGGCATGCCGAGGGGCACGTAGAGCAGCGCCTGCTCCTCGAAGCGGAAGGGCGACTTCAGCAGCAGCTCGTCGCTCGGCTCGATGCCGAGGCGGTCCTTGACGTAGGCGAAGCCGCCGTCGACCGCGAGCGTCGCCGAGGTGAGCACCGCCGCCCGCAGCTGGTCGAACAGCAGCTCCTTGAGCCGGCCCGACACGTCGATCGGCATCGCGCGCAGGAACACGCCGCGGCCGCGGGTCTCGGCGAAGTAGACGTGGTCGTCGGTCTCGGCCCGCATCAGGAACGCGACGTCGCTCGTGAGCGCGAGCGTGCGCGCGGCGAGGCCGGTGAGCGGCTCGGGCCGGTCGGGCACCGCCAGCAGCGCCGTGCGCAGGCCCTCGAGCCGCTGCAGCAGCCCGAGCGATTCCTCGGCCAGCGTCTCCGTCATCCAGCCCGGCCCGAGCCGCCCCGGACGGCTGCGTCCGAGCCGGGTGAAGAAGCGCTCGCTCTTGACGCGCAGGCCCTCGGCCTCGGCCCGCAGCTCGCGCGCGTCGAGGCTCGCGGCCTTGAGCTCGCGCTCCACGTCGCGCACCAGCTCCTCGACCTTGTGCGAGGAGACCTGCACCCCGAAGTACTGCGTCGCCACGTCCTCGATCAGGTGCGCCTCGTCGAGGATCAGCGTGTCGTAGGCCGGGATCACCGAGCCGTAGCTGCCGTCCTTCACCGCCAGGTCGGCGCACAGCAGGTGGTGGTTGACCACCACCAAGTCGGCCTCGAGCGCCGTCTGGCGCATGCGCGTCACGAAGCAGGCGTCGAATAGCGAGCACGACGAGCCGATGCAGTTCTCGCTCGCGGCCGAGACCTCGCGCCAGAAGTCGACGCTGTCCGGCATGTCGGGCACCTCGGCCCGGTCCCCCGTCTCGGTGGTCGTCGACCACGCCTCGACCGCGCGGTAGACCGGCAGCTCCTCGAGCCGCCGGAAGCTTCCGGCCTTGCCGAAGGAGGAGAAGCGCAAGAGGCACAGGTAGTTGGCCCGGCCCTTCATCACCGCGACACGCAGCTCGCGCCCGAGCGCCTGCGCCAGCAGCGGCAGGTCCTTCTGCACCAGCTGCTCCTGCAGGTTCTTGGTGCCGGTCGAGATCACCACGCGTTTCTCCGAGAGCACCGCCGGCAGCAGGTAGGCGAGCGTCTTGCCGGTGCCGGTGCCGGCCTCGGCCAGCAACAGCCCGCCGTGCTCGAGCACGTCGCCGACGGCCTCCGAGAGCCGGATCTGCGCCTTGCGCTCCTCGTAGCCGGGCAACACCCGGGCGAGCGCTCCGCCCGGTGAGAAGAAGTCCGCGGGGTGTGTCACGAGACGGCCATCTTAGGACATATGCTCTGCCCGGGCGGGTCCGAGCGTGCTCGATGGATCAGCGATGCCCCAATTCAAGACCTGACCCTAGAGGGAGACATGGACGCGGGGACATTCCGTAAGCTGGGCCACGAGCTGATCGACTGGGTGGCGGACTACCGCGAGCAGATGGAGGCGCTGCCCGTGATGAGCCCGGCGCGGCCTGGCGAGATCGGCGCCCGCTTTCCGAAGCAGCCGCCGCGGACCGGCGGCCGGCTGGCCGAGGCCTTGAAGCGGCTCGAACCGGACGTGCTGCCGGGCATCACGCACTGGAACCATCCGTCCTTCTTCGCCTACTTCCCGAGCAACACGAGCTACGCGTCGATCCTGGCCGACATCGTGGCCTCGGGCCTCGGCGTCCAGGGCATGAGCTGGCAGACGAGCCCCGCGGCGACCGAGGTCGAGGAAGTCGTGATGGACTGGCTGCGGCAGATGGTCGGCCTGTCAGGGGGCTGGACCGGCGTCGTGCACGACACGGCCTCGACCGCGACGCTCTGTGCGCTCCTGTGCGCGCGGGAGAAGGCCTCGGGGTTCAGCCAGAACAAAGGGGGCCTCCAGTCGCTCCCGGCGCCGCTCGTCGTCTACGCTTCGCGCGAGGGACACAGCTCGATCGAGAAGGCGGCGCTGCTCGCCGGCTTCGGCAAGGACCACCTCCGGCTCGTCGAGACCGACGACGCGCACGCGCTGCGATTGGACCTCCTGGAGGCGGCCATCGCCGAAGACGTGGCGGCGGGGCGCGTGCCGTGCGCGCTAATCGCCTGCGTCGGGACCACCGGAACGACGGCCATCGACCCGCTCGCCGCGATGGCTGCCCTCGCCAAGCAGCACGGCCTCTGGCTCCACGTGGACGCGGCGATGGCCGGCACGGCGATGGTGCTGCCCGAGTGCCGCGCGCTCTGGGCGGGCGTCGAGGAGGCCGACAGCCTCGTCTTCAACCCGCACAAGTGGATGGGCGTCGGCTTCGACTTCAGCGCCTACTACGTCCGCGACCCGCAGCATCTGATCCGCGTGATGAGCACGAACCCGAGCTACCTGCGCACGGCCCAGGACGGGGCGGTGAAGAACTACCGCGACTGGCACATCCCGCTCGGGCGCCGCTTCCGCGCGCTCAAGCTGTGGTTCTACCTGGAGGACGTCGGGGTCGAGGGGCTGCAGGCGCGCCTGCGCCGCGACCTCGCGAACGCGCAGTGGCTGCGCGAGCGGGTCGACGCGGCGCCGGGCTGGGAGCGCCTCGCGCCGGTGCCGTTCCAGACCGTGTGCCTGCGCCACGTCCCGCCGGCGCTCGGCGGCGACGAGCCCGCGCTCGCCCGCCACAACCTCGAGATCGCGAGGCAGGTGAACGAGAGCGGCGCCGCCTACCTCACGCCGTCCGTGCTGAAGGGCCGCCAGATGATCCGCGTCAGCATCGGCGCCGAGACGACCGAGAGGCGGCACGTCGAGGCGCTGTGGGCGGCGCTCGAAGCCGCCGCGCGCGCCTGAACGCGCGACCGCACCAGGCGCACCCTGGATCGCACGGCAGCGCACGTGATGCGAACGAATCACGTCGGCCTCGCTCCGGCGCGAACTGACACTACTGTGACGATGCGCCCGCGTCGCGAGTGCTACACGTGGCTCATGGAGCGAACCGTAGTCACCCGCCACCCCAGGGGCTCGCGCGCACGCGTCCTGCTCACGAGCGTCTTCGGCCCCTACGCCCGGGACGATGAGCACGGCAGCCGCGCGATCAACCCGATGGAGCTTTACCACAACCAGGTCACCCGGGCGCAGGGCGCTTTCTCGCTGCGCATGTTCCACCGCTCGTGGGGCTTGATGCTGATCCAGGCGAACCTGGAGGCCCCCACGACGCTGCTCGACTTCCCGAGCCTCGAGCGCTTCGAGGAGGAGATCCGCACCGTGCCTTACGACGTGGTGGGCATCAGCGCGATCGTCCCGAACGTCGGGAAGGTGAAGCGGATGTGCGAGGTCGTGCGCCAGCACCAGCCGCAGGCCACGATCGTCGTGGGCGGCCACGTCGCGAACCGGCCCGGCCTGCGCGACGTCGTCGACGCCGACCACGTGGTGGCCGGCGAGGGCGTCGCCTGGTTCCGCTCCTTCCTGGGCGAGGACGTCCACGCGCCGATCCGGCACCCGCTGATCGTGTCGGCCTTCGGGGAGCGCACGATGGGCGTGCCGTTCGGGCGCGGCCCGGGCGAGACCGCCGCAACGGTGATCCCCTCGGTCGGCTGCCCGCTCGGCTGCAACTTCTGCTCGACCTCGGCCATGTTCGGGGGCAAGGGCCGTTTCGTCAGCTTCTACGAGGGCGGCGACGAGCTCTACGAGGTGATGCGGGGCCTCGCGCGGAGCCTGGGCGTGCGGTCGTTCTTCGTGATGGACGAGAACTTCCTGCTGCACAAGAAGCGCGCGCTGCGGCTGCTCGAGCGGATGCGTGAGGAAGGCAAGGCCTGGTCGCTCTACGTCTTCAGCTCCGCGAACGCGCTCCGGCAGTACAGCGACGACCAGCTGGTCGGCCTCGGTCTCTCGTGGGTGTGGCTCGGCCTCGAGGGCGAGGCGAGCGCCTACGCGAAGCTCAACGGCACCGACACGCTGGCGCTCGTGCGGCGGCTGCAGGCGCTCGGGATCCGCGTGCTCGGCTCGAGCATCGTCGGCCTCCCCGAGCACGGCGCCGACAACGTCGACCGCGCGATCGACCACGCGGTGGCGCACGACACCGAGTTTCACCAGTTCATGCTGTACACCCCGGTGCCGGGCACGCCGCTCTACGCGGAGCACCGTGCGAACGGCACCTTGCTCTCGCAGGAGGAGTGCCCCGACGCCGACACGCACGGACAGCTCCGCTTCAACTTCCGGCACCCGCGGATCCGGAGCGGCGAGGAGACCGAGTACCTGCTGCGGGCCTTCCGCCGCGACTTCGAGGTCAACGGGCCGAGCGTCGCCCGCATCGCACGGACGTTGCTGCGCGGCTGGCTCGCGCTCAAGGACCACCACGACCCGCGCGTCCGCGAGCGGATCGCGTGCGAGACGCGAGGCCTCCCGACGGCGTACGCGGGGGCGCTGTGGGCTTCGGAGCGGTGGTTTGCGCGAGTGAAGCCCGCCCTCTCCGCGCGGCTCCGCGAGACCCGCGTTGGGATCGAGCGGGCCTTCGGCTGGAAAGCGCGTCTCACCGCCCGTCTCGTCGGCCCAGCGGTCCTCGCCACGCTCTGGTTCGAGGACCAGCGCCTGCGTCACGGCCGGACCTACGAGCCCCCCACGTTCTACGAAGCGAACGCCGCAGCCGCCGCGCGGCCTGAAATCGCGGCGCGGGGCGCTCTCGCTTGCCGCTGCGTGGCGCCGCCCGCTCGTGCCACACCGATCGAGGCCGTCGCCTGAGTCAGGGCGCGCGGGCTACTCGCGCCTGCCGAGCCAACGCGACAGCCGATCCGTGAGCGTCTTCGAGGCCGCCTCCTGGCGGGCCGCCAGGTCCTGCTCGTAGTCCACCAGACGCCTGAAGATCTCACCCTCCGGCCAGGACACGAAGCGATAGGTCCAGGGCACGCCGTCGGACGAAGGCGCCTGCGCCCCGGCAAGCCGGTAGTAGCGATCCTCGAAGCGCAGCGTCATCCCCTCGGCCCAGCCGGTCTTCTCGTGAGCGCTGGTGAGGACGAGCGCCCAGTCCGTGGTCTCGGCCAGGTCCAGGAGCACGCCGTCTCCGCTCGAAAGGGCTCGTGAGCGCGGCGCCGTGCCGTCGCGCGGCCGCCGCAGCTCCGCCGCGAGCGCGGACGCGCTCGCGAAGCGACGCGCCGGGTCCTTCTCGAGGCAGCGCAGCACGACGCGCTCGAGCCAGGCGGGCACCCCGGGGCGCAGCGAGCGAGGCAGCGGCGGCGTCTCGGTCTTGTGCGCGAGCGCCACCGCGATCGGGGTCTGGCCCGTGAAGGGCAGCCGCCCCGTGAGCACCTCGAAGAGCACCACGCCGAGCGAGTACACGTCGCTGCGCTCGTCGACACCGTGGGCGTCGAATTGCTCCGGCGACATGTAGCCGGGGGTCCCGAGGATGGTGCCGGTGCGGGTGAGCGTCGTGAGGTCGATGCCGGCGCCGCGGGCGAGGCCGAAGTCGAGCAGCCGCACCGAGCCGTCGCGCGCGATCATGACGTTGTTGGGCTTGACGTCGCGGTGGACGACGCTCTGTGCGTGCGCCGCGGCGAGCGCGTCGGCCAGCGTCGCGCCCAGCGTCGCGGCCTCGGCCGCCGGCCAGGGACCGCGCCGGCGGATCGCCAGCTTCAGGTCCTCTCCGTCCACGAGCTCGGTCACGAAGTAGAGACCCACGGGGCTGTCGCCCCAG
>CAZMRX010000069.1:0-18181 GCA_964568755.1 uncultured Acidobacteriota bacterium | reverse complement strand
TCGACCTCAACGACCAGGCCTTCGGCCGCTACGACCAGGACCTGCGCTTCGGCTCGCACTCGCTCAAGAGCTGCTTCTTCCTGGTCAAGTTCCTGGAGGACGTGAAGTACCCCGGGATGCGCCACTTCGACTCGCACGCCTACCGCACCGAGGACACAGCGGGCGTCAAGGACTTCGCGCGCGGCTCGATGCGCAGCTACCTGATCTACAAGGAGAAGGCGCGCCGCTGGAACGAGGACAAGGAGATCCAGGCCCTGGTGGCCGCGATCTCCAAGGTGCCCACGGATGGCCTGCCGCAGGTGGGCGCCTACAGCAAGGCCACGGCCGACGCGCTGAAAGGCCACAGCTTCGACCGCAAGGCCCTCGGCGCCCGCGGCCTCGGCTACGAGAAGCTCGACCAGCTCACGCTCGAGCTGCTCCTGGGAGTCCGCTAACAGCCACTGGGGGGTCTCGGGGAGATGCGCCGCCTTTTCCTCGGAATCGACGTCTCCACCACCGGCGCCAAAGCGCTGCTCATCGACGAGAAGGGCGGGGTCGTGGCCTCCGCCACCACGCCGCTCACGCTCCAGACCCCGAAGCCGCTCTGGTCCGAGCAGGACCCGCACGAGTGGTGGAGCGGAACCGCCGCGAGCGTCAGGAAGGCCCTGGCCGAGGCGGGAGCGGGCGGCCAGGACGTGGCGGCGGTCGGCCTCACCGGCCAGATGCACGGTCTCGTGCTGCTGGGCGCGAAGCGCGAGGTGCTGCGCCCCGCCATCCTGTGGAACGACCAGCGCACGGCGGCCGAGTGCGCCGAGATCGAACGGCGCGTGGGCCGAGCCGTGCTGATCCGCGAGGTCGGCAACGTCGCGCTCACCGGCTTCACGGCGCCCAAGATCCTCTGGGTCCGCAACCACGAGCCCGAGGTCTACGCGAACGCGAAGCTGGTGCTGCTGCCGAAGGACTACGTGCGCCTGCGGCTCACGGGCGTCGCAGCGATGGACAAGGCGGACGGCTCCGGGACCATCCTGTTCGAGCTCGCAGCCCGCGCCTGGTCCAAGCGGGTCCTGGAGACGCTCGAGATCCCGGCCGAGTGGCTGCCGCCGACCTTCGAGGGACCGGAGACGACGGGGACGATCACGGCCGAGGCCGCGGCTGAAACGGGGCTCGCAGTCGGCACGCCCGTGGTGGCCGGCGGCGGCGATCAGGCCGCAGGCGCCGTAGGCGCGGGCGCCGTCCGGCCGGGCGTCGTCTCGCTCACCCTCGGCACGTCCGGCGTGATCTTCGCCACGACCGACAAGCCGCTGGTCGAGCCCGAGGGACGGCTCCACGCCTTCTGCCACGCGGTGCCGGGCAAGTGGCACTTCATGGGCGTGACGCTGTCGGCGGCCGGCAGCCTGCAGTGGTACCGGGACACCCTCGCGCCGAGGGAGAGCTTCGCCGAGATCGTGGCGGAGGCCGAGCGTGCGCCCGCGGGCAGCGAGGGGCTGTTGTTCATGCCGTACCTCTCGGGTGAGCGCACGCCCTACCCCGACCCGCTGGCCCGCGGCAGCTTCGTGGGCCTCACCGTGCGCCACACCCGGGCGCACATGACGCGCGCCGTGCTCGAGGGAGTCGCCTTCTCGATGAAGGACTGCTTCGGCTTGCTCCAGGGGGCTGGTCTCGGCGCGGTGTCGGAGGTGCGGATCGCGGGCGGCGGCGCCAAGGGGGCCCTGTGGCGGAAGATCGTCGCGAGCGCCCTCGGCCTGCCGATGCTGACGGTCAACAGCAGCGAAGGCGCGGCCTACGGCGCCGCGCTGCTCGGGGGCACCGGCAAGGGCGCCTGGCCCACGGTAGAGGCGGCCTGCGACGCCACCATCACGGTCACCGGCCGCGACGAGCCGAACGCCGAATGGACCAAGGCCTACGAGGCGCTCTACCCCCGCTATCAGGCCCTGTACTCGGCCCTCAAGCCGACCTACGACAGCCTCGGAAGCTGAACGACTTTCGGGAGCGACGGCGCTCGGTGTTGACGGGTACGCGGAACGGAACAGGCTAGAGCAACGCCCGGATCTTCGTCACGGTCGCCCAGTTCCGTGTGGTCGTCGCGGCGCCGAGCACGCGCCCGACAGCCTCGGTCAGCGGGCTCTCGAGCATCCCGGCCGGGCACCAGACATACGCGGCTCGGCTGCCGATGCCGAGCGCCTCGGGCTTCCAGGCCTGCCGTGCCAGCGGCTGGAGCCGCACCCGGTCCCTCGGATCGCTGAGGAAGGCGACGAGCAGCCGCGACGGATTGTCCGCCACAGCACCCAACGGGTTCTCCTCCACCACCGTCTTGAACTCGGCCCCGGTCAGCACCGTGACCCGCGCAGGGACCTTGAGCTTCGCCGCCATGCCCTGTTCGATGCCGGCGGCGACCTTGCTCGCAGCATCGCGTCCTGCGTCGAAGACGATGTTGCCGCTGTTGAGCAGCGTGCGGACATCGGAGTACCCGAGCTTCTCCACGAGCGCCCGCAGGTCGGCCATCGCCACCCGCTTGGCCTTCCCCACGTTGATCCCGCGTATCAACGCCACGTGCATCGCCGACACCGTAACATGCTGCCGGCACTCACGGCAGGAACCCCACCCGGAAAGGCGGACATCACAACCCCTTAGATCCCGGGCGGCATGGAGCGCGCGGACGGACGCCCGGCGCCGGTCGCTCTCGGCAGCGGCTTCGCGGGATGAGCCGCGGCCATGCGTAGACGATCGCGTTCACGGCGAGCACCAGGGCCGCCAGGGCGAGCTGCAACCCCGGCGTGAGGCCTTCGGGGTAGATGATCGACGCCGCTACCAGCCGGCGCCGGGCTTCACGGGAGGCAGCGACAGGCGCCTGGCGGGGTCGACGAAGGCGGCCAGGGTGCGGCGGACCATGTCCTGGTAGTCGGCGGGACCGCGGCCGCGGAGCGCGAGGTGGTTCTCGCCCGTGGGCTTGTAGACCTCGAGCGAGCCGGTGCGGCCGTGCAGGTTCAGCTTGATCTCGTCCAAGGTCTTGCGCTTGCCCGTTCGATCCGACGCGACCTCGATCGGGTCGTGGAGCTTGAACCAGAGCACCCAGTTGCCGGCCTTGATCTCGCGCACGCCCGACCAGGCGACCTCGGCGTCCGGCACGATCTCGGCCGGGATGCAGCCCGCCGAGGCGGCCCAGAAGCGCTCGTCGGCGGGACCGGGGAACTCCGGGATCCCGTAGAAGCCGCGCTTCAGGCGCTCCACGACCTGGTCGAAGCGGTAGATGCGGATGCCGCGGGCGTCGAACGCGACCAGGAAGTAGGTGCGGGCGTCGACGTCGTAGAGCGTGGCGGTCCAGGCGACGGCGCCGCCGGCCGCGAACACGTGGCGCCAGGCCTCCTGGGCCAGGTCCGGCTCGCCGAGCACCAGGTACTGGCGGGCGAGGATCTGGTGCGCGAGCAGGTTCTGCGAGTCGATCTCGAGCGCGCGTTCGGCCGCCCTCGTCACGGCGTCGTTGAGGTCGGCGAGGTCGTACTCGTGCTTGCCGAGGTCGAAGGAGTCCCACCAGCCGTGACGCGGCTCCGTCACCGCCGTCGCCACGGCGCGAGTCGTCAGCGCGTAGCTCCTTTCGTCGATCTGGTCGACGCGACAGGTCGGCGCGGTCGCGGAGCCGGCGTGCGCCGCGGCGGGCAGCGCGAGTGAGGCCAGGAGCGTCGCGGCGTGGGCTCGGGCGTTCATGACGACCTCCGTCATCGGGGCCGAGCAACCGCGGTGCCATGACCGGGGCGAGGGTGTGCGACGTCACACCTCTTCCGCCAGGGCCCTGCGGGAGAAGGACTTGACGGGCCAGCGCTCGCGAGGCTGGCACGCGCGGCGCCCGGGGCCGGTGTCCGCTTTTCCGGCCGGTCCCGGGCCCCGCTACTCCTCGGCGCCGTCGGCGGCGATGCCGTGCTTGTGCAGGTAGTAGGCGAGGTTGCGCGGGTCGATGCCCAGCAGGTGCGCCGCCTGCTTGCGCACCCCGCCCGCGCGGCGTTGGGCCTCGAGCAACAGCTCGCGCTCCAGGCGGTTGAGCGACTCACGCAGGTTGAGGTCGCGGTCGCCCGGGCTCGCGGACGCGTGCAGCGACGGCGGCCCCGCCTGCGCGAGGTCCAGCGCCTCCAGCCCGGCGCCCGGATCGAGGATCATGGCCCGCTCGATGACGTTGCGCAGCTCGCGCACGTTGCCGGGCCAGTGGTAGGCCGAGAGCCGCGCCAGGGTCGCAGGCGCGAGCTCGGGCGCGGGCCGGCCCAGCCGCGAGGCCACGAGCGCCGCGAAGTGGCGCGCGAGCGGTGCGATGTCGTCCTTGCGCTCGCGCAGCGGCGGCACCAGGATGCGGACCACGTTCAGCCGATAGAAGAGGTCGGCGCGAAAGCGGCCCTGCTGCACTTCGGCCTCGAGGTCGCTGTTGGTGGACGCGACGACGCGCACGTCGACGCGGGTGGCCTGCTGGTCGCCCAGCCGCTCGAACTCGCCGTCCTGGATCGCGCGCAGCAGCTTGGCCTGGCCCGCCGAAGGCATGGCACCCACCTCGTCGAGCAGCAGCGTGCCGCGGTCGGCGAGCTGGAAGCGCCCGTCACGGTCGGAGGAGGCGCCCGTGAAGGAGCCCTTGCGGTGGCCGAAGAACTCGCTCTCCCACATCTCGATCGGCACGGCGGAGCAGTTGACCTTGACGAACGGGCCGGCGGCGCGCGCGGAGAGGGCGTGCAGCCGCCGCGCCAGCAGCTCCTTGCCGGTGCCCGACTCGCCGGTGATCAGCACCACGGCGTCGACCGGCGCCGTAGCCTCGACCATCGCGATCGCGCGGCGCCAGGGCGCGCTCTCCCCGATCATCGAGGCGTCCTCGCCCGCGACGGCGCCGCGCAGGTAGCGCACTTCGCGCCGCAGCGCGCGGCCCTCGAGCGCCCGCTCGAGCGCCAGCTCGAGCGCGTCCGGCTCGACCGGCTTCAGCACGTAGTCGCTCGCCCCCGCCCGGAGGCACTCGACCGCCGAGGCCACCGTGCCGTGGCCGGTCAGGATCAGCACCGGCACGTCGGGGCTGCTGGCCTGCATCCGCCGCACGAGCTGCAGCCCGTCCTCGCCCGGCATCCGCAGGTCCGACAGCACGACGTCCACCGGCGTCCGCGCCAGCAGCTCGAGCGCGAACGAGACCGAGGCCGCGGCGCTCGCGTCGAAGCCGCGCGCGCGCAGGATCTCGACCAGCGAGTCGCGGACGTAGGCCTCGTCCTCGACGACGAGCACGCGCCCACGGGTCGTCCGTCCGCTCATGCCTCTCCTTCCCACGCCGGCAGCCGCATCTTGAACAGCGTGCCCCCGCCGGGGCGCGGCTCGACCGACAGCTCGCCGTCGTGCTGGGCCACGATCGTATGACAGATCGAAAGCCCCAGCCCGGTCGAGTCCTTGGTCGAGTAGAACGGCTCGAACACGCGCTCGCGGTCGGCCTCGGGGATCCCGGGGCCGCGGTCCTGGAACTCCACCAGCACCCTGCCGCCCTCGCCGCGCGACGAAACGCGCACCTCCCCGCTGCCGGGCTGGGCCTCGCAGCCGTTCACGATCAGGTTCATCGCGACCTGGCCGAGCATCACCGGATTGCCGCGCGCCACGAGGGGGCCGTCAGCGAGCTCGCAGACGATCCGCACGTGGGTGAACTCGCGCCGCGAGCGGACGAACTCCGCGGTTTCGCGCAGGACCTGGTTGACGTCCACCGGCGTCATCTCGGCCTTGGCGGGATCGGCGTGCGCCAGCACCTGGCGCACGATGCCGGCCGCGCGCTCGTGGCCCTGCTTGACGGCCGCCAGGTGGCGCCCGGCCGCCTCGGAGTCGCCGCGCGCCGAGGCGTCGCGCGCCAGCGCCAGGTAGTTGGCCATGCCCTCGAGCGGGTTGTTGATCTCGTGGGCGATGCCCGCCGCGAGGCGGCCCACGGTGCTCAGCCGCTCGGCGTGGAACAGACGCCGCTCGAGCTCGCGCACCCGCGCCTCCTCCGCCGCCCGCGCCTCGAGCCGGGCGCGTCCCACGGCCTGTTGCACCGCGAAGCCGCCGAGCAGCAGCGCCAGCGCCATCACGGCGAGGTTGAGCGCGAGCGTCGTGCGGTAGCGGGCGAGGATCGGCTCGCCGGCCCCGGCAGCCGCGGCCGCGGCCGCAGCGCGCCGGCACGAGAGCCGCAACGGCCCGGCCGCCGACCAGCCCTCGGCCGGGACCAGGGCCTGGCTCTCCGCTTCCTCCGCGCCGCCTTCCGGCCGCGGGCCGCGCGGGAAGCGCCCGAGCGTGGCGCCGGTCGCATCCGCCAGCTCGCAGGCTTCCGGCGAGGACGCGAGGCCGCCGGCGGCCGGCTCGACGAGCGCCCCCGCCTCGACCTCGATCTCGAGCGTCACGCCCGAGCCGCGAGGACGGTCCGGCTCAGCCGCCGTCTGCTGCAGCCTGGCGATCAGGCGCGGGCGGCGGGGGTCGATGGCGGCGCCCTCCTCGCCCGTCGGGCTCGCCGACACCCATAGCACGGGCACGCCGCCGCGCCGCCCGAGGTGCACGAGCGGCCGCCCTTCGCTGGAGGCGACGCTGATGCGCACAACCTCGGCGTTGCCGCGCAGGAAGATCAGCAGCGCGCTCTCGGCGGCCTGGCGCGCGAGCGACGACGGAGCGAGCCCCGCGTCCCCGAGACGTGCGATCGTCGTGGAAGAGGCGAGGAACGCGAGGTCGGCTCGCACCTCGGAGAGCCGGCGCTCGAGCCGCGAGGCGCGCGCGACCACGTCGAGCTCGAAGGCGCGGCGCGCCTCGTCGCGCGCTCCCTGCCGCGCCACGCGGATGCCCCAGAAGCCGGCCAGGTTCACTGCGGCCACGGCCACGAGAGCGATCACGGTGAGCCAGCCAGGGCTCGTACCGAGCACGCGGGCCGCTGAGGAGGCGGGAGGCTTCAGTACGGGCACCGGCCGAAGCGGTCCTCGCACAGGCCGCTGTTGCACGACAGGCCGGACTGGCACGGCACGCTCCTTCCGTCGCACGGGGCGCCGATCGGCGCTCCGCCCTGCGTCGTCTCGCAGGACGCTCCGGACAGGACGTTGCCCTCGCAGAAGCAGGGCTCGTTCGGCGCCCCCACGATGCAGGTGCGCGGCGAGCAGGTGACCACCCCGGACTCGGAGCTGCCCTTGCCGAGCTCGTTCGCGCCGTAGAGCAGCCCCAACCCCACGACGTTCGCGCCGACGATGGCCGCGATGTTGCCGGCCTGCTTTCCGGCTCCCACCGGCGCGGCCGTGGGAGCGGCGGCCCCCGCGCCGGCGGCCACGCGCCGCAGCTGAACCTCGCCCTGGAGCCGCGCGAGCGGCTTGCGACCGCCCGGCAGCGAGAAGCCCTCGCCGAGCGGCTCCTCGGCTCCTCCCTGCCGCCACGCCAGCAGCCCCTGCAGCGCGGCCCCGCCCTCGCGGAACGACAGCGTCCACTCGTTGCCCCCGGAGTCGCTGAACGAGAGCGAGGGGCCCTCGAGCACGAACTCGGCGATCGAGTAGCGCTTGCGCAGCGCCGGGCACGCCTGGCCCGCCGGCGCCGGCATGTCGATCGCGATCGAGCCCGCGATCGACGTCCCGGCGCCCAGCTCGAGACGCACGCTCGGCAGGCCCGGCTGGCTCTCGTAGCGGCACGTCGAGCCCGCGTCCTCGTTCGTGAGGACAGCCGAGCCCTCGAAGCTGCCGGAGAAGACCTTGGGCTTCGGGCCCGGTGGCGGCGGCGGGGAGGCGGACTGCGGCGACGCAGACTGCGGCGCCGCGGGCGGGGGCGCGGCGGGCAGGGGCGCGGCGGTGCCCAGGACGAGGAGCAGGACGACCGAGTGGCGGAGCATGTGCGGGCCGACGGGCCGGGATGCTACCACGCGAGCCGCGCCTTCGCGGCGTCGATGCGCGCGTTGTTCTCCTCGACCGACAGCGGGCCGCCGCGACCCTCCGGCGGATAGCCGTGGCTGCGATAGACCGGGTACGCCTCGCTGCGCAGGTGCGCGAGCATGTGGTGGCCGCGGCGGCTTTCCCGCTCGTGGCGCAGCGCGCTCACGTCGATTGGCGCCACCACGATGCGTTCGCCGGGGCCGGGCGAGGCCTGGGCGAGGATGCGGCCGTCGAAGTCGACCAGCATGCTGCCGCCGGGCCACGAGTAGGGCGGGTAGCGGCGGAGCTGGGCGCCCTGGTTGGCGGCCACGACGAAGGCCGTGTTCTCGAGCGCGCGGCAGCGGTTGACGAGCGTCCACCAGTCCATCGGCTCGGTGGCGCCCCACGGGTCCATGTAGGCGGAGACGCGCAGCAGCACCTCGGCGCCGTTCATCGCCAGCTGCCGAAGCGCCTCGGGAAACAGCCAGTCGTAGCAGATCGCGCAGCCAATCCGGCCGATCTCGGTGTCGGCCACAGGGAACAGCGGCTCGTCGTAGCCGGGCACGTCGTGGGGGCTCGCGTGCACCTCGTACGGGATCCAGGGGTTGACCTTGCGGTACTTGTAGAGGATCCCGGACGGGCCGATCAGGCACGTGGTGTTGAACAGCACGCCGGGCCAGCGCGGGTCGGCCTCGATCATCGTCCCGGTCTGGACGTAGATGCCGTGCTCCTTCGCCTTGGCGTGCACGCGGTCGGTGTGCTCGTTGGGCACCTCGACCGCGAGCTTCTGGGCGAGCTCGGCCACCGTCGCAAACACCGGCGCGGCGTGGGCGAACTCGGGGAACACCACGAGGCGCACCGGCAGGAACGGCGCCGCGCCAGCGAGCGCCTGCTCGATCATCGCCAGCATGCGGTCGGTGTTGGCGCGCATCTCGGCGCGCGCGAGCGGGTTCGGGAGGTCGGTCTGGCAGGCCGCGGCGGAGTAGCGAATCACGGGCGGGGACCCGTCGCGTGCAGGTCGATCGGGACGACCGGGCGCACCACCACGCGCGTGTTCCAGCGCTCGCCCTCCTCGAGAGCCTCTCGGACGCCTGGCGGAACCTCCGTCTCGGGGTAGGGGTAGCGCTTCATGGCGTGGAACGGCAAGGGCAGGACGGCGTCGGGGCTCGCCGAGTTGATGTCCATCTCCTTGCTGAAGCCGTCGCCGTGGAGCAGGAAGGTGCGCGCGACGCCGCGCCGCGGCGGCGGCAGCGGCCCGGCGTCGAAGGAGAGCGCGAGCTCGTCGCCCGGCTTGGAGACCACGAAGCGGTCGTCGCTCGCGGCGACCAGGCGCCGGACGTCCCCCTCGCGCGTGTAGCGCCCGGGCAAGGTCTTCCACGGCGACAGCCACGACACGCGCGCGTAGTCGAACACCCACGGCTCGCGCTCGTCGGGGCTGGCCTCGGCCGAGAAGCCGCGCTCGCGCAGCTCGGCCCGCAGCGGCTCGAGCGCCACGGCCTCGAGCGCGACGTCGTCCGCGGGAGCCGCGACCTGGGCCTGGTCCCACATCACGCGCATCGTCGTGACGACGCGAACGCGGCGCGAAGGGCCGAGGAGGCCCCTCACGTCGACCACGATCGTCTGCGGGCGGCCGACCGGCACGCCGATCTGCTCGAGCGCCACCGCCCACGAGCCGTCCGCGCGCTCGACCTCGAGCCGCGGCGGCACGAGCCGCAGGCCGGCCTGGTGGGCGGCCACGTTGTCGCTGGAGAAGGCGTAGTCGGTCCAGCCGGTGAGCAGCAGCCGCGTGTGAGACGCGGGCAGCCCGGACAGGTCGAGCGTGAGCGCGTGCTCCCGCGCGTAGCCGCGGATGCGCTCGATCGGCAGCTCGTCCACGAAGGCCCGGTCCCGCTCGCGCAGGCGCCCGGTCGCGTCGCGGCCGAGGTGGTCGAAGGCGCGCGGCGTGCGCGGGTCGCGCGCGGCCAGCAACCGCTCCGGCTTCGGCGGCGTCGTCATGCCCTCGTCCGGGAACACCAGCACGTCTTCGGGGTGGTCGATCGCCAGCAGCCGCAGCCGGTCCAGGTAGAGGACCTCCTCGAGCTCGTTGGTCACGCGTAGCTCGTAGCGGCCGTCGCGCGGCCGCAAGCGTCCCGGCGCGATCCTCACGTACTCGACCGGGTCGGGGTCGCCCACGACACCCGGCGCCAGACGGTAGCCCATCTCGCCGCCGCCGAGGAAGTCGGTGAGGAACTCGAAGCGCTCGCCGTTCCAGGCGTAGAGGTACGGACAGGACGAGGGCTTGCGGTCGAGCTCGACGAGCTCGACCCGGCCCGCTCGCGCGCCGCCGCTCGCCGCCGCCTCCGCCGCGACCTCGGTCTGCACGATGCCCGACACCCAGATCACGCGCACCGCATCCGGCGCCTCGCGCGCGCCCAGGCCGAAGGCGACGTCGGCGGGAGCGGCCATCGGCACGCTGGCGCTGGTCTCGAGCTTCTGGCGCAGGCTGCCGGCCCGGATCTCGACCTTGGCGCCGACGCCGTCGCGGTTCGTCACGCGGCCGCGCAGCCGCAGGGCGTACGAGCGATTGCGGTTCCCGCCGCGGTTCTCGAGCACGCGCAGCCGCGAAGCCGTCGCGACCACGGCGTCCGCGTCGCCGTCCCGGTCGAGGTCGGCGATCCCGAGCGCGGCGCCGCCCAGGGGAGCCGTGCGCAGCTCCTCGGAGAAGGCGGCCTCGCTGACGTCGGACCACGACGCCCCGAGATTGCGCAGCAGCCGGAGCCCCTTGGTCGTGACCAGGAAGACGTCGAGCAGCCCGTCGTTGTCGTAGTCCACGAACTGCGCGGCGACCGCTGCCACCGCGCCCGGCAGCGGCTTCACCACGAATGCGCCTCGGCCGTTGCTCGTGGCGAGGCTCGCGGCCTCGGGCCCGCCCAGCAGGAAGTCCTCGTAGCCGTCCTTGTTCACGTCGCCCTTGGCTGCGAAGCTGAGCGGTCCCGGCACAGCGGCGAGCCCGATCTCCCCCGCCTCGTCGCGAAACGTGCCGTCCCGCATGTTGCGGAACAGCCGGGCGCGCTCGCGCGTGGCGAGGAACAGGTCCACGTCGCGGCGGTTGTCGAAGTCGGTCGCAATCGCGGCCAGCACCGGGCCGACAGACTCGAGGCCGGCGCTCGCCGTGATGTCGGCGAAGCTGCCGTTGCCGTTGTTCCGGAGCAGCAGGCCCGCGGCGAGCACGTCGAGGTCGCCGTCGTGATCCACGTCCACGAAGGCGGCCGAGCCGGTGGGCGCGGGGGCGGGCGGAAAGCCCGCGGCCGCCGTCCGGTCCTCGAAGCGGCCCCCGCCCGCGTTCTTGAACAGCGACAGGCCGGAGGACCGCACCACGAGCAGGTCCGCGTGGCCGTCGTTGTCGGAGTCGGCGGCCACGGCGGCGAGCGCGTTCGTGACCTGGAGCCCCGACTTTTCGGTCACGTCGACGGGGGCGTCCGCCCCGAGCTTCAGGATGCGGAGCGCTCCCCCGGTCGCCACCACGGCCTCCAGCCCTTCGTCGCCGTCGAGGTCGGCTAACCCCAGGGCCGTCTGCACGCTCGTGGCCGCGGAGCCGCTCGCGGGCTGGTCCTGCCACTGCACGAAGCTGACGGCCGGCGTCTTCGGATCCACCGACTCCGCCTCGGCGCCGGTCGAGGCCACGGCCTCGGCGTAGCGGCCCTGCTCGAGGTAGCTCGCGCTGAGGGCGGTCTTGTACGGGCTGTCGCGCAGCAGCTGGAAGCGCGCCATCGCCTGCGCGCCCTCGTCGCGGCGCTCCGCGCGGTTGAGCGCCACCGCGAGGTTGTAGGCGGCGCTCACGTTGTAGGGCTCGGCGGCGAGCGCCAGGCGGAACGCCGCGATCGCGTCCTCGAACCGGCGCAGCTGCAGGTACACCTGCCCGAGCGTGACGTTCGCGCCGAGGTCGTTCGGGTCGGCGTCGAGCACCTGCTTCAGGTGCGGCAGCGCCTGCTCGGCCTGCCCCTCGCTGCGCGCGACGAGCGCGAGCAGGTAGTGCGGCTGGGGCGCGCTCGGGGCGGCCTCGTACGCCGCGAGGGCGGCCTGCTTCGCCGCCGCGATTTCCGGCACGTAGAAGTACGCGATCGCGAGGTTGACCTGGGCGGCGAGCAGCGAGCGGTCGGCCTCGAGCGCGCGGCGGAAGGCGGGCACGGCGTCCGTGAAACGGAACTGCTCGAGCAGCGCCACGCCCAGGTTGTTCTCGCGCCAGGCCGCCTCGCGTCCCGCGGGGGCCGGAGCCGGGGACGACGCCTGCGCGCGCTGGAGCGCGAGGGCGGCCGAGGCGGCGAGCGCGAGCGCGGCGAGCGACCGGAGCGATCGGGGAGGCATCCTTCGATTGTCGTCCGGCGCGCGGCGACGACTCAAGCGAGCGGCTACTTCCGGCGCGGGCCCGGCTTGGGCTCGTCCTGGCGCGGGTGCCCCTCGGCCATCAGCTGCAGCTCCGAGCGCCGGCCGCGCACGAACTCCAGGAAGGCGCGCGTCGCCGCCGGCTGGAAGCGCGCGAGCGAGATCACCGCCACGCTGCGCCGCAGCCGGTGCCCCTCGACGCGCAGCTTCGCGAGCCAGCCCCAGGCCACCTCGTCGCGCACGGCCCAGGCCGGCAGCAGCGAGACGCCGATGCCGCGCTCGACCATCAGCTTGATGAAGGACGTGTCGTTCGACTCGAGCGCGAGCGACGGCTCGATCCCGACCTTGTTGAAGAACTGGTCGGTGGTGCGCCGGATCGAACCGCCGCGCTCGAACAGGATCAGGCGCTCCTTGCGCAGGTCCTCGGTCGAGGCCTCGTCGCGGCCGGCCAGGCGGTGGCCGTGGCCGACCACCAGCACCAGCTCGTCCTCGAACAGGCTCTCGATCTTGAGCGCCGGCGAGTACACGGGCAGCGAGGCGAAGCCGACGTCGGCGGCGCCGTTCAGGATGTCGGCCACGGTCTCGTCGGTGCTGGATGTGGTGCGGAACGAGACGTCGACCTTCGGCTGCGCCTTCATGAACGCCTCGAACAGCGGGGCGAACAGGTGCACGATCGCCTGCGTCGCGGCCGCCGCGCGCACGCGTCCGGACGGCGAGTGCTCGCCGCCGCTCACGCGCTCGCGCAGCGCCTCCGCCTCGTCGAGCAGCCGCACGGCGTGCTCGAGCGAGGCCTGGCCCGCCGGCGAGAGCTTGACGCCGCGCTTGGCCCGGATGAAGAGCGGCTCGCCGAGCTCCGTCTCGAGCGACTTGATCTGGTGGCTGACGGCGGACTGGGTGAGACCCAGCCGCTCGGCGGCGCGCGTGAAGTTCAGCGTCTCGGCGACGACGCGGAAGGTACGCAGTTGCGAGAGCTCCATCGGGCTTCCTCTCCCGCCTCAGACCATGAGGGAATGTCATGAATGATAACAGAGAGATCGAGGGAATCGTTCGCTGGCCGGTCCCACGCGGCCCCGGGGCACGCCGCCCTTCGGCGCGGGCCCGTGGTAGCGTGTGGGCCGGACGATGGCCATCACGCCCACCCCGGAGAGCGCCGCCGAGATCGCCGCCTTGTTCGTGCCGTGGGTGGAAGAGACCTACGGGGCCCGGCTCGACTACGGCGTCTACAGCCTGAAGCAGGTGGACGGCATCCTCGACGACCTCCGCAAGGACCAGAAGTTCGAGGACCTGCAGCCGCTGCTGTTCTCGATGGGCTGCTACGTGGGCGAGGTGCTGGTCCGCCGCGGGGGCGGGCGCTGGCGCCTCGCGGACGCGGTCGGGATGACCGCAGTGGCGAGCTCGCCGATCGTCGTGGCGATGCCGGACGGCCGCGGCTGCAACCCGGTCGGCAAGGTGTACAAGCGCTTCCAGAACGGCCCGCAGGACAGCCTGGCCGCGTTCTTCCAGCTGATGACGCAGCCCGCGGCGGAGAAGCTCGCCGCCGACCCGCGCGAGTAGTCGCGGGCGCCCGCTAGCGCCCGGCGGCCGCGCGCGCGGGGCAGCGGCCCGAGCCCTCGGTGATCGCCCGCAGCCGGGCGCGGATCTCCGGCGTGAGCTCGCCCGCCGTGAAGCGCCAGCGCCAGTTGCCGTCGCCGCGGCCCGGCAGGTTCATGCGCCCCTCCGACCCCGTGCCCAGCACGTCCTGCAGCGGCACGATCGCGGTATCCGCCACCGACACCAGCAGCGTGCGGACGAAGTCCCAGTGGATCTCGCAGCCGTCCCCGCCCACGTACGCGAGCGCTCGCGCGCGCGCGCGCTCCACCACGGCGGGGGTGCGCGGCGAGTCCCCCACCCCGGCGTTACACCAGCCCGCGACCGTGTCGTTGTCGTGCGTGCCGGTGTAGGCCACCCTGCGCCGCGGGTAGTTGTGGGGCAGGAAGTCGTTGCCCTGGGCGTCGCTGCCGAAGGCGAACTGCAGGATCGCCATTCCGGGCAGGCCGAGCGAGTCGCGCAGCTGCTCCACCTCGGGCGTGATCAGGCCGAGGTCCTCGGCCACCACGGGCAGCTCGCCGAGCGCCCCGCGCAGGGCCTCGAACAGGGCGCCGCCGGGTCCCTTCACCCAGCGGCCGTGGACCGCGTCGGTCGCGTCCCCCGCGACCTCCCAGTACGCCTCGAAGCCCCGGAAGTGGTCGAGCCGCACCAGGTCCACGAGCTCGAGCACGGCCCGCAGCCGGGAGATCCACCAGGCGAAGCCGGTCCGCTCGAGCGCGTCCCAGCGATAGAGCGGGTTGCCCCACAGCTGGCCGGTGGCGCTGAAGTAGTCGGGCGGGACCCCGGCCTGCAGCGACGGCCGGCCGTCCTTGTCGAGGTGGAACAGCTCCGGGTGCGCCCAGACGTCGGAGCTGTCGTGGGCCACGAAGATCGGGACGTCCCCCATCAGGCGGATGCCGCGCTCGCGCGCGCCCCGCCGCAGCTCGGCCCACTGCTCGAAGAACAGCCACTGCGCGAACTCGGCCTCGCGGCACTCGCGGGCGAGCTCGCGGCGCGCCCGCTCGAGTGCTTGCGGCTCGCGCTCGACGAGCGCGCGCTCCCAGGTGTTCCAGGCGGCGCCGCCGCTCGCGCGCTTGAGCGCCGTGAACAGGGCGTAGTCGGGAAGCCACGCCGCGTGGCTCCTGACGAAGGCCTCGAACGCTTCGCGGCGCGCGGGGGGAGCGCCCGCCTCGAACGCCTGCCACGCCCGCGCGAGCAGCGGGCGCTTCCACTCGATCACGCGGCCGAAGTCGACCGCGCGATCGTCGAAGTGCTGGCGCCGCCCGAGCTCGGCGGCCGTCAGCAGCCCCGCCTCGCGCAGGCGCTCGAGCGAGACCAGCAGCGGGTTGCCGGCAAAGGCCGAGAAGCACTGGTAGGGCGAGTCGCCGTAGCCGGTCGGCCCGAGCGGCAGCACCTGCCACAGGCCCTGGCCGGTCTCGTGCAGGAAGTCCAGGAACGCGTGGGCCGCCGGTCCGAGGTCTCCGATCCCGTGGGGCCCCGGCAGCGAGGTCGGGTGCAGCAGGATCCCGGCCACGCGCGAAGCCCCCGCGGCGCCGCGGGCGGCCTGCTCCGAGCTCGTCACTCGGCCGGCGATTCGATCTTGACGAGTATCGACTGGATGATCAGGTTCTCGCGGTCGTCTTCCATCTGGACGTTGATCGCCAGCAGCGCGTTCGTGCGGAAGTCCGGAAGGATGTAGCTCCCCGTTTGCGGCACCTCGAGCGTGCCCCCGGGGTCGATCCGCTTCTCGCCGACGAACACGATCAGGTCGGCGCCGTCGTAGTAGGTCAGCGCCGCCAGCAGCCCGGTTTCCGGGTCGTAGACCTGGGCGGCCACGAACAGGATCTCGCCCCCGAGGCCC
Organism: uncultured Acidobacteriota bacterium; assembly: GCA_964568755.1. GTDB lineage: Bacteria > Acidobacteriota > Vicinamibacteria > Fen-336 > Fen-336 > DATBSL01. The sequence goes on along the minus strand of CAZMRX010000069.1, from coordinate 2,569 downwards.
TGGGTCTCGGTGATCGTGATCCGGTAGCCGATCGACACCGCGCCGGTGAGCGTGTTCTGGCTGGGCCGCACCGGGTTCGGGTCGACCGTGACCACGATCGCGGCGCGCTGCGCGTCCCCGGCCGTGGGCGTGTCATCGCCGCAGGCAGGCACGAGCAGCGCGGCGATCAGCACGAGCGGCAGGCGGAGGCGCATCGCTCAGGCCTTGACCGCGGGCGGCGCAAGCTCGGCCGCCTCGCAGGTGGAGCTGAAGCCCGCCCGGGCGTGCGAGCCGTCGCAGAACGGCTTCTTCGCCGACTGCCCGCAGCGGCAGAGCGAGACGACCGTGCGGCCGGCGAGGCCCCACTCCTTCCCGCTCTCGTCCTGGATCGTGATGGCGCCTTCGAGACGCAGGGGCCCGTTGTTCTTGACCGTGACCTTGAAGTCGGACATGAAGCCCCATTCTATGCGCGGGTGCGGCGCGCGGTAAACTGCCGGGATGGCCCAGGAGGACCTCGTGGCGGGAGCTGCCTTGGAGCGGGAGTACGCGGCCGGGCGCGAGACCGCGGGGCTCGTGACGCTCGGGCGCGGAACGCTCGACGTGAGCGGCCCCAAGCGCCAGGACTTCCTGCACGCGATGCTGAGCAACGACGTGAACGGCCTGGGGCCGGGCAAGGGCTGCCGCGCCGCCAGCATGAGCGCGAAGGGCTCGCTGCAGGCGATCCTGCGCGTGCTGGTGGGCGCGAACCTGGTGGTGCTCGAGACGGAGCTGGAGCGCCTGCCGCTGCTGCTGCGGACGCTCGAGCGCCACAAGGTCGGCGCGCCCGTGCGCTTCGCGCAGCGGCCGGTGGTCGTGCTGGGGCTCATCGGCCCGCGCGCGGGCGACGTGCTGGCGGCCGCGGGCGCCACGCCCCCGCCCGAGGGCCTCGAGTCGCACGCGGAGGCCCGCGTCGGCGGTCAGCCGGTGCGGCTCGTCCGCGCGGGCGACCTCCCTGGCGGCGGCTTCGTGGTGCACGCGGCGCCCGAGCATGCCGACGCCGCGCGCCGGGCGCTCGAGGCCGCGGGGGCCGCCCCGCTCGGCGCCGAGGCGCTCGACGCGCTGCGGATCGAGGCGCTGTGCCCGTGGTACGGCAGCGACGTGACCGAGGACAACCTGCTCCACGAGACGGGCCTCGTGGGCGTGCTCCACTCCCCTACCAAGGGCTGCTACGTCGGCCAGGAGGTGATCGCGCGCCTCGAGGGACGCGGCGGCAACGTCAACAAGGCGCTGCGCGGCCTGCGCCTCGGCGCCCCCGCGGCTCCGGGGACGGCCGTCACCGCGGACGGCAAGGAGGTCGGCTGGCTCACGACCTGCGCCCGCTCGCCGCGGCTCGGCCCGATCGCCATGGGCTACGTCCACCGCGGCCACTTCGCCGCGGGCAGCGAGGTGGCGGTGAACGGCGTCGCGGCCCGGGTGGTCGTGGCCTTCGACGCGCCGGGGGCAACGGCTTGAAGATCTACACCAAGACCGGCGACACGGGCACGACGGGCCTGCTCGGCGGCGCGCGGGTGCCGAAGGACGCGCCGCGCGTCTCGGCCTACGGCGACGTGGACGAGGCCAACGCGACGATCGGCACGGTGGCGGCTCACGCGGACGCCGCCCTCGCGCGCCTGCTCGGCCGGATCCAGAAGGACCTGTTCGCGATCGGCGCCCGCCTCGCGGACCCCACGCACCGGCTCGCCGCGCGCCGCGCCAAGGCCGCCGTCACCGCCGCGCAGGTGCGGCGGCTCGAGCGGGCGATCGACGTGCGCGAGCGCGAGCTGCCGCCGCTGCGCGCGTTCGTGCTGCCGGGCGGCCACCCGGTGGCGGCGCTGCTGCACCAGGCCCGCACCGTGGTGCGCCGCGCGGAGCGCACCGTGGTCGCGTTGTCGCACCAGGCGGACGTGGAGCCCGGCATCGTCGTCTACCTGAACCGGCTCTCGGACCTGCTCTTCGTCCTCGCGCGCCACCAGAACCACCGCGCCGGCCTCGAAGAAGAGCGCTGGTAGCGGGCATCGGGCAACGGGCTCGGAGCGGGGCTCACCCGCCGATGAAGGTGTGCTTCCAGGTCACGCGCACCTTGACCGGCCGGCCCGCCTCGCGGCCCGGCTCGTACTTCCAGCGGCTGATCTCGAGCAGCACGGACTCGAGGACGCCGCCGCCCTCCTCGACGCGGATGTCGGTCACGTCGCCCGCCTCGTTGACGACGAAGCTGGCGGTGATCGAGACGCGCGCCCCGCGCGCGAGCTTCGGTCCCCACTGCGGGTACGCGGCGCTCTCGCCGGACAGCCGGCGCGGCGGAACGTCCACCTCGTCCTCGGCGTAGACCCTGGGATCGCTCGCGGCCGCGGGCGCCTGCGGAAGCGGCCGCAGCGGCCGCGTGGGGAGCTCGGCCGGGGCCAAGGGAATCGGCGTCGGCAGGGGCGTCGCGGCCACGACCGGAGCCTGCGACGCGTCGCCGCGCACGCGGCCCGGCGCCGCGACCGGCTCGACGCGGACCACGGGCCTCGGCGTGGACGCCGCCAGCGGCGGGCCGGAGGGGACGAGCGGCGCCGGCGGGGCGGGCGGCGCC
>CAZMRX010000068.1:13247-18220 GCA_964568755.1 uncultured Acidobacteriota bacterium | reverse complement strand
GCTTCCCGAGCGCGGCGCAGTAGCGGACGGCCTCGAGGTAGCGCTCCAGGCCGTACTGGCGGTCCTTGCCCGGGCAGACCTCCTTGAAGACGCACGGGTCGAAGATCTCGAAGCAGAACGAGACGCGGTTGACGCCCAGCTCGCGCAGCGCGTCGTAGCGCTTCAGGTCCGAGTGCGGCGGCGTCTGCACGCCCACCAGGATCCCGGTCTCCTGCTTGATGCGCCGGATGTAGGGCTCGAGGATGTCGAGGTAGGTCTCGCCCGCGTAGTGGCCGGTGTTGAAGTCGACGTAGGTGAGTCCCGACTCCTCGCGCGCGGCGTGGATCACCTCCATCACCTCGCCCACGGACTTGTCGTCCGCGTCGTCGACACCGAGGTTGAGGCCCACCGAGCAGAACTTGCAGTTCGACTTCTCCGGCTTCTCGGTCCAGTACTCGCAGACCTTCGCGGGATAGACGCCCAGGTAGGTGCCCTGGAGCGTGCCGATGCGCGTCATCGGCTTGCCGGTCGAGGTCTTGCGGTCGTACCAGGCCGGCCGCGGGGACAGCTCGAGCGACGTGACGACCTCGTCGCCGAGGTGCAGCCAGTAAGCCCCGTTCCTGCGGCGCAGCACGTAGGGCGAGCTCTGCGCGAAGCGCTCGCTGACCGGCACGTTCGTCCACAGCCCGCCGGGCAGCACGACCTCGAGGCCGCTGCCGAGCCCGGCACGGGTGCGGAGCACCTTGCGCCCGCCGTCCTGCTCGACGAGACAGCTCTCGTCGATGCGCATCCCCTTGCAGTAGAGGTCGAGCTTCAGCAGCGCCGGGTTGTTGCGGACGTCCAGGTTCATTTGCTTCCTCGTGGGTCCAGTATAGGACCCGCGTCCATGACGCCCGTCAGGTCCAAAAAACGAGGCGGCCCGCCGGAGGGAGGATGCCGGCGGACCGCCCGGATGCGAGGACGGTCAGTTGTTGGCTCTCAGGTTGAAGTTGACGGTCACGGTGAGGATGAACCCGGTTGGCTCTCCGTTCAGGAGCAGCGGCTGATAGCGCCACTGCTTGACCGCCTGCATCGCCGACTCGTCGAACAGCGGGTGCCCGCGCAGCACCTTGACGTTCTTCACGTGCCCGCGGACGTCCACCTCGGCCTCGAGGATCACGAGCGCGCTGATCCGCGACTGCACGGCCAGGTCGGGGAACACCGGCTCGACCTTGCGGATGATGCGCGGCTGCGCGATCTGGCCTCCGATCCGAACCACCCGCGCAGGCGGCGGGGGCGCACCGCTCGGAAGCCCGCCGACCACGCCGCCGATGACGCCGCCCGGGACTCCGCCCTCGACTCCGCCCGCGACGCCGCCCTCGATGCCGAGGTCGAGCGCCTCCTCGGGCTTGATCTCGTTCGGGACGTCGATCGGGGCCACGAAGCCGCTGGGCTGCTGGATCTCGATCTTCGGGGCCGGGCGCGCCACGGCGCGCGACGCGGAAGGCGGCGGCGGGGGTGGCGGCGGGGGCGCCACCTCGAGCGGCTGCACGAAGAAGGCCTTGAGTGCTTCCTGGGTGGGCAGCGCGTCGTAGTAGAGCAGCGGCAGGATCGCCACGGAAACGACCAGAAGGGAATGAAGAACGAGCGAGATGAAGAACGTGGCGCTCTTGCGCCCCTGGTGCGACTCGGGCTCTGTGAGGATCAGGCTCTGGAACAGGATCGGTGAATGGACGGCGTTTCGGGCCGAGACGGCATCGACGACGCTGGTGGCGTGGCTCATGGACGTGCCTCCCGAGCGGGGTAACAACAAAGGCCGTGCCAGCCCGAGAAAGGCTCGGAAGCCTTACTCTGCGGGCCGCCACGGCTCAAAGGGCAGAAGGAATTGCGGCTGGTGGTTCTGGCGCCGCTCGATTTTCTGAAGCCTCCGTTCGGCCCGATCGCATCGGGCGGATCGGCCGTGCATCGCGCCGCGGCACCCACATTGCACCTCCACACGTTGGACGCCGATCGTGCTCGCCGCGATCCGCCCCCAGGAGGCGGCCCATGCTCCGTGTCGATCGGGAGGACCCCTACCGCGCCTACCGGGAAGCGATCCGGACCAGGGTGTGCGCCGTGTGCCTGGATGGGACCGACGACGCCCGCTGCGGGCTGGTCGCCTCGCAGCGTTGTCCGCTCGATGAGCTGCTGCCCCGGCTGGTCGACACGATCCGCGACGTCGAGCTGCGGCGCGACGACGCGTTCGCCGCGGCCGTGGAGGCCCGCGTGTGCGGCCACTGCACCCACCGGGACGCCTACGGCCTCTGTCGGCCGAGGCGGAGCGGAAGCTGCGCCGCCCTCGTGTATCTCCCGCTCGTGGTCGAGGCAGTGCTCGAGGTGGACGCCCGGCCCGACCCGGCGTAGTTCCTGCGCCTCCGCCCCGGCAGCACGCAGCCAGTAGCGCACGAATCGCGCAAATCGCCCAATCGATGCGAGGGCCGGAGCCAGCCCGAAGCGGCCGGGTGGGGTTGGTCCATTTGCATCAGCCGACAGGCTTTAGCCGGAGCACCCCCTCGTGCGAAGCCGCTAACTCGTTGAGGATTCTCATGCGCCGGGACGCGGGCACGTGGATTGCTGAGTTGGACTACAGAACGAGTGAACTGGGGGCGAACATGAACGCGCGACTCCTCGAAGGCCGTAGCCGCTTCAACGCCGAGCCGGGCACCGAGGTCCTGGACGTGCTCGCCCAGAGCGAGACGCCGGCCCTCGCCACCGACATCGGCGGCCACGTCGTGTTCTGGAACCGCGCTGCCGAGAAGCTGCTCGGCCGCCCCACGAACCAGGTGCTCGGCCGGCGCTGCTACGACGTGCTCGGCGGGCGCGACGTCTTCGGCAACCGCTTCTGTCACGAGAACTGCTCCGTGCTCTCGATGTCGAGGAAGGGCGAGCCGGTGCAGGCGTTCGAGATCGTCCTGGCCAGCACGCCCAAGCAGGAGCAGATGCTCAACATCTCGGTGCTGCGCATCCCGGGGACGCGGCCCGACACGTTCACGCTCGTTCACATGCTCCAGCCGATCGACCGCAACGGCCGGCTGGCGCGCGCGCTCGAGCGCCTCGGCGCGCGTCCCGAGAGCCACGGAAACGGCAACGGCAATGGCGCGAGCGCCCAGGCGCCGGCCGCGGGCCCGGTGTCGCTCTCGCGCGTTCCGCCGCTCACCGAGCGCGAGCGCGAGATCCTGCGCTGGGTGGCCGCCGGGCTCCAGAACAAGGAGATCGCGCAGAAGCTCGGGATCAGCCTGGCCACCGTCCGCAACCACATCCACAACATCCTCGAGAAGCTGGACGTGCACTCGAAGCTCGAGGCCGTGTCGCTCGCGTTCCGGCAGGGCTGGGTGAGCGGGCCGCACGGCGAGCTCGGGATCGCCTCGGAGCGTCCGCGGTCGTAGCCGCCTCTCCCTCGCACGAGCCCGCCAACATGGTCGCCACCGGAGGAACGATGTCCGTCCGCCCGCAGACGCACGCCGGCCCCGCGGAGCGCGGCGGCCCCCCGCGCGCCGTCGATTTCGCGCAGGCGCCGTTCCTCGTGATCTGGGAGACGACGCAGGCGTGCGCGCTCGCCTGCCGGCACTGCCGGGCCTCGGCCCAGCCCGGTCGCGACCCCCGCGAGCTCACGACCGCGGAGGGCTTCGAGCTGATCGACCAGGTGGCGGGGATGGGCACGCCGATCCTGATCCTGAGCGGCGGCGACCCCGTGAACCGCCCCGACCTGTTCGAGCTCGTGCGCCACGGCAAGTCGCGCGGCCTGCGCATGGCCACGATCCCGGCGGCGACCGACTGCCTGACGCGCGAGCTGGTGCAGGAGCTCAAGGCCTCGGGCCTCGACCAGATGGCGGTCAGCATCGACTTCCCGCGCGCGGAGCTGCACGACGCCTTCCGCGGCGTGCCTGGCGCCTTCGCGAAGACGATGCAGGCGGTCGAGTGGGCGCACGAGGCCGGCCTGCCGCTGCAGGTCAACACCACCGTCTGCGGCGACACGGCGCCCTACCTCGAGGAGATGGCGGACTTCGTCCAGGGTCTCGGGATCGTGTTCTGGGAGGTGTTCTTCCTGGTGCCGATGGGGCGGGGCAGCGTGCTCACGGGCCTCTCCGCCGCCGAGTGCGAGCGGCTGTTCGAGGTGATCTACAGGGTCCAGCGGCGCGAGGGCTTCGTGGTGAAGGTGACCGAGGCCCCGCACTACCGCCGCCACGTCGCGCAGCGCGAGATGAAGGAAGCGGGCGCCCCGTCCGCGCGCCCGGACGGCCTCGCCGCGATGCCCGCGCGCCTCACGCGCTCGGAGGGTCCCGGCCACACCGTCGGCCTCGCTCCGCGCGGCGTCAACTCCGGCAACGGCTTCCTGTTCGTCTCGCACACGGGCGAGATCATGCCCAGCGGCTTCCTGCCGATCCCGGTCGGGAACGTGCGGCAGATGCCGCTCACGACTGGCTACCGCGAGACGCCCCTCTTCCAGAAGCTGCGCACGCCGTCCGGCTACAAGGGCCGCTGCGGCCGCTGCGAGTTCCGCGACATCTGCGGCGGCTCGCGCTCGCGCGCCTTCGGCCTCACCGGCGACGCGTTCGAGACCGACCCCTGGTGCTCGTACGAGCCGCTAGCGAAGGACTAGCCCGCACGAGCCCGGATTGACCGGGCCCGCGTGACGTGATCTCTTGACGCTTCCATGAAGGCCGTCCTGCGCGAGCCGCTCGTCCAGTTCCTGGCGCTAGGCGCGCTGCTGTTTCTCTTCTTCGAGTGGCGCGGCGGGTCGAGCGGGCCAGGCGGAAGCCGGATCGCCATCACGCCGGGGCTCGTCGAGCACCTGGCCGCCGGCTTCGGCCGGACGTGGCAGCGGCCGCCGACGGATGCCGAGCTCAAGGGGCTCGTGGACGAGTACGTGAAGGAGGAGATCGCCACGCGCGAGGCCGTGGGCATGGGCCTAGACCGCGACGACACGATCATCCGCAGGCGGCTGCGCCAGAAGCTCGAGTTCCTGGTCGAGGACG
>CAZMRX010000068.1:0-13147 GCA_964568755.1 uncultured Acidobacteriota bacterium | reverse complement strand
CTCGAGAAGTACACGGTCACGATCGAGATGCCGAAGGCCGCACCGTCGCCGGCGGCGCCCGGCGGGAGCGGCGCGCGATGAGGCGAGGACGCGTCCTCTGGTTCCTCGCGAGCCTCGCGCTAGCCGGCGCACTCCCCGGCGACGCGCATGAAGCACGTCCCGGCTTCCTCGAGCTGCGCCAGACGGGCGAGGACACCTGGTCGTTCTTGTGGAAGAAGCCGACGGGCGGCGAGATCGAGATCCAGATCGCTCCGGTGATTCCCGACGGTTGCCGGCTCGCGACACAGGACCGGCAGCAGCTCACGCCGGGCGCGATGATCGCGCGCGGGACGTTGACTTGCGCGGGCGGACTCGCCGGCAAGACGATCGCGATAGCGGGGCTCGAGGCCACGATCACCGACGTGCTCGTGCGCCTGCACCACGCCGACGGGCGCCTCGAGAGCCACCTGCTCCGCCCGGCGACGCCGTCGGTGCGGCTCGGCGGTGTCACCAGCGCCGCCGAGCGGGCCTTCGGCTACGTGCAGCTCGGCGTCCAGCACATCCTGCTCGGTGTCGACCACCTGCTGTTCGTGCTGGGCCTGATGCTGATCGTAAAGGGCCGCTGGACGCTGGTGAAGACGATCACGGCCTTCACACTCGCCCACAGCATCACGCTCGCGATCGCGACGCTCGGCTACGCGCAAGCGCCGCTCGTGCCGCTCAATGCCGCGATCGCGCTCAGCATCCTGTTCCTGGGTCCGGAGGTGGTCCGCACCTGGCGCGGCGAGACGAGCTTCACGATCCGCCACCCTTGGGTGGTGGCCTTCGCCTTCGGCCTGCTCCACGGCTTCGGCTTCGCGAGCGGTCTCACCGCCATGGGCCTGCCGCAGGCCGAGATCCCGCTCGCGCTACTCCTCTTTAATGTGGGCGTCGAGCTGGGGCAGGTGGCCTTCGTCCTGCTGGTGGTCCTGCTGGAGCGCTCCTTCCGCGTGCTGGAGGTGCGCTGGCCGCGGCTCGTGGAGCGGCTGCCCGGCTACGCCGTCGGCACCCTGGGCGCGTACTGGACGATCCAGCGCACGCTCGTCCTCCTGGGAGGGGCGCGATGAAGACGCGGATGGCGTGGCCCCGGGCCGCGCTGACCGCGGCCGCGACGCTCTGGCCGGCGCTCGCGTGGGCACACGTCGAGCAGGGGCGCGCCGAGGGTTTCCTCGCCGGGCTGCACCACCCGGTCTCCGGCCTCGACCACGTGCTGGCGATGGTGTCAGTGGGCCTGTGGGGCGCCCAGCTCGGCGCCCCGGCGGTATGGATCCTGCCGGTGACGTTCCCGATGGTGATGGCCTTCGGCGGGATGCTGGGGCTCGTGGGGGTGCCCCTGCCGGGAGTCGAGGCCGGGATCGCGCTGTCCGGCATCCTGCTCGGAGTCGCGGTGCTCGCCGAGTGGCGGCCGCCGCTGTGGTCCGCCGCCCTGATCGTCGGCTTCTTCGCCATCTTCCACGGCCACGCGCACGGCACGGAGCTGCCCGCCGGCGCAAGCGGCCTGCTCTACAGCGTCGGCTTCGTGGTGGCGACGGGCACGCTCCACGCGATCGGCATCGGGATCGGAGCGATCCACCGCTGGGGCTGGGGGAGGCTGGCGCTGCGCGCGGCGGGCGCCCTGGTGGCCGCGGCCGGGGCCTACTTCCTGTGGCGGGCGTTCGCGTGAGGCTCCCGCTCCGCCGCATCGCCCCCGCAGCCCTGGCTCTCCTGCTGCTGCCCGCCACCTCGCACGCCCACCTCGTGAACACCGGCCTCGGGCCTTTCTACGACGGTGTGTCGCATTTCGCGCTCACGCCGGAGGACCTGCTGCCGGCGCTCGCGATCGCGCTCCTGGCCGGCCAGCGCGGCTCGCGCGCGGGGCGCCTCACGCTCTTCGCCCTGCCCGCCGCGTGGCTCGCGGGCGGTCTCGTCGGCCTCGCCTTCCCGTCGATCAGCAGCGCGACGGCCCTCACGACGCTCTCGTTCCTGGCGCTCGGGGGCCTCGTGGCGGGGGAGGCGCCGCTGCGCGCGGAGTGGGTGAGCGGGCTCTCGCTCGCGCTCGGCCTGCTTCACGGCTATCTCAACGGCTCCGCCATGTCGCAGGCGAAGCTCGGCGCGCTCGGTCTCGTCGGCATCGTGGCGACGCTGTTCGTCACGGTCGCGCTGGCCGCGGCGCTGGTCGTCGCGCTGCGCTCCTCGTGGGCGCGCGTCGCCGTGCGCGTGGCCGGCAGCTGGATCGTCGCGATCGGGCTGCTTCTGCTCGGCTGGTCGCTGCGCGGAGCCTGAGCTGCCGCGGGGCAGCGAAGAACGGACAACGAAGCCACATGTTGGATGGCTAGCGGGGGGCATCGCGCCCCCCGAGCCCCCCCTAAAGGTCGAAGTCGACGATGACCGGGAGGTGGTCGCTCGCGACGCGGGACATCGCGAGGCGGCAGCGGCGGGCGCCGACGAGGCGCAGCGGGCCGCGGTAGTAGACGCGGTCGAGGGCGCCCTGCGGGAAGAACGACGGGAAGGTGGCGGTCGCGCGCTCGCGCTCGTCGTTGCCGCCGGTGGCGGAGCGGAAGCCGAGCATGTCCACGAACAGCGGCCGCAGCAGCGAGCGCCAGTCGTTGGTGTCGCCGGCCACGAGCGTCGGGACGCCGAACGGCAGCGCGGCGAACTCCTTCGACCGCACCAGCAGCGACACCTGCCGCTCGCGCTCGCGCGCCGAAAGCCCCAGGTGCAGGTTGAAGACCTCGAGCCGCTTCGTCGCGCCGCCGGGCGTGCGCACCGCGATCCGCGTGTGCTGGCAGCCGCGCCGGCGCAGGAAGCCGACGGTCAGGTCGATGTTGCGCTCGCGCCTGATCGGCCAGCGGCTGAGCGTGGCGTTGCCGTAGCGGCCCTTGCGCAGGCGCACGTTGTGGCCGATCGCGTAGTGCTGGAAGTCGAGCGCCCGCGCCAGCTCGCGGGCCAGGTCGAGCTCGCGCGAGCGCGGGACGCCCTCGTCGACCTCCTGCAGCATCACGACGTCGGGGTTGTAGTTCGAGATGATCGAGACCACGCGCTCCGGCCGGAAGCGCCGGTCGACGCCGATCGCGCGGTGGATGTTGTACGACAGGACGCGCAGGCGCACCGGCCACGAGGATAGCAGGAGTCGTGTAGCCTAGTCGGCGATGGCTCGCTTCAGGCTCGATCTCGAGTACGTGGGCACGCGCTACTCCGGCTGGCAGATCCAGCGGAACGCGCGCACGGTGCAGGGGGCGCTGCACGAGGCGGTGCTGAAGGCGGCCAAGCGCACCGACTTCGAGAGCTACGGGGCCGGCCGCACCGACGCCGGAGTCCACGCGCTGCACCAGGTGGCGCACCTGGACCTCGAGACACGCCTGCCGCCGCCGACGCTGCGCCGCGTGCTCAACGACGAGCTGCCCGCCGACGTGAACCTGCTGAGGGTCGAGAAGGTCGCGCGGCAGTTCCACGCGCGGCACTCGGCCGTGGCGCGCTCGTACCTGTACCAGATCGCGCGCCGGCGCACGGCCTTCGGCAAGCCGTTCGTGTGGTGGATCAAGGACCCGCTCGAGTTCGGGGCGCTGGCGGCGACCGCCCGGGTGTTCGAGGGCATGCACGACTTCCGCTCCTATTCGGACGCCGATGCCCGCGAGGGCGACACGCGCGTCAAGATCGAGCGCGTCGAGGTGGCCGAGGCGGGCGAGCTGATCCTGCTCCGGGTCACCGGCTCGCACTTCCTGTGGAAGATGGTGCGCCGGCTGGTAGGGGTGATCGCGGAGGCCGGCCGCGGCGGTCTCACGCCGAAGGATGCCGAGCGCTTCCTGCGCGAGCCGTCCGACGTCCCCGCGACGCTCACGGCCCCGCCGTCGGGCCTGTTCCTGGAGCGCGTGATGTACGAGGGCGACGCGCCGCCCGGCGCGCTCCGACCGGTGCTGAACCTCTAGCGGGCTCGCAGCCAGAGCCAGGCCGCGGCGAGCCCGAGCGTCGCGAGCGTCACAGGGATCCCGGCGCGCGCGTGCCGGCGCCAGCCGATGCGGATCCCGAGCGCCCCCGCCTGCTCCACGACGATGATGTTGGCGATGCTGCCCACGATCAGCAGGTTGCCGGCGAGGGTCGAGGACAGCGCCAGGATCGGCCCCGCGAGCGGGTGGCTCGCGTGCGGCAGCAGCAGCATCACCGCCGGCACGTTCGACACCAGGTTGGAGAGCACCGCCGTCACGCCGAACAGGAAGCGCCCGTCGGCGAGGTCGACGCCCGCGCTCCGCAGCGCCGCGTTCGCCTGGACGGCGAGCCCCGCTTCCGCAACGGCGTGGTTGACGACGAACAGCCCCATGAACAGCACGAGCAGGTGCCAGTCCACGAGACCGATCAGCTCGCGCGAGGCCATGCGGCGGCTCGTGAGCAGGAGCGCGGCGCCGCCGAGCGCCAGCACCTCGTGCGGCACGCCCGTGAACAGGAAGCCGAGGACGAGTGCCGCCAGCACCAGCAGGCCCTTCGCCGTCTGCCAGCGGTCGAGGGGCGGGGCCTCGACCGTGGGACCGGCGGCCTCGGTGGTCCAGCGCCCGCGCACCGCGAGCCGGATGAGCGCCCAGACCACGACCAGCCCCACGACCGACGGCGCCAGCGCGTCCTTCAGGAAGCCCGCGAACGGCAGCCGCAGCGCCTGGCCGATCAGCATGTTCTGCGGGTTGCCGATCAAGGTCGCAGCCGAGCCGACGTTCGACGCGCACGCGAGCGCCAGCAGGAACGGCACGGGGTCCAGCCTGCGGCGCAGGCACCCCTCGACCAGCAGCGGCGCCATCGCCAGGCAGACGATGTCGTTCGCCAGCAGCGCGGACAGTGCTCCCGCCGCGGCCACCACCAGGCCGAGCAGCGCCGCCGGCCCGACCTCGGCCGCCACGATCCGGCGCGTGATCCAGGTGTAGAAGCCGCCGAGCCGGAGCTGCGCCGAGACGACCATGAGGCCGAACAGCAGCGCGAGCGTCGGCACGTCCACGGCGCGCCACGCGGCGTCGGGCGTCACCCGCCCCGAGGCCACCAGCACGAGCGCGCCGAGCAGCGCGACGCCGGTGCGGTCGAGCGCGAGGCCCGGGATCTCGCCCAGCAGCATCCCGAGGTAGACGACCAGGAAGACGGCGACGACCAGCGTGTCCAGGGTCAGGCCTTGAGCTTGCGCAACCGCCGCAGACCCTCGTCGAGCGTCGCGTCGTCCTTGCAGAAGGCGAAGCGCACCAGGTGCTTCAAGTGGCGGTCCTGGGCGAAAGCGCTCACCGGGATCGCCGCGACGCCGATCGTCTCGACCAGGTGCCGGCAGAACGCCCGGTCGTCGTGGTAGCCGAGAGGCCGCACGTCGGCGAGCGCGAAGTAGGTGCCCGCGGGCCGGCTCACGCCGAAGCCCGCCGCCTCGAGCCCGTCGCACAAGCGGTCGCGGCGCGTGCGGTAGTCGTCGCGCAGCGCGGCGTAGTAGTCGTCGCCCGTTCCGAGCGCCGCGGCGACCGCGTGCTGAAACGGCGTCGAGACCGCGAACGTCACGAACTGGTGCACCGCCCGCACGGCCTCCGCGAGCGGGGGAGCCGCGCACGACCAGCCGACCTTCCAGCCGGTCAGGCTGAAGGTCTTGCCGGAGGAGGAGATCGAGACGCTGCGCTCGCGCATCCCCGGCAGCGAGGCGATCGGCACGTGCGTGCCCTCGAACACGATGTGCTCGTAGACCTCGTCGGTGACCACCACCAGGTCGTGGCGCACCGCGAGCGCCGCGACCGTCTCGAGCTCGGCGCGCGTGAAGACGCTGCAGGCCGGGTTGCTGGGGGAGTTGAGCAGCACGAGCCGCGTCTTCTTCGAGATCGCGGCCTCGAGCGCCGCCGGGTCGAGCCGGAACTCGGGGGGCGTGAGCCGCACCACGCGGGCCTCGGCCTGGGCCATCGCGATCCCGGGCAGGTAGGCGTCGTAGAACGGCTCGAACACGACGACCTCGTCGCCCGGATCGAGGAGCGCAGCGATCGTGGCGCACAGCGCCTCGGTCGCCCCGGCGTGGACGGTGATCTCGCTCGCGGGGTCGTACGTCAGGCCATAGAAGCGCCGCTGGTGGTCGGCCACCGCCTGCTGCAGCGCCGGCAGGCCCGGCATCGGCGCGTACTGGTTGTGGCCCGCGCACAGGGCCTCGACCGCGGCCTGCTTCACGAACTCGGGGCCGTCGAAGTTGGGGAAGCCCTGGCCGAGGTTGATGGCGTTGTGGCGCCGCGCGAGGGCCGTCATCTCGGCGAAGATCGAGGTGCCGAAGCCGTCGAGGCGGCGGGTCAGGCGAGGCCGGTCCATCGCGGGGGAGTGTACCGCGGGCCCCCGCTACCCGTGGCTCTCCGGCCGTGGGGTCTGCCGTGGGCTATCGTCTTCCGCGGCGGTCCCGCTTCCCATGTCGGGTCCATGAGCCAGCGGGAGGACCCGCCACGGGAGCCCTCGGGATCCGCCGCTACCCGTGGCTCTCCGGCCGTGGGGTCTGCCGTGGACCATCGTCTTCCGCGGCGGTCCCGCTTCCCATGTCGGGTCCATGAGCCAGCGGGAGGACCCGCCACGGGAGCCCTCGGGATCCGCCGCTACCCGTGGCTCTCCGGCCGTGGGCTCTGCCGTGGGCCATCGTCTTCCGCGGCGGTCCCGCGGTTTGCGTGGTCGTCTCGACTGCGAACAGAATGGCGCGCCGGTCGGACTTCATTTCTTGGAGCTACCCGTGAAGAAGCTGATCTCCTGGATCACACTGCTGTCGATCGCCGTTGCCGTGAGCCTGCGGGCCACCGCGCAGGAGGCCGCGCCGGAGGCGAAAGCGGCGCCGGCCAAGCCCGCGGCCGCCGCGAAGCCCGCTGCGAAGCCCGAGGCCGCGAAGGCCGTGAAGCCGGCCGACAAGAAGGCCGAGGACGACAAGCCGAAGCCCGTCTGGTCGGCCGAGACCTGGTCGGGTCTCGCGCTGCGCGGCATCGGCCCGGCCGTCACGTCCGGCCGCATCGCCGACGTGGCGGTGGACCCGACCGACAAGAAGCGCTGGTTCCTGGCCGTGGCCTCGGGAGGGGTGTGGCGCACCGAGAACGCCGGGACCACCTGGACCCCCGTCTTCGACGGCGAGGGCTCCTACTCGATCGGGTGCGTCACGATCGACCCCGCGAACCCGAACGTGGTGTGGGTCGGCACCGGCGAGAACAACTCGCAGCGCAGCGTCGGCTACGGCGACGGCGTCTACAAGAGTGTCGACGGCGGCAGGAGCTGGAAGAACGTCGGCCTCAAGAGCTCCGGGCACATCGGCAAGATCCTGATCCACCCCAAGGACTCGAGCATCGTCTACGTCGCCGCGCAAGGGCCGCTCTGGGCGCCGGGCGGCGAGCGCGGCCTCTACAAGACGAGCGACGGCGGCAAGACCTGGTCGGCCATCCTGACGATCTCCGAGAACACCGGCGTGAGCGACGTGGTGATGGACCCGCGCGACCCGGAGGTGCTGCTCGCGAGCGCCTGGCAGAGGCGGCGCCACGTCTTCACGTTGATCAACGGCGGCCCGGAGTCGGCGCTCCACAAGACGACCGACGGCGGCAAGACCTGGCGCAAGATCACGAGCGGCCTGCCGAAGGAGGAGATGGGCCGCATCGGCCTCGCGATCGCACCCACCGATCCCGACACCGTCTACGCGCTGGTCGAGACCGCCGCGGCCGCCAAGGCGAGCGGAACCTACCGCTCGACGAACCGCGGCGAGACCTGGGAGAAGCGCTCCGACTACAGCCCCCAGGCGATGTACTACCAGGAGATCTTCGTCGACCCGAAGGACGCGGAGCGCCTCTACTCGATGGACGTGTTCCTGAAGGTGTCCGACGACGCCGGCAAGACCTGGCGCAACCTGGGCGAGCGCTACAAGCACGTGGACAACCACGTGATCTGGATCGACCCCGACGACACCGACCACTACCTGGTCGGCGGCGACGGCGGCCTCTACGAGAGCTTCGACCGCGGCGCCACCTGGCGCTTCTTCGAGAACCTGCCGGTGACGCAGTTCTACCGGGTGGACGTCGACAACTCCTCGCCCGTCTACTACGTCTACGGCGGCACCCAGGACAACAACACGCTCGGCGGCCCCTCGCGCACGCTCACCGAGCACGGGGCGATGAACAGCGACTGGTTCGTCACCTGGGGCGGCGACGGCTTCCACGCCCGCATCGACCCCACCGACCCCAACATCGTCTATTCCACGCTGCAGCACGGCGTGCTGGCCCGCTACGACCGCAAGAGCGGCGAGCAGGTCCTGATCCAGCCGCACGAGGCGCTCGGCGACGCGCCGCTGCGCTGGAACTGGGACAGCCCGCTCGTGCTCTCGCCGCACCAGCACACGCGGCTCTACTTCGCCGCCCAGCGCGTCTTCAAGAGCGAGGACCGCGGCGACAGCTGGGTGCCGATCAGCGCCGACCTCACCCGCCAGCTCGACCGCAACAAGCTCAAGGTGATGGGCAAGCTGTGGGGCCCGGACGCCGTGGCCAAGCACCAGTCGACCTCGGTCTACGGCAACATCGTCTCGCTCGACGAGTCGCCGCTCGTGCCGGGGCTTCTCTACGTCGGCACCGACGACGGCCTGGTCCAGGTGACCGAGGATGGCGGCAAGACATGGCGCCGCCAGGACAGCTTCCCGGGCGTGCCGGAGCTGTCGTACGTCAGCGACCTGTTCGCCTCGCGCTTCGACAAGGACCTCGTTTACGCCACCTTCAACAACCACAAGAGCGGCGACTTCAAGCCCTACGTGCTGAAGAGCAGCGACCGTGGCCGCAGCTGGACCTCCGTTTCCTCCGACTTGCCGGGAAGCGGCGCCGCCTGGACCATCGCCGAGGACACGGCCCAGAAGGAGCTGCTCTTCGTCGGCACGGAGTTCGGGCTGTTCTTCTCCAAGGACGGCGGGGCGAAGTGGCTGCGCCTCAAGGGCGGCTTGCCCACGATTCCCGTGCGCGACCTCGCGATCCAGAAGCGCGAGGGCGACCTCGTGGTCGCGACGTTCGGGCGCGGCTTCTACGTGCTCGACGACCTCACGCCGCTACGGGTTGCGACGCCGGCGCTGCTCGAGGGCGCGGCCGTGACCTTTCCCGTCAAGAAGGCGCTCGCCTACATCCCCTCGACCCCGCTCGGCCTCAAGGGCAAGTCGTTCCTGGGCGAGACCCTGTTCACCGCGCCCAACCCGCCGTTTGGCGCCGTCTTCACCTACTACCTGAAGGAGGAGGTCAAGACGAAACGCAAGGCGCGCCTCGACGCCGAGAAGGAGGCGGACAAGAAGGGCGTCGAGCTCGCGTATCCGACCCACGCCGAGCTTCGCGCCGAGGCGCGTGAGGAGGACCCCGCCGTCGTGCTCACCGTGAAGGACGCCGACGGCAACGTCGTGCGCCGCCTGACCGGTCCATCGAAGGCCGGCTTCTCGCGCGTCGCGTGGGACCTGCGCTTCCCGCCCGCCAACCCCACCCGCATGACGCCGCCGCCCGCCGACAACCCCTTCTTCGACCCGCCCGAGGGGCCGCTCGTCGTGCCCGGAAGCTACAGTGTGTCCTTCGAGAAGCGCGTGGACGGCGTGCTCCAGCCCTTCGGCACCCCGCAGAGCTTCTCGGTCGAGTCGCTCGGCCTTCAGACGCTCAAGGCACCGGACGCGGCCGAGCTCCTGGCGTTCCAGAAGAAGACGGCGCGCCTGCAGCGCGCGGTGCTCGGCGCCGTCGAGGCGACCGAGGAGGCGCAGACCCGCCTCAAGGCGGCGAAGAAGGCGATCGACGACACGCCCGCCGCGGACCCCGCGCTCGGCGCCGAGGCCCGGCGCATCGAGCGCGCGCTCGACGATCTGCTGATCGGCCTGCGCGGCGACCGCGTCCTGGGCGCGCGCTACGAGGCGACGCCGATGACCACCACCGACCGCATCCGCGCGATCGTGGGTGCCCAGTGGTCGGCCACCGTCGCGCCGACCGGCACCAGCCGCAAGGCCTACGCCGACGCGGCGGACGCGTTCGAGAAGCAGCTCGCCACGTTGCGCACGCTCGTCGACACCGACCTGCGGGCGCTCGAGACCGCGATGGAGAAGGCGGGCGCGCCCTGGACCCCGGGCCGGCTGCCGACCTGGGTCAAGGAGTAGCGGAGCGGCGAACATCGCGGAGCGGGCGGTCCGCCGTCACTGGCGGATCGCCCCGCGTCCGTCCACGCTGAACTCGAGGGCCGCCCGCACGCCCGCTGGCAGCCCGTCTCGCACGACGGCGGTGAGCTTCGTCCCGTTCAGCAGGATGTCCTCGAGCACCGGCGGGTAGTTGCAGGCATCGAAGCAGCACACAACAATGTCGCGGCCGTAGAGCTGCAGCCGCGTGTTCGTCGGCACCGCGGTCAGGACTCCTTCGTAGCGCCCGGGCCCGGCCTCGGTGAGCCGCAAGGTCGGCGCCCCCCAGAGCGGCACGACCGCCTGGACCCCGGCCGGGGCATTGCTGTGCGCGCACATCGGGTAGCAGATGTTGCCGCCGTCGGGGCATCCCGCCGGGAGCCGTGAAACGTAGGCGACCCGCACGTCCACGAAGGCCGGGTCGCTCACGTCGTCTCCGCACGAGCCCAGGCACGCCACCGCGACGACCGAGAGGGCGACGGCGCGACGCGCGTTCACCTGTTCAGTCTAGGGCACGAGACGCGACTTCCCATCCATCCAACTTCTTGGCCGCGCACGCCCGTCTTCGGACCCACCCTGTCCCACCCCCACGCTAGGCTTGCCGCATCGCACCCGACCGCCGCTCTCCCCGGCGGGCGCGAGTGGAGGCCCCAGTGTCCGAGGGAGAGTCGCCGCAGGTTCCGTCCCCGCTCCAGCCCGCGTCGCAAGCGCCACAGCCACCGCAACCGCCGCGCCTCTTCGAGCGCGTGCGTCTCGCCATTCGCGGACGGCACTACAGCGTCCGAACCGAGAAGGCGTACCTCGGCTGGATCCGGCGCTTCATCCTGTTCCACGGCAGGCGCCACCCCGACGTGCTGGGGGTCCCGGAGGTGACGGCCTACCTCGCGCACCTCGCGATCGCGGGTCAGGTGAGCGCGTCCACCCAGAACCAGGCCTTCGCCGCGATCCTGTTCCTGTATCGCGACGTGCTCGGCCGCGAGCTCGCCGGCCTCGAGGAAACCCCGCGGGCCAAGCGTCCCATCCGCCTGCCGCTCGTGCTCGCGCGGAGCGAGGTGCAGGACCTGCTCCGGCACTTGCGCGGCGTCCCCTGGGTCATGTGCTCGCTGATGTACGGCAGCGGCTTGCGCCTGCTCGAGTGCTGCCGGCTCCGCGTCAAGGACGTGGATTTCCTTTGCGGCGAGATCCTCGTCCGCGACGGCAAGGGGCGCAAGGACCGCCTGACCGTGCTGCCGGCCCGGCTCGTCCCGGCCCTGCGCCAGCATCTCCAGCGCGTCGAGCGCCTGCACCAGCGCGACCTCGAAGGCAGCGCCGGCTACGTCGCCCTGCCCGACGCGCTCGCCCGCAAGTACCCGAACGCCTCGCGCGAGTGGCCCTGGCAATGGGTATTCCCGGCCCGGCGCATCTACGTGGACAAGCCGAGCGGCGAAAGGCGCCGCCACCACCTTCATGAGTCGCTGCTCCAGCGCGTGTTCGCCGAGGCGGTGCGAGCGTCCGGCCTCTCGAAGCCCGCGACCTGTCACACCCTGCGCCACTCGTTCGCCACCCACTTGCTCGAGACCGGCTACGACATCCGGACGATCCAGGAGCTGCTCGGCCACAGCGACGTCTCGACCACGATGATCTACACCCACGTGCTCAACCGGGGCGGCCGCGGCGTGCAAAGCCCCTTCGACCTGATGCCGTGACCCCGCTCCAAAGGAGGATGCTTGGAAGATCCACAGCGGAACCCACTCGAGCCAGCGCTCCCGGCGGCCGCGACTCCGGAGGGCGTCTCGATCCCCGGACAGTCGGTTGCACACCCGGGGCCCGCCCGCGAGGCGCACTCTCAGGCGACCGGCAGGGCCTGGCTGGCGGCGCTGCTCAAGCGGACGACCGCCGCCATTCGCGCCCGCCACTACAGCTCGAACACGGAGCGCTCCTACCTCGCCTGGGTGCGCCGGTTCTTCTGGTTCAGCGGGCGCATCCACCCCGAGCTGCTGGGCATTCGCGAAGTGCGGGCGTTCCTGAATCACCTGGGGAGCGACGCGAACGTGAGCGCGGCCACGCAGAATCAGGCGTTCAACGCGCTCCTGTTCCTCTTTCGTCACGTCCTGGAGCGAAAGCTCGTCGGACTCGACCAGATCACACGAGCCAGACCCAGCGCCCGGCGGCCGGTCGTGCTCTCGCGCGAAGAGGTGCGCGTCGTGCTGCTCCACCTGCGCGGACCGCACCGGCTGATGGCGGCGCTGATGTACGGCTCGGGCCTCCGCCTACGCGAGTGCTGCACACTCCGGATCCAGGACCTCGACCTCGAACGCAAGGAGATCCGCGTCAAGGACGCGAAGGGCCGGCGCGACCGCATCACGATTCTCCCCGAGCGCCTGCTCGTCCCGCTGCGCCAGCAGTTGGACAAGGTCAAGCTTCTTCACGACTCCGATCTCGCCGCGGGAGCCGGATCGGTGCCGGTCGCTCCCAGCCTGGCCCCGGAGCACGGTCGCAGCCAGCGCGACTGGCCGTGGCAATGGGTGTTTCCCGCCACCCGCCTCCGCGCCGACCGTTCCAGTGGCGAGCGCCGCCGCCCTCACATCCACGAGAGCATGATGCAACGGGAGTTCTCGATCGCGGTGCGCGCCGCCCGCCTGACCAAGCCGGCTACCTGTCACACCCTCCGACACTCGTTTGCCACGCACCTCTTCGAGTCGGGCCACGATATCCGGACCATCCAGGAACTCCTCGGACACAGCGATGTGGCCACGACTCTCATCTACACTCATGGGCCCAACCGATCCCCCCGCCCGGTCCGGAGCCCCCTAGACCGCCGGGACCTGTGACCTTCACTGCGCCGCAGCTCTGCCCCTCGGGGCCTGGCACCCTCCACACTCGTGGTATCAGATACCCTCACTCTCCCTACGGATACCGAAGTCCCCCCTATCGCTACGCGTCTCTCTTCATCTACTATCAACTTCGCATACTAAGTGTTCGGCGGACCGTGGCGAGATCGCGGGTGAGCTGATGCCCAAGATTGCTCTGGCCCAGCTGGAAGAGATGTTC